>DATBRZ010000271.1:0-4757 GCA_036560025.1 Gemmatimonadaceae bacterium | reverse complement strand
ACCGTCGCCAATACTCAGCAGCACGACCTGCGCAGGGAATTGCGTGCGCTCGGATTCGATGCCTTCGACACAGGCATGACCTACGACGAACTTTCCCGCCAAGGGCTGCCGAACGCCGACTTCTACGTGGAGGTGGTTTCCAGTCATGCCGCGAATCGTGAGATCGGCGGCATCGGAACGGGAGCCGGCCCTGTCGCTGTCGAAGTGGCGATCGTCGTCGCACGCGTGGCTGCCGAGCTCCGGCTGTACGACGCCCGAACACTCGACATCATCGAACGCTACGACCTCCAAAAGAAAAATACCGCCGTCGTTCCCACAGCGATCGGGGTGGGCAGCCGCTCGGTCTGGGCGTCCATCATGCTTCCCTTCGTGCAGTACGGACAGTACCGGGCTGCGGCGCGCGAAGTCGCCCACGAGGCGGCGGCGAGGATCGCCGGCCGATGACCCCGGTCGTCGTGCTGACGACCGTCGGTGCGACGTTCGATCCCGCTCCGCTTGCGACACACCTGGTAGAGATGCGGTTGGCTGCGTGTGTGAACATCGTCCCCAAGATCCAGTCCATCTATCGTTGGCAGGGAAAAATCGAAAACGATTCCGAGCAATTGCTGTTGATCAAAACAGTCGAAGAACGGCTGGATGAACTGAAAACAGCGCTTTTCTCCAGACATCCGTACGAAGTGCCGGAGTTCGTGGTTCTGCGCCCGGCCTATATTTCCGGCCCATACAGAGATTGGCTGGTTCGCGAAACGATGAACGTTGAACCTTGAACTTTTCACTCAACGTGGCGAGTTCATCGTTCAGTTAGGCGGATTCATACCCAACGGGGGCCGCCTTTGGCACGTATCTGTAATCATGTCACGGCTCCTCGCAACGGTCGCTGTTGCAGCATCCCAGTTCTTCCCACTTGCTGGTTTCGGTCAAACTGCTACTTGCCACAAGCTTCTGATCCCCATACCACTCGGCGATTATGCGGGCGCGAATGCCAGCGTCTGGCGTAACGAGCTCTGGATTCGCAATGATGCTGATCACCCGGTGCGAATCTACCGCCGAGCATGGCAACCGATTCCAGATTCCCGCGGCTTCAGGATCGTGGACGTACCCGACACACCGGTTCCTGCGCTTACCACGTTGGAAGTTGAGCCTCTTCCTGGTCGCGAGTCATTTGTGACGAGCGAGTACATATACGTCGATGATGCATCTGCCGAGCAGGTTTATCTTCAGGCTCGAACGCATGATGCAAGCAGGAATCAAACCTCCGCAGGCACTAACATTCCGGTCATCCCCACTACGGCCGGTCGAATGCGTCAGCAGTTGTTGAATGTACCGATTGACGACCGATACCGCTACGCGCTTCGCGTCTACACGTTCGACGCCGTTGCTAATATCCCGATCAAACCAGAGAACCGCATCCGGATTTTCGACCTGGCATCCGACGCACTCTTGGTTGACGAACCGCTGCTGTTTAACGGGTTCGAGAATGAGGGGACATGTCCCGGGCTTCCATACCCGTACCCGAACGTGCTTACGAATGTACGATTCGATCGACCGGAACTCGCCGGAAGGCTAGTTCGCATCGAGGTAGTCTCAAACTTGTATTTCTTTTGGGCAATGCTGAGTTTGACGAACAACACTACCAACGAGGTCACGATCATCACGCCATAGCGGAACCGCCTAACATTTCGCGTGGCGTTAGGCGGACGTCACAGCTTAAGTGTCGATTTCAGATAACCAGCGGCTGCTTCGAAACGCGTCATGAGCTTGCACTCAAGTTTGCCAAGCTGGTCTTCGATCGTCGGATTCGCGAAATCGTTCGAATTTCGATTGACGAACAACTTTTCACCACTGCCGGCTTTGCCCAGGTGCGCAAGCACCGTCGCATACACGGTGGCGTCCTGAGGTGACAGACCTAGTTCACGCTCGATTCTGAGAGCTTCAGCAACGGTATTGTTTGTCGATGGTTCGATCGTGCCGCATTTCACAATCCTCGCGAGTGCGTTTTCGAGTCTCGTCCGGTCCTGCTGAGCCGTATCCACGAGCGCAGCAACCAGTGCCTGACTTTTCTGATCAATGTCGACGAGAGGCTTCGATCGAGCAAGTTCACGAATCTCGCTAGTCAAATCGCCATGGAGTTTGTTCCGCCGTTTCACCTTCGTTAGCCACGAGATGCGGGCTTCAATTGCTTGAGAAAAACGGAAGAACCAGGGCGAAATGCCCCGCCTCGGCCCATCTGAGGATATCGCCACAGCTGTCGTAAGTTTTGCTCGTACGTGAGTTCCAACACGAAGTTGGTCTCAACGTGGACAATCACTGCGTTTCGTCCGTCAACACTGCGTTGTCGAACTGCTGTAACCCAGCCTCACGCACCCATTTCTCCGTAGATTCTGTGGCCCGGCCATGCACCCACTCGTTCAACCATGTCTTCACCAGTAGTTCAAAGCTGGGGCCATTGATGTCCCGAAGAGAAGTCTGAACAGATGCCAAGTACTCCTTCAGCACCTCCGAGGTGGGCGCGGAAAAATCTGGCGCCGAGTGATCGTCACGAGGAATGTGCTTCCAAAGGTATAGGTAATTTCTAAGTACGAGTAAAAAGTACAGACTCGACGGAGTTTCGACGTGCGCAAGAAGGTTGCGGGCGAGTCGGGCTGCCCACTCCTTCGAAGGCGCGTCGGTTGTCTTCGCCTCGACTAGAAGCTGCGTATCCGAATTCGGCGACTGGAGGACAAAGTCAACTCGCGGTGTCATCTGATACCTCTCGCCAGCTTACGATGAATCGTTGGCGGAAATTCCACTCTCAAGGTCCCGCCTTGCGGACCGAGCTTCAGCGGCGTGGCCCGCGACCCGAAATGGTAACGCACTCGGAACGCTGCAGCGCCGCGGCCACGCCGCTGCAAGCGCTGCAGCCGACGCGAGCACGTGCTGGCGGGAAAAGATGATGGACGACCCATTGGCGCGCAACGTAAATGAGTTGACATGACCCCACCCACGGCGCGGCGAGCGATCGTCGCGATTTCCATCGTCCTCTTGGCGCTGTTACTTCGTTTCGGCCATTTGCAACATCGGGCTCTGGATAACGACGAAATCGCCGAGGTGCGCTGGTCGTCGCTGCCGTTCCCGGAAATGATGGCGGCGGTCAAGGCAGATGTCGTCCATCCGCCCGGCGACTACATCGTCCAATTCGTGGTCGGCCGCCGAGGATCGGAATGGGTTCGACGGCTGCCAAGCGTGATTGCCGGCGCGACCTCCGTTGGATTGATGATCCTCCTCGGCACCTGGTGGATCTCATGGCGCACCGGTGCCTTCGCCGGTCTGCTGCTCGCGGTCTCGCCGATCCACGTCTTTTACTCGCAACAGGTCCGGCCGTACTCCTGCGCGCTCTTCTACACCCTGAGTAGCCTTGTTGCGCTCGAGCTCTACGCGAAAACCCGGAAACGATATTGGGCGGCAGCATGGTTCGTCCTGGTGTTTCTCGCAGGAGGAACGTTGTACTTCGCCGGTATGATCGCGGCGCTGGCCGGAATCATCCGCATTTTTCTCGACCGGAAGGATCGGCTTCGCCCGCTCTGGCGACGAGTTCCGCTGATCGTTGTCGCGTGGGCGGCTTTGTACTCGCCGTGGTTTTCCGTGATTTGGACTGCAGTGAAGAGGCCTTCGCCGAATCCGCCGGCGCAACTCGACTGGGCGTGGTGGACCTGGCATCTGCAGAGCCTGGCGGCCGGAAGCGACCGCACGTGGGAGCCGGTGAGCCTTGCGTCGTGGGCGTTCTGGTTCATCGTTGCAGCCGGCGCGCTGATCAGCATCCGCGTACGGCTGCTGCGTGTGCCGGCGTTCATGCTGCTCGCAGGCACCGCGATGGAGATCGCACTGCTGCATATGCATCCACACTATCCTGCAGTTCGCTATTTCATGCCTTCATGGATCGGCGCGTTTGTTCTTGCGGGGGCGGCGCTCGGTCTTTTTTCACGCTACTGGGCATCCGCGTCGCTCGCCGTGGCGATTACTCTGTTGTTCGTCGGATGTGCCGGAATCAAAATCGACGAGTACTATCGCGGCGACCGATCGGATTGGCGCGAGGTTGCGATTTATGTTCATGAACGCATCCAGCCTCGCGATACGCTCGTTGTAGCAAATCCGTGGGTCTCACGTAACTTCGGGTATTACTGGCAGCAACTACCGAAGGTGCGAGACCTCACAATCGTGCGCTATTCCGCGAACGGCGAAGAACTGATCGGACCGTCGTGGATCGTGACCGGCGGTTGTCTTCCGCGTCAGGCAATTCAAGTCGCGCCGTTGATGAAGCAGTTTCCTCGGACAGAATTGGCCGAGGTGCGGTTTCTCAGAGCTGGGATGAGGATGCGGGCGACCGAAGAGCTCTGTCCCGAGTAACCACGGCCTCTACCCATCGTAGCGCGGGAACACTTCCGAACCTCCCGCCGTTAGAATCTCGCCTGTACGTGCGCTTGCACCGGAGATCCCTCGCTCCGCTCGGGATAAACTGAAAAACCAAAACCAAAAAACACATGGATTCCATCGTCATCCGCGGTGCCCGCGAGCACAACCTCAAGAACATTGACGTCGTTGTCCCACGGAACAAGTTCGTCGTCATCACCGGCGTTTCCGGCTCGGGAAAATCGTCACTGGCGTTCGACACGATTTTCGCCGAGGGGCAGAGGCGCTATGTCGAGTCGCTGTCGGCGTATGCGAGGCAGTTTCTCGAGCAGATGGAGAAGCCGGACGTCGACTCCATCGAGGGCCTGTCG
>DATBRZ010000270.1:0-3438 GCA_036560025.1 Gemmatimonadaceae bacterium | reverse complement strand
GAAGCTGCCGGCAGCGAAACAGCAGGAATTCCTCGATGCCTACTTCGATCCCCGCAAAGGCATCCGCTACACGCTGGCAAGAACGCACATCCACAGCTGCGATTTCTCCTCAGCCAGCTACATCTATGTCAATGAAGGCGATAAAGAGCTCAAGTCCTTCAGCGTCGATCACGACAAACGGTTTCGCATTCCATTCATCAAACGCTGCCAGGCCGCGACGGGCCGAGGACTGACTCTCTTTGCCAGCCCGTGGAGTCCACCGGCATTCATGAAGACCAACAATGACATGCTCCACGGTGGAAAGCTGAAACCGGAATTCCATCAGTCGTGGGCCAATTACTACACGAAATTCATCAAGGCGTACGAGAGGGAAGGGATTCCCGTCTGGGGCATCACCATTCAGAACGAGCCGATGGCGACGCAGACGTGGGAGTCATGCATCTACACCGCTGAAGAAGAAAGGGATTTCCTGAAGAACTTCCTCGGCCCGACGATGAAGAGGGAAGGGCTCGGCGACAAGAACATCATTGCGTGGGATCACAACCGCGATCTCATCTACCAGAGGGTCAGCACCATCCTGAAGGATCCCAGGGCCGCACAATATGTATGGGGCATCGGCTATCACTGGTACGAGCCGTGGAGCGGTGGCGACCAGATGTTCGACAACGTCAAGCTCGTCCACGAGACTTTCCCCGACAAGAAACTGCTCTTCACCGAAGGAACCGCCGATTCCTTCAAGCCTAAGGAGATTACCGCGTGGCGACTGGGCGAAGCGTACGCGCGCTCGATGATCAACGACTTCAACAGCGGCGCTGTGGGCTGGACAGACTGGAACGTATTGCTGGACGAACAAGGTGGACCAAATCACGTCGGCAACTTCTGCTTTGCACCGGTTCACGCAGATACGAAAACCGGTGAGCTGATCTACACGAACTCGTATTACTACATCGGACACTTCTCGAAGTTTGTCCGCCCCGGCGCAAGAAGAATCGCCAGTGCACCGAGCAGAAGTGCGCTGCTTTCCGCCGCCTTCGTCAACCCTGATGGAAAAGTGTCGGTAGTGGTGATGAACAAGACCGACCAGAAGCTTTCCTATTTTCTCTGGCTGGACGGCAACGCAGCCGAGGTCAATAGCCTACCGCACTCGATTCAAACGCTCGTGTTTTGATGAAGGTATCATGACGGCTCCTCATAAAGACCGAACTCGTTCCCGACGGGGTCTGTGAACGCTGCAAATGCGCCCATACCTGAGCCGATATCCGTCCGCGGCGTGAGGATCCGACCACCGGCGGCCTCAATCCGCTTTAGCGCATCCGCGATGTCATCGACCATGATGTAAGTCCGCGTGCGTTCGTCGGGAGTCCGATCGCTCTCCTTGACCCACGTTCCGCTAACGCCGCCAGGATCATCGAAGGCCAGCTCGCCGTCACCGCGTTTCCTGACCTTCCATCCGAAAATGCTGCTATAGAACTCCGCCGACGCTTCCGCTGTCTTCGCCGGTATTTCGAGATAACAGATCTTGCCGTGAGACATGGGATCTCCGTTAGGAAGGATGCAGCTCGTCAGTCATCGATCGTTTTCTTCCCCACGCTGCGAAGCGATTCGCGAGCGCGCAACCGATACGCAAAGTAGAGAACGAAACCGGCTACAACGGCAATCCCCGCATCGCGCGCTTCGCGCCATCCGCTGTTCGAGATGAGCAGAATGCAGAGGATAAACGATGTAATCGAGACGAGGGTACCGCCAGGAACGGTAAAGCCCGTGTCGCGCTTATCGCTTCGACGGCGCAACACCGGAAGTGCGGCACAGGTAATCGCGTACACGATGAGTCGGATGATCACGCTGATCGTGACCGCATAGATGAACGTCCCCGAGAGCGTGATTCCGAGAATCATCGCTGCAGTTAAAAGAAGAGCGACATGCGGTGTGTGAAAGCGGCTGTGCGTGCGTGACAGGATCTGCGGAAGCTGCCCACGTTCCGCCATTGCAAACGGAAGCCTCGGCGTCGCGAGTGCCGACAGATGGAGAATCCCAAGCATTGAAAGGAGCGCACCGGTCGTAATTACCGAAGCGCCAGTGCCTCCAAGGAAAATGCGGCCGGCGTCAGTGAGCGGTCTCTCCGAATCCGCCAACGTCGGCAGTGTTCCGATGCACACGACCTGTATCGCGGTGCAGAGAAGCGCAACGCCGGCTACTGCACCGAGCAGCGAGAACGGGATTGTTCGCTCCGGATCCTCAATCTCCCCCGACGGGATCAACGTTCCCTCGAATCCCATGAACATGAACACGAGCAGGAGAACGGCGTCGAAGAAAGAGCCATAATCGGGCGGTGCTCCGAACGACAGTCGCTGCTTGTCGATGAAGAACACGCCTACTCCAACGAAGAGCAGCAGTGGAATCACCTTCGCCACGGTGAAGAAATCGCTCGCGAGAGCGGCCGGCCGAACTCCGATGTAGTTGATCGTCGTGAGGCCGACCACGAGTGCCGCGATGATCGAGATGCGCGTCGCTCCGGAGCTCGCGGCGGGCCAGAAGTATCCCACATAATTGACGAACAGGTGGGAAATAGCGGCAAAGCCCGCCATTCGCGTGAGCCAGAGCAGCCACCCTACTTGGAATCCGACAAACGGACCGAACGTCTCGCGTGCGTACAGGTAGGGGCCGCCCGTTTCCCTGAACCGGCCGGCTACTTCGACGAAGCACAGGATGATGAGAATCATCAGCGCCGCGCTGACAAAAAAAGCGAGCAGACTGTACATCCCTGTGAGCGCGTAGATTCTCCCCGGGAGGCCGAAGATCCCCGCGCCGATCGACGCGTTGATTGCAAACCCGAGGAAGTCCCAGCGGCCTATGCCGCGTACGAGGCCGGATTCGGTTACGCGATTCATCGAATCAGCGGGAATCGCGTCGATCCTACCGTAGTTCAGCGCGACCATGCGCGCCTTCGATGATCGCGATCAACGCAGGTCGCCGACCCTGCTCGACAGGAAGGTCGAGTCGCAGTCGCGCCAACACGCGGCGAACTTCATTTGCTTGCGGATGCTCGGCGCGAAAGCTGACGAGCGTAGCTCCCTGAGCGGCAGTTTCGGCTGGATGCGACGAGTCGCCCCAGTCGATGAAGAATGGAACAACACCGTCAGCAACCGGCGACCACGGGTCTGTGAATTTCCACGACAGTTGAACGCCGTCGGGCCGCCGCCGGCTTCCCGATCTCACTTCACCAAGAGGCACGCCCTCTCGAAGTGCGTCCTCTCGCAGAGTTTGAAGATTGCCGCTTCCGACGAACCACGCCGCGAGTCTGGATTCATCCAGATCATCGATGCCGAAGAGTCGGGGTTGTGGGGGATCCGGTTGATCCGGATCGGGTGCAATTATCTCGAGGTAAGTCGTCGGGCCTAGAGCGACAACTGCGTTGCTGGTGCCCAGTCCAGGATGCTG
>DATBRZ010000269.1:0-24323 GCA_036560025.1 Gemmatimonadaceae bacterium | reverse complement strand
GCCATTACGGTCGGGCATTCGGAGACGTCGACGGGGGCACTCAACAATGTTCGAGCGATCTCCGACGCAGCGCATCGACTTGGAGTTTACTGCCTCATCGATGGCGTCAGCTCGGTCGCAGGCGCCGAGCTGAGATTCGATGACTGGGGACTCGACTTTGTCCTCACGGGATCGCAGAAAGCTTTCGCGCTCCCGCCGGGTCTCGCATTCGCGGTCGCCTCAGAGAAGTATCTCGACCTCGGGCGAGGAAATCCGAATCGTGGAGTCTACTTCGATCTCATCGAATACGAGGACCTGGTGAAGAAGAACCAGACGCCGAACACGCCGGCCATCTCGCTCTATTACGCTCTCGATGCGCAGCTCGACTACATACTCGAGGAAGGAATCGAGAATCGGTGGGCGCGGCATTCGGCTATGCAGGGCGAGGTGCTTGCCTGGGCAGAGCGTCGCGGATTGAAAGTCGTCGCGCGAGAGCGCGGGAGGTCGCCAACTGTGACGGCGATCGGTATACCCGATGGAGTCAAGGTGGAAGATCTGCATCGAAAGCTGAGTGAGGAGCAGATCACGATCGGCACAGGCTATGGGAAGCTAAAGTCGAAGAGCTTCCGTATCGGACACATGGGCGACCATACCGTAGAGACAATTAGAAGGTGCCTGTCGGCGTGTGAAAAGGGCCTGGAAAAGCCTTAGCACAGACGACACAGAAGTCGTGAACGCCGCGATGCTTGTACCCCAAGCATGCAATCAAATAACTTGTGTGTGATGCGATTCCGACTACTCGCGACCGCCCTTTTCCTCACCGCCTGCGCCCATCCTCACTATGCGACGTCGGGAATGCCGGTCGAGGTGGACATGGAGACTGTTGCACCGTCGCCTACCGGGATAATCCCAGTCGATACTGCTGCAAATACTTCCTGCACGGTCAATACGGTCTCCCCCGCAAGGGTTCCGAATTGTCTCCTGTCGGCTCCGTCGATCGAAGAGACGGCGGCGTTTTCGGCGGAAGCGGAACGCCTCGCTTCGCATATTGATCCAAGGTGCCAATTACTTGGCGCTGCCATCTCGCAACGTCTTCCTTCCATCATGATGTTCGATCGCGCGATCGTCCGAAAATCAGGCCTTGCCCGCACATATGGCGTCGGGTTCTCGTACGAAGCGAACGACGAATGGCTCGTGAGAATCGCGCGTCGATTCAACGAGCTCACAGACCGATCGATTTCCGAGAAGCTTCGCACCCTTCGGCACGAAGTCTCACATTCGCTTGGAGCACCGGAGGTTGAGACAGGGCAGGGCTGGACCGCGTCGGAATATGCGGACCGGTGCGCATGAGTATGCACAGTCCACTTTCGGAGGTTTGCCTATGCGTCGTTCATTGTTTGTGTGTCTCGTGTCCGCCATCGCAGTCAGTGCGTGCGATACGTCCCTTCCATTCGAGCCGAAGGACGGGGATCTCCCGTTCCCCAAAAGCGTAGTCGAGGGAACCGGCACCGTAAGCGAGCTCAAGGTGCGCCGCAGCGCGTGGCTCACTATAGGGCCGCGGAGCTATCGAGTCGAGGAGCAACTCTACTGCTTCTGCGGGTTCGGTGAGCCAAACCCGGCCGTTCTGGAAGTGAAGTCCGCCCAGATCACTCGTGCGTGGGATCGCAGGACAGGCGCGCAGTTCGCGGCCAGCGGCAACCAGAGCAAAACAATCGAGAGGCTGTTCGACTTCGCCATCGAGCGCGCCGAGGCGGGAGAGCAGATACGGGTTTCATATGATGCGCTGTTCGGATACCCGGCCGTCCTCACGATTGGTATGCCCGAAGTTGACGCAGGCGTCACTTACGTTCTTGCGAATCTTCAGGTCAACTCAGCCGGAATGTCGAGCTACTGACGTAGCATTTCCTCCGGACTAGAATCTCCCCCGCACCTCTTACCTAGCAGCAGCGATTGCCCGGACTGTTGTAGCGGTTCTCCAGCCGATCACGGGCGAATTCCTCGCGAGTCATCGGCGTCCGGTCTGGATGATGCTCGAGCACATGCGCCAGATACCGGTCGTAATCCGGAACCCCGGCAATCGCGTGAAGCGCACGCACGATCGCTGAACGGATCACGGCCGTCATGGCGCGTCCGCCTTCACCGGCACGCGCGATGGAAGACTTCTTTCGAATATCTCGAAGATCCGGCGATACTCATCGGCCCACGATGACGGACGCACGAACGCATGGTCCTCAACTGGATACGCGGCGAGCTCCCAATCGGTCTTGCCAAGCTCGATCAGACGCTGCGAGAGGCGAACGATATCCTGGAACAACACGTTCGTGTCGACCATTCCGTGGAGCATCACCAGCGGATCCCTGAGCCCTTCGGCGAAATAGATCGGCGATGAGCGGCGGAATGCCAGCGTGTCCGTCTGCGGTACGTTCAGGATGTTCGATGTGTAGCCGTGATTGTAATGCGCCCAGTCGGTGACGCTGCGAAGTGCCGCACCGGCGCCGAAGTACCGAGGTTGAGTGAACAGCGCCATCAGCGTGATGAATCCGCCGTAGCTGCCGCCGTAAATCCCGATACGCTCCGGATCGATCGAGTACTCCTTAGTCAGATACTTCGACGCGTCGACCTGATCCTGCAAGTCGCGACCGCCCATCCAGCGGTAAATCGCCGTTCGCCAGTCGCGACCGTATCCGGCGGATCCGCGATAGTCGAGGTCCAGTACGACGTATCCCTTTGACGCGAGGAACTGATTGAACATGTACTCGCGCGGATACTCGGACCAGAAATTCCCGACGTTGTGGAGATAGCCGGCGCCGTGAACGAAGATCACTCCGGCGCCATTCGGTTGCGCGCCCATGTCGCGCGGGCGATAGATGTGCGCCGGAACCTGAACTCCATCCGACGCGGGAATCATCACGATCTCCGGCGCAATCCACGGAAAAGACAGCCACTCAACGCTCGGCGACACAGTGAGCTGCGACATCTCCGCGCCAGTCCGACTCCGCATCAGGAAGAGATCGGGTGGCCGATTGACGTACGAGTAAACGTCAGCGAGCCACTCGCCATTTGGTGAAACTGTTACACGATGTCGTCCCGACTTTGTCGTAATTCGCTCGCGGGCGCCTCCATTCACGGACATTCGGTAGAACTGCTGCTCGAACGGAGACGGCTCGTTCGTATGGAGGTAGAACCACTTCTCGTCAGGCGAAAGGTCGACGTCAATTACTTCCCACTTTCCCGAAGTGAGCTGTCTCCGATCGGTGCCATCGGCAGCAATCGTATAGAGGTGCGCGAATCCATCCGCTTCGGACACGTACCAGAACCGCCGGCCGTTGTCGTACCATCCGCCGCAACCATTACACGGCCCGTCGACCCACGCGGTATCGCGCAAAGTCTCCAGGGTGCGAAGCTGCCCGGTCGACGCATCGACTGTCTGGAGCACTCTGAGCTTGTTGTCGGCGCTGTATGCGTAAAAAGCACCGCGCGTTCCATCGTCTGTCCAGCCGAGTGTTTCGACAAAACCGTTGGCGGTGTCGTTCGGGAAGGGCTTGAGCCACGTGAGCGTGCCCGTGGACAGATTGATGAATCCGATTCGTCCCCTGTCCTGAATGTCGCCGACATTCTCGCGACCTCGAATCTCCTCGATGTACCCGCTCTCCGTTACGAAGCGCGGGATGTCGTTCGACCGAGCGCCCTGCGCTTGAATGCGAGTCGCAACGAGCAGAGCGTTGGCGGACGGTGACACATCCACGGAGCTGAGCTCCTCTCCCCGCTGCGTGTAATACGGCTTCAACGCGCGCGACTCCCTTTCTTTTCGCTCAGCTCGTGCAATGCTGTCCGCGCGCACGCGATCGCGGATCGCTTCGAAAAGATCGCGCTGCTGCTGCTCGAGTCGGCCGCGTTGGCCGGTTGCGCGCGCGGAATCGACCGGCTCCGGTCCGGACCGGAGATCAGTCAGCTGTCGAATGAATCCTGTGTTGATATCGATCGAATACGCGTTGTTGTCGCGGATGAAGTAGACCTTCGAGGCATCGGTGGAGAATTCAGGATTCCGCTCACGGGCGATCGTCTGAGTGAGGCGGCGGGTAGTGCCCTGCTGCAGGTCGGTGATGTAGATGTCACCGTTGTACTCGACCGCAGTGTAGCGGCCATTCTTCGACGGCCGGCCAGTTGTCACAAGCGCACCGACCGAATCGAAGCTCGCAGGTGAAACGCGTTCAGGCTTCGACCCTGGTGTCGCGCGGACACGGAATCGCTTTACCGTCTCGCGCCAGTCGGTACCCGGCTCCAGCCACGTGAAATAGATCCACTTGTTGTCCGCGCTCCAGCGCACGTCCGTGGGCTGCCTTCCGTACAGCTCGGGACCGCGCATGATGTTCCTTATCGAGAAATCGAAGCGCGATTGCGTGGCGGGCGTCTGTTGCGCGATGAGAGGCGTTGCAAGGAATATCGATACAAGTACGAACAAGTCTCTACGCATTCGGTTCCTGATCGTGGGGTGATGGTTACTGATCAGCGCACGCGTCATCCGCCACCTGCGGCGCGAATGACGAATTCACGAGTGTGGCTGAACTCGACTTCGGTTGTGATCGCTGGCTTGTACCCTCGCAGGATCGCGGCCCATTCGCGCACGGAGTCGGCGAGGATCACGACCACCGATATCATGAAGAAAGCCGCTACGGCTGCATCGAGGCGATCGTTGAACATCATCTGCCGCGCGGCGCCGATAGAAGCGACCCCCGGCGGCAACGCCCCCGAAGCAACTGCCGCATCGAGCATTCGCGCGTGTGTGAGGAATCCAAGGCGCGGACTGTCGGAGAAGATTTTGATCCATCCGCCGCTGAGCGTGACGACAGCCAGCCAGGCAAGTGGAGTGAGTGTGACCCAGGCATATCGCGGTTTTCCCATCTTGATGATCACCGTCGTTCCGACGCAAAGTGCCACCGCCGCAAGCAGCTGATTCGAGATTCCGAAAAGCGGCCAGAGCGAGTTGATGCCACCGAGTGGATCCGTCACGCCCTGATAGAGGAAGTACCCCCACATCACGACGAAGATCGCGCTGGAGATCACGACGGCGGGATACCACGAGCCGCGGCCCAGCGGCGACCATACGTGCTTGCCGAGGTCCTGCAGCATGAATCGTCCAACGCGCGTGCCTGCGTCGAGGGTGGTAAGAATGAACAGCGCCTCGAACATGATCGCGAAGTGATACCAGAGCGCCATCGCGCCGCCGCCGCCCAGCACGCGTGAAAAGAGATGCGCCATTCCGACGGCGAGGCTCGGCGCTCCCCCCGTCCGCGACAGCAGTGATGCTTCACCTACTTGTCGTGCAAGCTGCTCCATCTCTCCTGGATTGAGAACGAATCCCCAGTTCTGAATGGCGAGAGCGGCGGATTGCGCTGTTGTTCCAATCGCGCCGGCAGGTCCATTGATCGCGAAGTAGACACCCGGAGTCAGAACACACGCGGCGATCAACGCCATCACCGCGACGAGTGACTCCATCAGCATGCCTCCGTAGCCGATCATCCGTGCGTCCGTTTCTCGCTCGATCAGCTTCGGTGTGGTGCCGGATGCAACCAGCGCATGAAACCCGGATATCGAGCCGCACGCGATCGTGATGAACACGAACGGAAAGACTTTGCCGGCGAACACCGGTCCGGTTCCATCGGTGAATCGCGTCAGCGCCGGCATCTGAAGCGGAGGCAGAACGATCAGGATGCCGAGCGCGAGTGCGATCACCACGCCAATCTTTACGAACGCCGACAGATAATCGCGCGGAGCGAGCAGCATCCACACCGGAAGCACCGACGCGGCGAAACCGTATCCCATTATGAGCAGCGCTATAGTAGTTCCCTTGAGCGTGAACACCGGCGCGAGCGACGGATTCTCCGCGACCCATCTGCCGGCATAGAGCGCAACGATCAGGAGCACGATTCCAATTGCGCTCGCCTCGAGCACTCGTCCTGGCCTGAACCAGCGGAGGTATGCGCCCATGAGCATTGCGATCGGAATGGTGAGACCGATCGTGACGATTCCCCACGGGCTGGACTTGAGAGCGTTCACGATTACGAGTGCGAGGACCGAGATGAGCACGACCATGATGCCGAGCACTGCGACCAGTGCTGTTACGCCGGCGACGGGTCCGATCTCATCGCGCGCCATCTGGCCGAGGGACTTTCCGTTCCGGCGGATGGACGATGCGAGGATGACGAAATCCTGAACCGCCCCGCCGACTGCAACTCCTACGATTATCCAGAGTGCGCCGGGAAGAAATCCGAATTGTGCTGCGAGCGTGGGACCCACCAGTGGACCCGGCCCGGCGATCGCCGCGAAGTGATGGCCGAAGACTATCCAGCGATTAGTTGGAGTGTAGTCTCGGCCATCGTTCAACCTTACCGCAGGAGTTGCGCGATCTCCGTTTAGCTCGAACACGCGCGTCGCGATGAGCTTGCTATAGAAGCGGTACGCGATCGCGTAGGTGCAGAGGGCGGCGGTGAGGAGCCATGCGGCATTCACGGGCTCGCCGCGACGGAGAGCGATCCAGGCGAAGCTTCCAGCGCCGACGATGGCGATCAGCGCAAAAACAATCGGTTGTAGAATCCGTCGCATCGGTAGGCGGTGAAATTGCGGTTCGGTTATGTTTCCCGCAATCAGCCATGACGCCAGCGAAGAGACGCTTACAAGTCGCCCTGATTGTCACCTTCGCGGCCGCTGGCTCAGGCGCAGGATGCGCGAGCCGACACGTGAGCGGGTCGAGCTCGTCTCGGGACGTGGCTGCGACAGTCACACCTCCGCTTGCTTCGATGGCCGGGCGGCCGGTTGTTGTTCTTCCGACTCAGTACGTCACCTACGGAAATCGAGTCGCCGCGCGTGACGCCGATTCATCGACGGCGCTACTAATGCGGATCGTCGACGACGAGATCGCGCTGTCGCTTCGGTCGCGGGGCGTGACGCAGTGGACTTCAGCGCGCGACATTTCCGCTTCCGCCCGACGCAACATGGGGTTGACGGCTGATCCGCACGCACTGTCAGCGCTCCAGGTCCGACGAATCACGAGAGCAAGCGAGGATCCGCTTCCCGAGCCGTTCGCTTCTCAGGTTCGCTCTTTGACAGCTCTCAGGGACGCAAGATATGCATTGCTTCCAATCGAGCTGCGCCGCGACATAACCACCGTCCATCCACGCGGAACGCTTCGACTTTTTCTGATCGACAGCCGCACTGCCCGCATCGTCTGGGTAGGAGAGGTCTCCGGCGAGTCGTCCGAGATGGGAAGCGAGCTCGAGAGAGTGACTGCGTTCGCGAAAGTTCTTGCTGGTCGCGTCGCAGACCTCGTGACGGCGGGGTAGCGAATAGTGCCGAACGTATTTCACGTCTCGGATCTTCACTTCGGCAGGCCATCGGTCCCCGCCCAGATCGAAGCGATCGAGAACATCATCCAGAACGAAAAGTTCGACGTCGTTGCAATCTCGGGAGACTTCACGCAGCGGTCGCGCGCCGGCGAATTCCAAAGAGCGGCCGCGTTCATTCGCGACGCGCAGAAAGTCAGCAAGACGATCTGTGTTCCCGGCAATCACGACGTCGCGTGGTGGTTCGCTCCACTCGGCATCGGGCGCCCCGAACGGCTGCACGAGAACTACATGAAGTTCATCTCGAGCGATCTCGAGCCGGTGCTTCGAGTCGACGGAGCGACGTTTGTCGGAATCAATACCTCACACGGGGTCACGAGGCGCACGCTCACCTGGAACGTTCGCGACATCTCGATCATCGGCGACATTCGGCGCGAGCAATTCCGTCAGGCCGAGGATGCGTTTCAGCAGACGCCGCAAAGCGACGCACGCGCGATCGTGATGCATCATAATCCTGTCAAAGGAGAGTTGTCGCAGCGCCACGGGCTCAAGAACACGAAGAAAATCCTGGGCAGATTCGCCGAGATGGGAGTCGATCTCATTCTTTGTGGACACGATCACCAGGAATCGGTCCATTACATCGAGCACACACGCCGCGGAACCGTGATATCGACTGCCGGAACCGTGTCGAATCGCTCGCGAGGCGGACGTCCATCGTCCGTGAACGTGATCGACATTCAGCCTGCAACGATCGAAGTCACGACTCACGTCTGGTCGGACGGCAAGAAGACGTTCGTCCCCGGTCCCCACAAATGCTTCGAGCGCTCGGACGTCTCTTCGACCTGACCCGGCAAGGCCTCCAGCTCGCGCTCGAGCTGGAGGCCAGGCCGCGGAATGCAGCTGAGCTGAAAGCGCGGCTGGTCGAGCTCGGGCTGGATCCGCGTTACGAATGCCGACTGACGTCGAATAGAAGCGTTGTGGTGAGCTTCACTGACGATGTCGTGCGTGTGCACCGTGGATATCTCGGAGCGCCGAGACAGATTCATGCGGCGATCGTGGCCTTTGTTGGGCCAGCGCCTCGGCGAATTCGGCTCGCCGCCAGGCGAGCGCTGCTGGAGTATCGTCTGGATCATTCGTCCGCGCCGCCGGTGCGCGACCATCGAACCCGGACGCACGACGACGATGCGCGAATGGCGGAGCGGCTCCTTGGTTTTCACCGGCAGTTCAATGCAGAGAAATTCGGCGGTGAGCTGAGCGACATTCCGATCCACATCTCGCGCCGGATGCGCACGAAGCTCGGGCATTACACGCATCGTGATGCCGCAGGACTCGGCGCCGAGATAGTCATCAGTCGCCGGCACATTCGGCGACACGGATGGGACGAGGCGTTACAGACGCTGCTACATGAGATGGTACATCAATGGCAGGATGAGACGGGGAAGGCCATCGATCATGGAAGAGGATTTAGGGCGAAAGCGAAAGCGATCGGAATAACTCCTCTTGCAAGGAGAGATGTCGCTTAAGCTGAACGACGGGCGTTTTGAGTTCCCGGTTATCGCGTTATTCAGTTCTTCAGTAACTCATCTCAAATACCCGACGTCTCCTAACTGGTCTTTAAGGGTGTGCAGTCGATTGCACTGATAGACCAAACGGCTGAATAACCGGAAACTCACGACGGCCGCAGTTCGAGATTCGTATCGAGCAATCATCTCTCGCCGAGCCACTATCTTTCCTTTCAATGCCATCTACTGATTTCTACAATGTAGAATCCGCTCTATCCGAGGAGGAGCGAGCGGTTCGCGACAGTGTAAGAAAATTCGTCGACGACCGAGTCCTGCCAGTAATCGGCAGCTCTTATGTAGCAGGTCATTTTCCGAAGGAGATCGTGCCCGGTCTCGCCGAGCTCGGAGTGTTTGGCGCGAATCTGCCCGAGGAGTATGGCTGCGCCGGGCTCAACAACGTCGCGTATGGGTTGATCATGCAGGAGCTCGAGCGGGGAGACTCAGGCGTTCGATCATTTGCATCGGTGCAGGGCGCGCTCGTGATGTACCCGATCTACGCGTTCGGATCTGAAGAACAAAAGCGCCATTACCTCCCGAAGATGGCGACCGGTGAGATCATCGGCTGCTTTGGTCTGACCGAGCCGGATTACGGATCCAATCCGGGCGGGATGACCACGCGCGCGGTTCAGCAGTCGGACGGAAGCTGGATCCTGAACGGCGCGAAGATGTGGATCACGAATGGATCAACGGCTCAGGTCGCGATAGTGTGGGCGAAGACCGGCGACATCAGTGACATATCATCGATCCGCGGTTTCATCGTTCCTACGAATGCGCACGGGTTTACCGCGCGCGATCAGAAAGGAAAGCTGTCACTTCGCGCGTCTGACACTAGCGAGCTCCTGATGCAGGATGTTCGTGTCGGCGCGGATGCGCTCCTGCCGAAAACAGGCGGACTCAAAAGTCCGCTATCGTGTCTCACGCAGGCGCGCTACGGAATTGCATGGGGCGCACTGGGCGCCGCCATGGCGTGCTATGAGGAGGCGCTCGCCTACGCGGGAAATCGCGTGATGTTCGGCAAGCCGATCGCAGCATTCCAGCTGCAGCAGGAGCGACTCGCGGAGATGCTGACAGAGATCGTTAAGGGTCAGCTTCTGGCGTTACATCTCGGCCGGCTCAAGGACGCCGGTACCTATACTCCTCAGCAGGTTTCGCTAGCGAAGCGCAACAATGTGAACATCGCAACGAATGTTGCGCGCGAGGCACGGCGACTGCTTGGCGCCAACGGCATTCTGGCCGAGTACGCGTCGATGCGGCATATGGCGAATCTGGAGAGTGTTTATACGTACGAGGGAACACACGACATCCACACTCTGGTGCTGGGTCAGGCGGTAACAGGCATCTCGGCGTTCGAGTAGATCAACTAGCGTGCAGGAACTGATCTGACCTCGATTCTGCTCTTCCCGAGCTTGTCGATATCCCTCATGAAAACCTCCAGTCCCATCGAGGGGAGGCTGCGTACGTAACCCTCCCTAAGTTGTCCCTGATATCGATCGAGGTTGAACCGGAAGGTATCGGACTGATCGAGCTCGGTTAGCAGCATGTCGGCTTCGAGCAACACGAGCTTTCCAAATCTCAGAACGCCGCCGCGGTAGTACATGTAGTTCTGCGCGGCGGAGTCAGGGACAACGAGCGCGGGCGGCTCCGTAGAAGGCGTGCCGAAAGTTTGAATCACTTCGTTGTTCGAGAGTCGCACACCACTCAGCTTTCCCTCGAATGCGGGCGGCGGAAGAATTTTCGCTGGATCGAGGTAGATGTCATTGCCTTTCAGCGTTGCGCCGCGCGCCTTCCTGATGTTGATGATCTCATCCAGCGCGAGGCCCAGGGCTTTCATCAACCCGTCGACGTGCATGCCCATCAGCTCTGTGCGCGTGGGATGGATGCGAATCAACCCATCGGGAGTGACTGAAAGTTGAGCGCGGATCTCGAACGGAACATCGAGCACCTTGTGAAGGATTCCTTTCTGCACGATCTCGTTTCCGGAGATCGTCACCTGCATTCGCTTGAGCGGCGCTCCCGGATAACCGAAGACGTACTTGTTGAGCATCAGGCTCAGGTCGCGCGGACCCAACCCAACCTCCGCTGCATCGAGTGTGATGATGTACGACGTCTTGTCGTCGAAGAAAACCATTCCGCCGGTCTTGCTGCGCATCGTTCCGCGCAACCGGTGAATGCGAAGAGGCAGCTGCGGGTCGACGTAGAAGTCGACATTTCGGAACTGCACTTGAGTGACCGAATCCGCAGCAACCTTCAGTGGCGGCGTCTGCGCGGCCCTCAATGTCGAATCGGGTGCGGACGCGAGCGCAAATGCAATGACGCCGCAACCGATCGCGACGGAGACAAGAATACCGCGCGAGTGTCTGCGGATCGAAGCAACAAGTGCGCGGCTCGACCGGTCGGGTTCCATAGATTGGGCGGTTGTTTTGCACTAGATGTGCCCGTGCGTTATCGCTGACGGGCGGCTGACGGTCAATAGCTACCCTTGTTTTGCCAGGAGCGGACCCTGGGAGCGGAGCCAAGCGACAGTTCTCCGACGGCCGCTGCCCGTACCCGTGGTGCGGGAATCGGGCAGCGGGTACCGGCCACGGGAATCGGGTGCCGGACGTTTTCAATCACGGGTATCTTTCGAGGCGCAGCACTCCACCCTCAGCCTCAACCCGATTGAAGATTGCTGTCTGCATAAAGCGCGTCCCCGATATGGACGTCCGCTTCCGGATCACCGCTGACGGAACGTCCCTCGACGAAACCGGACTCAAATTCGACCTGAATGATTTCGATGCGTGGGCTGTCGAGGCCGCGCTCAGGCTGAAGGAAAAAGCAGGACAGGGCGAGGTTGTCGCCGTTTCTCTCGGACCGGACACCGCGCAGGAGACGATCCGCAAGGCGTTGTCGATGGGCGCGGATCGCGGAATCCATCTCAAGACAGCCCGCGTTCCGTTCGACGGATTCGCAATCGCCCGCGCTCTCGCCGATGAGCTCAAGGGCGGAAGCTACGATCTCATTCTCTTCGGCAAGATGTCGCCCGATTCATCGAATGGCGTCGTTGGGGCGATAGTTGCCGAGCTTCTCGATCTGCCGTGTGTTACGGCGATCTCGGGCCTCGAGATCAATGACAGTCGTGGGACGGCGAGGCGCGATATCGAAGGCGCGCAGGAGACAATGGAGTTTCCGCTCCCGGCAGTCTTGACCATCGATGAAGGATTGAACACCGCGCGTTATCCATCGCTCAAGGGCATCATGGCAGCGAAGAAGAAGCCGCTCGAGGTGAAGCCCATCGACCTTGGAGACACAGCAGTGAACGTGCAGAAGCTGGAGCTTCCGCCTGAACGCGCAGCAGGAAAGATCATCGGTGAGGGCGCGGCGGCAGTGCCGGAATTGATTCGCCTTCTTCAGACCGAAGCGAAGGTTATCTGATGGCGAACGTCTTCGCGTACGCGGAGGCGCGCGCCGGGGCGCTGCGTAAGGTCGCTTTGGAAACCGTGACTGCCGCGAGAAAGCTCGCCGATCAGACCGGCGGCGAAGTGCACGCACTTCTCGTTGGCGCGCCGGGCATCTCGACGTCCGCGGAACAGCTGGGCAAACATGGGGCGGACGTTGTGCTCGTGTGCGAGCACGATGCGTTCGCGCAATACAATCCGGAAGCGTCAGCGGCTCTTGCTGCTGAGCGAATCAAGAGCGGCGGATTTCGCGCGGCTCTTTTTGCAACTTCTGCTCAGGGTAGGGATCTCGCGCCACGCGTCGCCGCGAAATGTGGAGTTGGAATCGTTACCGACGTTACCGCCGTCGACCTCGCCGCCGACACAGTGATCGTGAAGCACCCGATCAACATCGGCAAAGTCATCGCGACTGTCGCGATCACTTCCACTCCGGCGATCGTTGCGCTCCGCCCGAACATATTCACGCCCGAGCCGAGCGCGAAAGCGGGACGCGTTGAGAACATTCAACCCATGGGCGATCCGTCGGCGTCTCGCGTAGTGGTGAAAGAGTTGAAAACCGGAGGTGGCGGCAAGCTCGATCTCGCCGAAGCACCTGTGATCGTCGCCGGGGGTCGCGGCCTCAAGGCAGCAGAGAATTTCAAGCTAGTCGAAGAGCTGGCTGACGCGTTCGGAAACGCAGCCGTCGGGGCAACGCGTGCCGTCACCGATGATGGATGGCGGCCGCACAGCGATCAGATCGGCCAGACAGGAAGGCTCGTGAGTCCCGAGCTCTACATCGCAGTTGGAATCTCGGGCGCGGTGCAGCACCTCGCAGGAATGCGGACATCGAAAACCATCGTCGCGATCAACAAGGATAAGGAAGCGCCCATCTTCAAGGTCGCCGACTACGGAATCGTCGGCGATGTGTTCGAGGTCGTTCCGGCGCTGACCGCGGCAGTCCGCGAAGCACGAAAGGGGCACTAGCGTGAGCAAGCGCGCGCGATCGGTTCTTCCATTCGCGCATCAGCCACCGCTCCCGGTCGATCGGCTGATCACCAACGAGACGCTCGATGCGGAGGCCGTCCCGATGGATGTCGTGTTCGTCGGCGGCGGACCGGCCGGACTTGCCGGCGCAATCGAGCTTGCGCGACTCGCGAAGAAGGATGCGGAATCCGGCGGCAACCTGGGTGAGCTGCAGATCGCGGTGCTCGAGAAAGCGGCTGGGCTGGGTGAGCACTCTTTGTCGGGAGCGGTCGTCAACCCGATCGCATTCCGCGAGCTCTTTCCTGATCTAACCGATTCGGATTTTCCATTCCGTGCTCCGGTGATAAATGAGCGCGTGTACTTCATGATGGGCGAGCGCGCTCAGCGGATTCCCACTCCGCCGACGATGCAGAATCACGGCTACTTCATCGCATCATTGTGCGAGATCGTCCGCTGGCTCGGCGAAAAGGCCGAGGCTCTCGGCGTGAACGTGTTCACGGGATTTCCAGTCGCGTCGCTGGTGATGGATGGCTCGCGCGTGATTGGAGTTCGCACCGCACCGTCGGGTCTCGCGCGCGATGGGACACCCGGCAGCAACTACGCAGCGCCCACAGACATTTCCGCTCGCGTGACGGTGCTCTCGGAAGGAACGCGCGGATCGCTGTCGCAGGCTTACCTCGCGATGGAGGACCGCCATGGACAAAACCCGCAGATCTTCGCGCTTGGAGTAAAAGAGGTCTGGGAAACGAAGACTCCTCTCGACGCGATTGTTCATACGCTGGGCTGGCCGCTTCCGAGAGACGCGTTCGGTGGAAGCTTCATGTATCCGCTCACGCCGAATCTTGTCGCCCTTGGGATCGTGGTCGGCATGGATTACCGTCAAACCACGCTCGACGTTCACGTTCTCCTTCAGAAGCTGAAGCGGGCGCCGCTGTTCCGGAAATACCTGGAGGGCGGAGAGATGGTCGAGTGGGGAGCGAAGACAATCCCCGAGGGTGGCTATTACGCGCTCCCGAGGCGGAAGGTCGGCGACGGAGTCGTCATTGTTGGGGACGCTGCGGGATTTGTGGAGGTAGCGTCGCTCAAGGGAGTGCACTACGCGATGCAGTCCGGGATTTTTGCGGCACGCGCAATTTTCGACGCACTCAGGAACGACGACACGTCAGCGGATACGCTTTGCAGCTACGACAGGATGATCGAGAAGAGCTACGTAACCGAAGATCTCTACCGGCGTCGCAACATGCGCCTCGCATTTCAGAGCGGCGGTCTTTATGGCGGCGGTATCAAGGCAAGTGTGATGACGCTGACCCGGGGCGCGTTTCCCGGAGGCAAGATCGAATGTGAGCCCGACGCAGCGGTCGAGCGCGAAGTGGCTCCCGAAGCGAGGTTCATTCCGGATGGAAAGCTCACGTTCAGCAAGCTCGACGCGAACTTCAAGTCGGGCAACGCGACGCGTGACGACATTCCGTCGCATCTCATCGTTGGTGCGGACATTCCTGCGGAAGTGGCTGACCTCTACGCGCACATGTGTCCCGCAGGAGTTTACGAACGAGACGGCGATCGGTTGGTAGTGAGCCCCGCGAATTGCATCGATTGCAAGGCGACGGACGTTATCGGCCCGAGGTGGATTCCGAGGGAAGGCGGGAGCGGTCCGCGTTATCGGCTGATGTAGCTGCAACGATCTCATAGACGTTTATCAGCTGAGTCGCGGAGCCGGCGGTTATCGGCTCCGTTTTCATTTCGCGAATGTAGAGCCCTTCAGCGGTGCAGCGGTCTATGAAGAGCGGCGCCGCAACGCGACCTGGATCTGCGATCAGTGCCACGCCGCCCGGCGCAAGCGACGATGCGATAACTGAAGGAAGAAGAGAGGCGTACTCGCGCTCGTAGAGAACGTCGGATGCGAGCATCACATCGAAGCGCCCGGCGTCTGTTGGCCAGTGCCGCCAGTCAATGAGCGTCGTCTGCGGCACGCGGCCAAGATTCCGGAAAGCGTTTGCGCGGGTGAAGAGAAGTGCATCGGCGTAATAGTCCGATGCCAGCACAGTCGCTCCAGCTTTCATCGCGGCGATCGTGACTATTCCGAGCCCGCAACCAAGCTCGATGGCAATGAGGCCGCTGAGATTTCGCTCGATCACTGAGCCCGCAAGAATGCGCGAAGAGGGCCAGAGATCCGCCCAGTAGGGCAGCCGCTCGTCGCGGATGTAATCCTCCTCGCGAATCAAAGCATCGGAGCTGCGAGGGCGTAGAATCTCGATCTGATGGCCGCCCACGCTGACACTTTCTGTCTCTGTCTCGAAACGACGCTCGAGATCATCGATCAGATCGATGCCAGTCAGAACCTCGTCCGGTTGCGTCATGCGATGTCCAGTGAATCGCTCAGCTCGAGATCGTTCGCGAGCGGAATGGCCTGAACGATCGAACCGGGCTCGGTCACCGTGGAATCCGGCGGGATCACGAGCAGCGCGTTCGCCCTGGCCATCGCAGTCAATACTGCAGAGCTCTGTGAACCGGCGAGCCTAGCTGTGAACGTTCCATCGTCCTGACGCTCGACGATTGCTCGCAGGAAATGTGTGAGCGGCGCGGCGAGCTCAATCTTCTCCTCGACTTTAGCGTCGATCATTCGCCGAAATACCCTGGAGTGACCACACAGCCGCTGAATCAGCGGGCGCGCAAACAACTCGAACGTGATCATCGCTGACACGGGATTTCCTGATAGCCCAAGCCACGGGGCGCCGAGGAGTCGGCCGAACGCCAGCGGTGCGCCTGGTCGCATGCGGACTTTCCAGAAATCGAGGTCACCCCCGAGCTCTCGGACAACCTGGCGCACGTGATCGAGATCGCCGACAGAGATTCCTGCAGAAGTAATTATCAGATCGCATCCCGACGTTCGCGATAGCAATTCGCGAAGGGATCGTGGGTCATCGCGTGCAATTCCGATGTAAACGGGTATTGCACCTGCAGCGCGTGCCAACGCGGGCAGCGTCACCGAATTGGCGGAAATGATCTTTCTGCCCGCGAGATCCAGCGTGAAATCCTCGAGCTCGACGAGCTCATCCCCAGAGCTCAGTATCGCTACGCGCGGCTGACGGTGGACCATTACATGAGCGATTCCTGCGGCTGCAAGCACTCCGATGTGCGCGGCGCGCAGCTCCGTGCCTCGCTCGAACAGCTCGTCTCCTTTCCTGAAGTCCTCGCCCGCGCGTCGAATATTTCGGCCGGCATCGCGAAGATTGCGGATCTCGACCTCGGTTTCTCCGTTATTGGTATCCTCGAATCTGATGACTGTGTCGGCGCCTTCAGGGAGTGGTGCGCCGGTCATGATTCGCATCGCTTCGCCACGCGCGAGCGGCCGCGGAGCGAACCCACCCGCGGGAATCGTTGCGACCACTGGAAGGCGCTTCGCGACACTGTCGAGATCCGCACGCATCACTGCGTAACCATCCATCGACGAGTTGTCCCACGGCGGAGAGGTGATCCCTGCAACGACGCGCTCGGCTACCACTCGTCCGATTGCATCCGCAACGTGGACCCGCTCGGCTGGAAGTGGCTTGATCCCGGCGAGGATGCGCGCGCTCGCGTCGCCGACAGAGATCATCGGCGAGCGCGATAAGTAGCGAGCAGAACGCCGATCGCGTCCTGCATCTTCGTAACTGAGTCTACGGGAATCGTGAAATTGTTGCAAAGGATCGAAAAGATGAGCCGGTCGCCGTCGGCATCCGTAACGTACCCTGAAAGCGATCGAACGAACTCGATGGTACCGGTCTTCGCATGCATGTTGCCGGCCGCCGGAGTTCCTTTCATTCGCGAGCGAAGCGTACCGTCTACGCCTGCCACTGGCAGCGCATCGTAGAAGATCTGAAACCAAGGCTCGCGCTCAGCATTGCCAAGCAGTCGGACCAGAGTTTCCGGCGACACGAGATCGTGACGCGACAGTCCGCTGCCATCGTAGGTGTAGAATCCATCCGGCTCAGCGCCCCATGCGAGCAGCTGGCGTTTCACGACGGCCACTCCGCTGTCGGCGATTCCTGCTCCGGCTCGCTCGAAGCCGATCGTCTTGAGAAGAATCTCTCCGATCTGGTTTTGCGATGGCTTGAGGAAGTGAGGAACGATCTCGCGTAAGGGAACAGAGAAAGTCTCGAACAGAGTGGTTGGAGGCGCCGTAACATCAGCAGCGGAGTCTGTAATCCCGGCGAACGCGATTCCTTTCGCCGTCAGCGCAGCGGCAAGGGCATCGAGATACGACCGATTCGGATTCCGCGTCCCGATCTGAACGATGGTATCGCGTCCGGCAATCTGCCGATGAACGTCGACCATTCCTTCGTTGAAGAAGAGCTCATCGACCGGTGTGCCGGAGTCGAGAATGTCGTCGAGTTCCCATCCATAAGCGTAAATGCTGTCGGAGAACAGGTTGCCGCCCGGCATGATACGTCCTGTAATCCGACGGATTCCCCGCGCGGCGATCGAGTCGGCGATACGCCGCATTCCGATTTCAGCTTGGCCGAGCATTCGATCGCTCAGCGTGGGATCGCCGCGGCCGATTATGATGAGGTCGCCGTCGAGGACGCTGTCGCGAACCAGTCCCCGTGTCGCGAACGTAGTGCGAAACCGGAAATCAGGGCCGAGCTGCGCGAGTGCGACGGTGGACGTTATGAGTTTTTGATTCGACGCCGGCATGAACACCTTGCCGGCGTTTCGCGAGTACAGTGTGTCGGCGGATTTCGGGTTGACGATGAGAAGCCCGAAATGCGCGTTTCGAAACTCACGCTGCGCGACGAGCGAATCGATCGTGCGGCGCAGTTGGGCTTTGGGCGAGAGAGGTGCTCGACCTCGCAGGCTGACGCATGCCGACAGAAGCAATAATGTCAGCGCCGGCGCGACGGCAATCATTCTCCGCATCGTCGTGCGGATCGAGCTCACTCCCCCCGGTATGACGCGCTGAGCGTCGCGTCCTCCGCCACGGTGACCGACGTGACACGAACCTTGTCCGTGAGCGACGCCTGCACGCACTCGAAGATGAATCGCGCGAGGTTCTCTCCCGACGGGATCATGCGCCCGTCAGCAAACTCGGGGACTTCGAGATTGATGTTCCGGTGGTCGAAACGCTGGCGGATTTCCGTATCGAGAACCGTGTCGAGCAGGCCGAGATCGACGATGAATCCGGTTGATTCATCGATTGGTCCGCTGACGGTTACGTCGCAGACGTACGTGTGACCGTGATAATTCGGTCGCGCGCAGAGCCCGAAGACTTCGTCGTTCTTTTGGTCGTCCCAATCGGGGCGGCGATACCGATGCGCTGCGGCGAATGAGACTCGGCGAGTGAGTGACGCGACGGGCATTCAGTAAATCTGTGGCTAACTAGTGCTCTGCGTTCCTCCCATGCGCCGGCATGTCCTGTCCACCCACTCCTTCGGGAGTCGGACTCTCCGGCGGAATCCACGGCTCAGCCTGCTCGATCGCTTCACCGACCTCGTGAGTGGCCGCTGGATTCAGGTTGCGATCGTCTGCGAGATGCTCGGCTTCGGGACTCAGCGGAACGGGGATATCGCCGACCAGGAGTCCCGCGTGCGCATCTTCATCCGCCAGGTGCTCATCGATCGCCTCGGGACTTTCCGCGCGCCTCAGCTCATCGACAACGAGCTGATTGATTGTGTCCTTGAGGCCGACGACATCCGTGAGAATGTGGTCCGCCACACGAAGCTCTTCTTCCGTGCCGACCCTGCCAGTGAGAGTCACGCGACCACTCCGAACGTGGACCGTGATGTCGTCTTCATCTATCGACCTGTTCGATCTCAGCTCCGATCGAACGAACTCCCTCAGCTCATCGTCGGAGAGATTCGCTATCTCGTCGGTGTTGTCGTAGTCGTCAGCCATTTCGCCTCCCGAGCGGGTCGGCGCCGGCGCGCCGGTTAGTGGAACAGGAAATACGAGACGCCGAATGTCAGCGCCGGATTTCTCTTCCAGGAATTCTTGGCCTGGCTGCTTTCGACAACCGCTGTACCGCCCTCCGGAGCGGTGTAGTACGCGGACGGATACTTGATCTGATACATGTACATTCCGCCGTCCGCACGGAAATGAAACCGTCCGCCCGTGACGAAACGCAGCCCGGTGCCGAAGGAAATGGCAAATGTGGTGCCCATGCGGAACGGATCCTCTTCGACTTTCTTCCCGGCGTCGGTCACAATGCCAAATCCTGTGTGCGCCAGTGGAACGAGTCCATGCCAGCTTCGCTGACCGGTGAGATTCAAGCCTAGGCCGACGTCGGCGAGATAGATCGGCCAGCTCAGTGTGCCGAGGGTCCGCGCTGCGTCGGTTTTTGTTGGATCAATGACGTTGCGGTCGGTGTTCGCGCGAGCCGCACGCGCAACGAGCTGCAACGGGCCGCCGACGGTGATCTCATATCGGATCCCCGCAAGCGGACCGGATTGCGGCGCGACACCGGCAGCATCCCTGGAGCCGTGAAAGTAACCGCCGAAGGCAGTTAGCTCCTGGTGGAACTCGAGATCGCGAAAGGGGCTGGCGTTCGGCGGATACCCAACGCTTACCTGCGCTCCCGCGGGCAGCGCGAAAACAAACGTGAACGACGCAAACAAAAGAGCCTTCATCAACTTTCTCCGAGTGGTTTTCCGGTCATCTCTGCGGGCTGATCGATGCCCAGCATCCCTAATATAGTAGGGGCCACATCGCACAAAGCTCCGCCGTCGCGCAGTGTGCCCGAACTCTCATCGCCGATGATGACGAATGGAACCGGACTAGTCGTGTGAGCAGTGTGTGGCCCGCCGGTTTCGGGATCGATCATCATCTCGGCGTTGCCATGATCGGCAGTAACGATCAACCGATAATTTCCGCGCTCCGCGGATTTCACTACACGAGCGAGACACTCATCGACAGTTTCCACCGCGCGGATCGTCGCATCGAGAGAGCCGGAATGCCCTACCATGTCGGCGTTTGCGTAGTTGCAGAGAATGAAATCGTAGGAGCGTGAATCGAGCGCTTTACAAAGCACGTCGGTGATTCCCGGTGCGCTCATCTCGGGCATCAGATCGTACGTTGCAACCTTCTGACTCGGCACAAGCACACGATCCTCTCCCTTGCACGGCGTCTCGACCCCTCCGTTGAAGAAGTAAGTCACATGCGCGTACTTCTCGGTTTCCGCGGTCTTGAGCATCGTGCGATCCACGTCCGACAGCACTTCCGCGAGAATGCGCGCCATTGATTGAGGCGCGAAAGCGGCGGGGATGTCGAACGTCGCATCGTACGCGGTGAGTGTCACGACGGTGACGTCTGGTCTGCTCGCGATGTTGAAGCCATCGAATGATGGATCGATCAACGTTCGTACGATCTGTCGCATGCGATCCGCGCGATAATTGAAGCAGATCACTGCATCGCCGTCCTTCATCGTGGCGACAGGTTTCCCCGACTGCTCGATCACCACCGGCTCGATGAACTCGTCGGACACTCCGGCATCATAAGCCGAGCGAATCGCGCTCAGCGGATCAGGCGCGCGATGTCCTTCGCCGAAGACGATTGCGCGGTACGCCTTCTCGGTGCGGTTCCAGCGGCGATCCCGATCCATCGCGAAGTAGCGGCCGGACACTGTGGCTACCTTCACCTCAGTCGTTCGATGGTCGCGTGGTACATCGGCGCCGACGACGCTGAGCAGCTCCTGCATGAACCCAAGCGCGGAGCGGGGAAGCGTGTCGCGACCGTCCGTGAAGGCATGAATCGCAACGCGCGGCACCTTTTCGCGGCGGGCGAGATCGATCAACGCGACGAGATGCTTGTCGATTGCGTGCACTCCGCCCGTCCCGATCAATCCCATCAGGTGGAGCGTGCTGTTATTGCGGACCACAGTTCGACACGCCGAGAGAAGCGCCTGGTTTCTGAAGAACGATCCGTCCGAGATCGCCGTGGAGATTCGAACGAGATCCTGCATTACGACTCGACCAGCGCCGAGATTCAAGTGCCCGACCTCGCTGTTGCCGATCTGACCCGCGGGCAGACCAACGCGGAGACCCGACGCCTCGAGCAATGTGCGCGAGGGCGTTGTCCACATCGCGTCCCACGTTGGCGTATTTGCCATCGCAATGGCATTTCCGTCCGTCTCACGACGAAATCCCCAGCCATCGAGAACGATGAGTGCTACCGGACGAGAGGCGTCGGAGGGCATTGGTCGGAAAGGTGTACTGTACTTAGTTTCGTGACTAGACGTTCTGGAGTGACATGCGACATTCAGGGATTCTCGGAATCCTGATCTTGACGGCTGCGGCGACAGCGTCGGCTCAGGATCCACCGCTCTACACTGCGGCAAAGCCGGCATCGGTTCGCAGCTCTCCGCAGTTATCGCCCGATTCCACGGCGGAGCTCGCGCAAGTCAGGAAGGGCGCAACGGTGCAGGTGATTGGTCGCGAGCGCGAATGGGTACGCGTTCGTGTCGAAGGATGGATCCGTGAATCGGATCTCGTCGTAGCGGATAGCGCGCTTCGTCCGCTCAGCACGGCGGATCTCCGGAGTGATCCGGCCGGATCTCAGGGCAAACTGGTTCGGTGGCAGGTCGAGGCGGTTGCGTTGAGAACCGCAGACGCGCTCCGCACTGGATTGAATACCGGAGAGCCATACCTGCTTGCGCTCGGTCCCGCTCCGGAGCGCGCGCTCGTTTATCTCGCGGTTCCCCCATCGCTTCTTCCGGTGACGCGCAACCTCGCCCCGATGGCCGAGGTGGTCGTGACTGCGCGGGTTCGGAATGGTCGAAGCGAGCCGGCTGGCGTTCCGGTGCTCGAGCTGCAGAGTCTGACGAAACGATGACGCAGCCTGGTCCCGACGATCGTCGCGATCCCGCCGGGGGACGAACAGGGGATCGAAGACGCACGAGCTGGCGCGATTTCCGGCGTGCGTATCCGGGATTTGTGGCAACACTGCTGGTCGGACTTTTTCTTCTGCTTGCCATCGACGGCTTCCTTGTCTACAAGCGCCGCGTGTACGACGCGGAAGTCGCGCGCCTGCAAGGTCAGATGACTGAAGCCGAGCGTGAGAAAACCGACGCGATCGTCAAGGCTGAGGAGAACAAGACGCTGATCGCTCTTGCTTTGGCCCGACGACAGGCGAAGATCGAGAAGACGCTGCATCTCTCGGTCGCCATCGACAGCGGCAGGATTTATCTGGAGCGTGAGGGCGCGATACTTCGAGACATACCGGCGCGCTTTGGACCTGAGCAAATGATGACGCAGGGCGGCGACAGTATTCCGGTAGTAATTCCGCGCGGACAACGCCGCGTCGTAAGCGTCACAGACGATCGCATCGTGCTCGAAGGCGGCTCCGCCATCGAGGCATCGCAATCCGAAACACTCGCGAGTGACTCGACGTCAATTCCGCCCGGCAACGTACGAATCGGCCGCGCGGACATGACTGCGATACGGCCGAATCTCAGCGAAGGCATGCGGGTATACTTCTACTAATTCCCGATGCCTTACACCAACACTGTAACTCACGGGTCGAAGTGGATCTGGGGTACGCTGACCGGCTTCGCTGCTGCAACTCTTGCGAGCGCCCTGCTGCTCACCAAGACCGCCGACCTCCGATACCAGCGCGACGTCAATCGCATGGTCTTCAACGACAACCTCGGCGTGCTCGACGAGGTGAAGGCGAAGCTCGGCATAACCAGCGACACTCTGAAGCAGCTGCTGTCGGAGAATCCTGCTGTCGCGCCGAATCAGCCGTACATCGTAGTCAGCATCGCGGAGCGACAGCTCTGGTACAAGCAGGGAAATGAAACGCTGTTCCACACAGAGGTCGCGACGGGAAGTGGAAAGACGCTCGTCTCCACGAGCGCAGGAAAGCAATGGAAATTCGAGACACCGCGCGGACGTCTCAGCGTTCAGGCAAAGGAAGTCGATCCCGCCTGGGTGCCACCTGATTGGCATTTTCAGGAGCAGGCGATGAAGCGCGGACTCGGAATCGTTCGGATGGAGCGCGGCACCGTGATTCCAACGGGCGATGGAGGCACGGTTGTCGTTCACGGAGCCGATGTGGTGAGGCGATCGCGCAACGGATCAGAAGTGCCTCTCGAAGCCAATGACGGTCGCGAGATCGTCGTGGGCGGCAACATCATCGTTCCGCCGTACGGAACCAATCAGCGGCGATACAAGGGGGTTCTCGGAACCCGGCGTCTCGTGCTTGGAGACGGCTACGGGCTGCACGGGACGAACCAGCCGGAGTCGATCGGACAGGCGGTGAGCCATGGCTGCGTCCGGTTGCGCAACGAGGACATCGAGAAGTTGTACGACATGGTACCGGTGGGGACTCCGGTCTACATCTACTAAGGGCGGTTACGCGTTACGGGGTTCGGGTGACCGGCAACAGGTAGCGGGCACGCCGTACCTGTACTTCCGCTCTTTCATCACAAATATTGCCGCTGTTGATTCGCGGTTGGATGAGGACCGATTCTTCTATAGGTTGTCCGTGATGCATGCGTCTCATCCCTCTGCCGAACACTTCGTAATCGACGACGATCCGATATTCAGACACCGAAAGCCGGCGATGCTGGCAACGGTGCTGCTGATCATCGTCGCGTGTGTTGGCGCGGTTCAGTTCCGGGCGGCGGGGATCCCGCTCACTGTTCAGCCATTCGGCACATATCTCGGGGCGACACTCCCATTCGCGGAGCCGTCAGCGTCTGCTTACGGACCGAGCGGTGGAGTCGCCGTGCGTTTCGCGATGCCGAGTGCCAACGTCGAGTATCCACTCGCCGTTCACGGTGATCCCACTGCACTCCAGTACGAGTGGGTGCGCGTCGGAGACACTGCCAGCGCCGATTCTCCCATTCCTCTCAGCGGACCAGAAGTGCGCGCGCCGAACAAACCCGGCTTCTACCGTTTAGCGATTGCGCGAGAAGGCAAGCGACGCATCATCGACGGACTGACGCTCGCAGTGCTCGTCCCTTTCAAGGAAAAGGAAGGGACGATGCTCAACGGCTACCGCATCGGCACGTACCTCGCTGAGCACCTCGGCGGAACGGAGCAGCTGCCTGCTGGATTTCTCGAGATTACCGA
>DATBRZ010000268.1:0-37043 GCA_036560025.1 Gemmatimonadaceae bacterium | reverse complement strand
CGGTGCTGATTACCGACGAGGTTCGGTACCAACGCCGGCGGCGCGATCCTGATTACGACACGATGACTTGTCCAATTCCTGCTCGAGTCGCGCGCCGGAAGCGCACGCTCAGCTAGCCCGCTAAATTCAGAGCAGGAGGTAACGATGGCAGCGAATCGGCTCCAGCAGCTCAACGATCAGGGGCAATCGATCTGGCTGGACTACATTGACAGAACAATGCTCCACAACGGCGATCTCGAGCGCCGTATCCGGGAGGACGCCCTGACCGGGATGACGTCCAACCCGACAATTTTCGAGAAAGCTTTGGCGGAAGGCGACGCATATGACGAGCAGCTATCGTCAGCCGAACCCGGACTGCCTGCCTCGCGGCTGTTCGAGGTCGTCGAGACGACCGACGTACAGCGCGCCTGCGACCTGTTCCGCGAGGTCTTTGCATCGACACGCGGCGGTGACGGGTACGTATCGATAGAGTGCTCACCGTCAGTGGCCAATGATTCGGCGGCGACGGTGGTGGAAGCATGCCGATTGTGGAAGGAAGTGGATCGGCCGAACGTACTCGTGAAGGTTCCGGGAACCGAGCAGGGTGCGCTTGCGGTGCGCGATCTCATCTCTCGTGGCGTCAACGTGAACATCACGCTTCTCTTTTCGCTCGACGCGCACGGCAGCGTCATCGACGCATACATGAGCGGCCTGGAGGAGCGTCTGGCGAAAGGCGAGCCGATAGACGGAATCTTCTCGGTCGCGAGTTTCTTCGTCAGCCGCGTCGACACCGAAGTCGACAAGCGACTCGACGCGATGCTCAAAGCTGCGCGGCCGGGCGATCGCGATCGCCTCAAGATGCTGAAGGGAAGGGCGGCAATCGCCAACGCGAAGCTTGCCTACCGACTTTTCAAGACGCGCTTCTCGAGCGATCGATGGAAGGCGCTTGCCGATGCAGGCGGGCGCGTTCAGCAGCCGCTCTGGGCCAGCACCAGCGTCAAGAATCCGGAGTATCGCGACGTCATCTACGTCGAGGAGCTGATTGGTCCTGACACGATCAACACAATGCCGCCGAAGCTGATCGAAGCGTTCCGCGACCACGGAGTGGTGGAGCGGACGGTCGACAAGCGCCTCGGCGCAGCGGAAGGTTTACTCCGCGAGCTCGAGGCGGTGGGAATCTCGATGAAGGACGTAACGGATACACTCCTGCGCGAGGGGATCGTGAGCTTTCAGAAATCATTCGATTCCCTCAGTGCAGGCATTGAGCAGAAGATGGCCAGGCTGGCAACGACGACCCAGTGACTGCGGCGTACATCCCGAGGACCAAGATCGTCTGCACCCTCGGGCCGGCCAGCGCTACCGAGGACGCGGTGCGCGGACTGATCGAGGCGGGCATGAACGTGGCCCGCCTCAATTTTTCGCACGGAACGCACGAGCAGCACCACGAGACGATCGCGATGGTGCGTCGCGTCGCGGCCGATATGCGCCGACCGATTGCGATCATCGGCGATCTGCAGGGGCCGCGGATCCGAGTCGGCGATATCCCTGAGCCGATCCACGTTGGAGTCGGTGAAGACGTCGTCCTCATTCACGAGGGTGCGCACAAGGAGCCGGAAATCCCGGTTACGTACGACCACATCGCCGACGATGTTCACGAGGGTGATCGGCTGCTGATTGATGACGGGCTGATCGAGATGATGGTAATGGAGGTATCGCCGCCCAGGGTTCGGGCGCGCGTTCTTCACGGCGGTGTGATCAACCCACACAAGGGCTTGAACCTGCCCGGCGTTCAGGTGTCCGCGCCCTCGATTACGGAGAAGGATGCTGCTGACGTTCGATTCGCGATCGAGCACGAGCTGGAGTATCTCGCCCTGAGCTTCGTGCGGCGCGGACGCGACATCGAGCAGCTGAAATCGATGCTGCCGCACGGACTGCTTGTCATCTCGAAGATCGAGAAAGACGTTGCGCTCGCGAATATCGAGAGCATCATCGAGGCTTCCGACGGCGTAATGGTGGCCCGTGGTGACCTCGGCGTGGAGCTGCCCTTCGAGGAAGTGCCGGGCGCGCAAAAGCGAATCATCGGCCTCGCCAACAGGCTTGGGCGTCCGGTGATTACGGCGACGCAGATGCTCGAATCGATGATCGAGCATCCGCGCCCGACACGCGCCGAGGCGAGCGATGTCGCCAACGCGATTCTCGACGGCACTGATGCCGTAATGCTCTCGGCCGAAACTGCCGCAGGGGCCTACCCCCGTCTCGCGGTCGAGGCGATGGCGCGAATCATTTCAGAGGTCGAACAGCATCCGCCGCCCAATCTGCCGCTGCGCGGGCTCGACCATCGGATAACGACGGGTGTCGTACCGACGGAAGTGGCGATCGCCGCAGCCACAACCGCGGCTGTCGACATGCTCGGCGCTCCGCTCGTCGTCGTTTTTACGAAAGGTGGATTCTCCGCGCGTGTCGTTGCCTCATATCGGCCCGGCGTCTCGATTCTCGTTCTCACCGATCAGCCGCGGACATACCGTCAGCTGGCTCTCGTATGGGGAGTCATTCCGATTCTCGTGCCGCACTGTGAGAACTACGAGGAGATGATGCAGCGAGCCCGCGAAACTGTCGTCGAGCGCGACCTGGCTTCACGCGGAGACCGGCTCATCGTAACAGCCGGCGTGCCGTTCGACATTCCCGGCACCACCAATCTTCTCAAGGTGGAGACCATCTGAGGTGGGCGCGTTGTGAAGCTGACATTCCTGGGCACCGGAACCAGCTTCGGCGTACCGCAGGTGGGCTGCGGATGCGCGGTCTGTCATTCCCCGGATCCGCGCGACCGGCGAACGCGTGTTGGTGCAGTGGTCGAGACCGATCTCGGTGCGCGCCTTCTCATCGACACGCCACCGGAGCTGCGTCTTCAGCTGATCGCATCGGGTATCGACCGAGTCGATGCCATTCTGTTCACCCACGATCACGCCGATCACACCCACGGTCTGGATGACATCCGCGCGATCTCAGTGCGACGCGATGCTCCGCTCGACATGTATGGTCCCGCTGATTCGCTCGCGCGACTTGCGCGGCGCTTCGCGTATATCTTCGACGACAGCATTCGCGCGCTTCCCGGTACTTCCAAGCCAGAGGGAAAGGCGATTCCGCTTGCCGATGGCGAGACGACGACGATCGGAGACGCAGAGGTCACGGCGATCGCGCTTCCACACGGCGGCGTCTCTGTGTTCGGATATCGCATCGGTCGACTCGCGTACGTGACGGATGCAAAGGAGCTTCCGGAATCGGCGGTGCGCGCGTTTCGTGGCGTAAGCGTTCTCGTGATCAACGCGCTTTTCCGTACCGGACATCCGACTCACTTGAGCATTCCGGAGGCGATCCGCGCGGCCGGACGCGTCGGCGCCGAACGCACATACCTCACGCATCTCACTCACGACAACTTCCACGCCGATCTGGAAGCTGAGCTTCCGCGTGGAATTGCTCCGGCATTCGATGGCCTCACTGTGAGAATAGACTAGGGACGCATGGCGATCCGGATCGATTACTCGAACATGATCGGTGAGAATGTCGGCGGCATTTCCGAAGCCGAGCTTCGTGAAGTTGCTCCGGCGTTTTCTGCCGCGCATGCCGGGTTTGCGAAGCTGCGAGAATCCGGCAAGGTGGGGTTTGCAGACATTGTCCGCGACGAGGGATTGCGCGACCAGGCTACGTCATTCGCGGAGCGCGCCGCAGGACGATTCGATGACGTAATCGTTCTCGGAATCGGCGGATCAGCGCTTGGACCCATCGCATTGCGGACTGCGCTCAGGCCGAGCGGGTGGAATCTTCTCGATGCGAAGGAGCGCGGAGGACTGCCGAGGCTCCACGTGCTGGACAACGTCGATCCTGAGACGATCGATGCATTGCTTGCGCGGCTCGTGCTCGAACGATCGCTGTTCATCGTTACGTCCAAATCCGGTGGCACCGCGGAAACGATGTCGCAGTTCCTGATTGTGAATGCACGGCTGCGCGACGCCGGCCTGGCGCCTCCTGAACACTTCGCATTCGTGACCGATCCGAAGCAGGGCGCACTGCGGCCGCTCGCGACTGAGGAGAAAATTCCGGCGCTGGACATTCCTCCGAGCGTCGGCGGACGCTTCAGCGTTCTCACTCCCGTTGGGACGCTGCCGGCGGCGCTGATCGGAATCGACGTAGCATCTCTCCTCGACGGAGCGGCCGAAATGGCCGACCGATGCGCGACGCCGGACCTGTCGACAAATCCAGCCGGTGTGTATGCGGCGCTTCACTGGCTGGCAGACACGCGCCATGGTAAAGCGATCAACGTCTTCATGCCGTACTCCGATGCACTTCGCGACATGGCCGACTGGTTCGTCCAGTTATGGGCCGAGAGCCTTGGCAAGCACACCGCAAACGGCGGATCAGTAGGCTCGACACCGCTTCCTGCGCTCGGCGCGACGGATCAGCACAGTCAGGTGCAGCTTTTTATGGAAGGGCCGCTGAACAAAACCGTGAGCTTTGTCGCTGTCCGCGAGCACACCGTCGATGTGACCATTCCTCGCGCATTTGAGAACGTGAAGGAGCTCGCATATCTCGGCGGTCATACACTCGGCGAGCTGATCGACATCGAACGGCGCGCGACCGCAGGCGCGCTGGCGAAGCGGGGCCGGCCGAACCTCACGATTCATCTCGATCGCGCCGACGCGCACCACGTTGGCGGCCTGATGATGCTCCTCGAGCTGGCAACCGCATATGCTGGTCAGCTTTATGGCGTCGATGCGTTCAATCAGCCGGGTGTGGAGCTCGGAAAGCAGTTCGCATACGCCTTACTTGGACGGCCCGGAGCGGACGACGCGAAGCGCGAGTGGGATGCGCTACCGAAGCCCGATACGCGCTGGACTGTCTGATGGGCTTGCAACCGTCGAAGCGTGCGGCGAGTTTCCCGCGATGATGATTGAAACAGTGATGAACGGCGCGATCACGGTCGATGCCGGTAGAGTGGCCGTGCTGGATGAGAAGGCAGTAACCGGCAACGAGATGGACCGGCTCATCCGCGCGGCCGTGTTCGGCGACGACGATACGCGCGACAACGCCCGCTGGCTGATCTGGGAAATCGCGCAGACGCTGGGCGTGATTCCATCGTCGATCCACGAGCTCTACATGGCGCGCGGGCGCGGCGAAACGAGCGGCTTCACCGTTCCGGCGATCAACGTGCGCGGTATGTCCTACGACACCGCGCGCTCGATATTTCGAACCGCTCGGAAGCTCAATGCGGGTGCGTTCATCTGCGAGATCGCGCGGTCCGAGATCGCGTATACGGATCAACGTCCGCCGGAATACGTGGCGGTGGTGCTTGCAGCAGCGATGAGAGAAGGGTTTCGAGGTCCCGTTTTCATTCAGGGAGATCACTTCCAGGTCAACGCGAAGAAGTTCGCCGTGGATCCTGAAACGGAAGTCGGCGCCGTGAAGCATCTCGCGCGGGAAGCAGTCGCGGCGGGGTTCTACAACATCGACATTGACACGTCGACGCTCGTCGATTTATCGAAGCCGACTCTCGATGAACAGCAGCGTACGAACTACGAACAGGCCGCGGACATTGCCAAATTCGTTCGCGAGCTGCAGCCGGAAGGCATCGAGGTCTCCCTGGGAGGAGAGATCGGTGAGGTCGGCACGCAGAACAGCACGGTAGAGGAGCTGCACAGCTACATGGACGGGTTCGACCGGACACTTGCGCGGATCGCGCCGAACGCGGCGGGCCTTTCGAAGATCAGCGTGCAGTCAGGCACAACGCACGGCGGGGTCGTTCTCGCCGACGGATCCATCGCCGACGTGCAGATCGATTTCGAGACGCTGAGGCGCTTGTCGATTGTCGCTCGCGAGAGTTATGGACTGGCGGGAGCCGTTCAACACGGCGCCTCCACACTTCCCGACGAAGCGTTCCACAACTTCCCGCGCAGCGAAACTGCGGAGATACATCTCGCGACGAACTTTCAATCGATGCTTTACGATGATCTTCCCAACGACTTGCGCGATGAGATTTACGCGTGGCTTCGCGAGAACGCGAAGGACGAGCGCAAGCCAGCTGATTCCGATGAGCAGTTTTTTTACAAGACCCGTAAAAAGGCGCTCGGTCCGTTCAAGCAGCAGTTCTGGGATCTGGACAGCGGCGTGAAAGAGCGTCTCGCAGCAGCGTACGACAGTAAGTTCGAATTCCTGTTCACGCAGCTTGCCATTCGCGACACTGCTCCCGTCGTAGCGAAATACATCAAACCGGTGGCCCTGCACCGGCCCCAGCCACACGAGGACGTCGCGGTAGTAGCCGCGGCACCAGACGACGCCGATCTCAGCGACTGAGCGTCGGGCCGGTGAAGACAACGCGGCTCGCGCCCTGTTCATGCGAGTGGTCCGAAAGGCTGGTCACGAAACGCGGAACAGATTGAACGGCCTGGCGGTAAACCTCGAGGTCGTACGCTCCAGACTCGCAAAGGCCCGTTCCGCACAATCGAACATTTCTGACTTCGCCGAGCAGGCCGTATCGGAGAGCGAAGCGGTTGTATCGATGACGGAAGGAATCATCGCGCTGCTGGAGCTAAGCGTTGGCGCGGTTGATGAGCACGGCGCATTCAGGTGCTCGATCGTCGAGCCGGATGGGGTTTCGCTCGAAGCTTCACGCGAGGTAATCCGGCGCGTGATGCCGCGTCTCATTCAACTCAGCAACGGTGCCGGCTTTCGCGTCGAATCCAGCGAAACGGCTGTTATATTAACCTTCCCCGTGGTACAGCCCGAGGAATAATCACATAGTAATGAATCAATCGAAGATCCTGATCGCCGACGACGAGCTCTCGATCACAAAAGGCTTGAGCGCAGTGCTCACCGATGAGGGCTATGAGGTTGCAGTCGCCGCAGATGGAAAAAAGGCGCTGGATCAGCTGAGCTCGGACAACTTCGGCCTCGTGCTGGCCGATCTGATGATGCCCAAACTGGATGGCCTTGCGCTCCTGAAGGAGCTGCAGCGCCTCGCGATTCCCACTGAATGCATCATCGTCACCGGGCAGGGAACCGTCGATTCAGCAGTGCAGGCGATGCGCGAAGGCGCCTACGACTACATCGAAAAGCCGCTCAACGCCGAGAAGCTCAACCGCCTCAAGGCGCTCATTCCGAAGGCGCTCGACAAGTTCAACGTTCAGCAGCGCAACCGCGAGCTGTCATCGAAACTCGAAGGTTTGACACATTACGCTGAGCTGTCCGGTCAGTCAGAGGACATGCGCGCTGTGTATCAGATCATCGATGCTGTCGCGCCCTCGAGCGCCAGCGTGATGATTCTCGGCGAATCAGGAACCGGGAAAGAGCTCGTCGCAAGAGCACTGCATGCGAAGAGCGACCGCGCGAAAGGACCGTTCTTCGCTCTTAACTGCGCCGCGCTTCCCAAGGACATCCTCGAAAACGAGTTGTTCGGGCACGAGAAAGGGGCTTTCACCGGGTCAGTGAACGAGAAGGCCGGCGCGTTCGAGATGGCCGACGGCGGAACGATCTTCCTCGACGAGGTCGCTGAAATGCCATCGGATGTGCAGGTCAAGCTGCTCCGTGCAATCGAGACTCGTACCATCAGGCGGCTCGGTGGCAAGAAGGAGATTTCGGTCGACATCCGCGTCCTCGCTGCGACGAACAAGGAGCTGCAGAAAGCTCTCGCCGAAGGTGACCTGCGAGATGATCTGTACTATCGCGTCGCCGTCGTCGAAATCTTTCTTCCGCCGCTGCGTGATCGTGCCGGCGACATCAAGCTTCTCGCCAACGAGTTCCTCGCCAACTTCGCTCAGTCGAACGGAAGGAAGATCACCGGCTTCGACGAGCCCGCGTGGGAGTGGATTCTGTCGTACAACTGGCCCGGCAATGTCCGCGAGCTGAAGAACGCGGTGGAGCGCGCGGTTATCATGACGCGTGGCGAGAAGATCTCCGCGGCGGACATAATGCCGCGGCACGCGAGACTTGGCAGCGAGATTCCTGCACCACTCACCGTGCCCGCCGGATCGACTCTCGCCGAAACGAGAAGGCAGCTCGTGCTCCGAACGTTTGCGTCGACTAGCGGGGATGCCGGACGCACAGCCAAGATTGTCGGCATCTCTCCGGAAGAAGTTCGACAGGAGATCGAGTCGCTCATTCGCGGCAATGGAACTGCGCATGCCTCGACTGTTGGTGAGGCAGCGACTTCCCCTCAGGCGAGTAAGCGACCTGCGACAGCGAAGAGTAAAGCCAAAAAGCGCTAGGTAACCTCAGAGGTAGCTCATGTCGGATTACGATTGGGAAGGCGACGAGCCGTACGTCGTCATCGAGCAGCGGCCTGCAGGGGTCGGCCCGTTCATTGTCGGCCTTGCGATCGGCGCGGGACTGGCGCTCCTGTTTGCGCCCAAATCAGGTGAGGAAACGCGGCGGGAGATACAACGGCAGGCGCGGCGAATGAGCGATCAGGCGCAGGATTTCGTGGCTGAGCTGGGCGATTCGGTCGGCGATACGATCAGTCAGGCGAAGGAGAAGATCGGCAACAGGATCGATGCCGCTCGCGACGCGGTCGAGCTCAAGCGCCGACAGGTCACGAATGCCGTCGAAGCGGGGCGAGAGGCCGCGCAGCAGGCACGAGTGGAGCTCGAGCAGCGCATCGCGGAGACGAAGGCCGCTTATAAAGAGAGCTAGTGCCGCAGCGGCCGCTCCTCTCGCGGATCGGCTGGACCCTGCGCGATTACGCGAAGCGCGTATGGGACAATAGCGGAGAGGACAACATTTTCTTCCTTTCGGGGGGCATCGCCTTCAACCTGTTGCTGGCGGTCGTCCCCTTTTTTCTTCTTCTCGCCAGCGGGCTGGGTTACCTGCTCAACCAATCGATGGCTGCGTCGTCGGCGGAGATCAACGACATCATCAATCGATTCCTTCCTCCGATCCCCGCGGCGAAGCAGTCACCGATCGCGTCGATCCTGATCGGGATCATCAAATCGCGGCAGGCGATCGGTATCTACAGCGTGATCGGATTTATCTGGTTTTCCACGCGCCTCTTCGGCACTCTCCGCAGCGTCCTTGCCGACGTCTTCGATATCGATACTGACCGCGGCATAGTCGCCGGAAAGATCTTCGACATTCAGATCACGATCGTGTCGACGCTGCTCCTGGTTCTGTATGTCGGATTGAGCACTTATCTCGCGCTGGCCACATCGCGAGGCTTGCTCGTTCTCGGAGAGCTTGGCTTGCGCCAGGACGTGATGGGAACTCTGGAATACCAGATCGGCCAGCTCATCGCGTTCAGCTTCATCACACTTATGTTTTTCTCGCTTTACAAGTTCCTTCCGAACCGTCACATCCGCTGGCAGACAGCCATGATCGCGGCGTTGTTCACGAGCTTCATGCTCGAGGCGGCCAAGCGCGTCTTTTCCGCGTATGTAGGGTCGTTCAATCCGGGATCGTTCTACTCCGGAACCGCCGCGGCGCTCGTCATCCTCGTCATCTGGGTTTACTACGCGGCGATGATCTTCATACTCGGCGGCGAAGTAGCGCAGGTTTACGAGCTGCGCCGAGTGCGACGGCTTCAGCGAGAGGCCTTCGAGGATTAACCGACGATTAATAGTCGGTGATGCCCGAAATGTTGGAACGAAGGTTGCCTATGATCTCCTGAGTGCTCGCATACACAAACCCTGGAGGCTTCTCGTGCGCAAGCTACTGGTAGTGGCGGCCCTGTTGGCCGTCTCGGTTACCGGCTGCAAGAAGACAGAATCAGGCGATCTCGAAGTCGAGAAGCCGGTAGTCGGAACTCAGACTGATACGCTGAACGTACCCAGCGTGAACGTGACGACTGACACCGCGAAGGTCACGGTGCCCGATGTCGACATCAAGAAAGACACGGCGAACATCAAGGTTCCGAAAGTCGAAGTAAAGAAGTAACAGAGGACTCCGAACACAGCGCCCGTCACTGCACGTTGCGGTGACGGGCTTTTCGCATTTTCGTGGTGCCGCCTGGGTTCCGCGACTTACCCAGGCGTTATATTTCGACTCGCCCCGGGTCCCGGAGGGCGCAAGCCCGCTAACTCCGTCAGGACCCCGAAGGTAGCAGCGGCATGCGGTGTCTTTCGTTGCTCCGTCAGACCCGGGGTATCTTCCCTCCTTCATGCCGCTCGCTCTCGCCAGGAAATACCGCCCCAGGAACTTCGCCGGAGTGGCGGTTCAGTCCCACGTATCGAACACGCTGCGCGGTGCGATTGCGCGCGGACGCGTGGCGCACGGCTACCTGTTGTGCGGACCGCGCGGCGTCGGCAAAACGACGCTCGCCCGCGTGCTCGCAATGGCGCTCAACTGTGAGAACAGAGGAGCGGACGGGGAGCCGTGCGGTGAATGCGCATCATGCCGAAGGATCTGGAGCGGCAGCTCGAGCCTCGATGTCGTCGAGATCGATGCAGCTTCGAACCGCGGTGTAGACGATGCGCGGGAGCTCAGGGAGCGCGCGATGTACGCGCCGTCCGGCGAGGAGCGCTACAAGGTCTACATTGTCGACGAGGCGCACATGCTCACGCGCGAAGCATGGAACGCGCTGCTCAAGATCCTCGAAGAGCCGCCGCCTCGTGTTGTGTTCGTCTTCGCGACTACTGAGCCGCAGAAAATCGCGCAGTCAGCTGCGCCGGTTCTCAGCCGCCTGCAGCGCTTCGATCTCAAGCGCATCGGCGCGACGGAGATAATCGCGCGGCTCCAAACCGTCCTCGCGAGCGAGGGAGTTCCCGCCGCTCCCGAAGCGCTGACGATGATCGCACGCGCCGCGGATGGATCGATGCGAGATGCGCTGAGTCTCGCGGATCAGGTGATATCGATCGGTGAAGCCGAGGAGGGGATCACTGCGGAGTCTGTGCGTGTTGCGCTTGGGCTAGTACCGGAAGACGAATACGTCGCGATTCTCGCGCTCCTTGCTGAGCGGAGAGCAGGCGATGTTTTCGCCACGGTGAATCGTCTCGCAGACGCCGGCGTCGATTTCGGCGTGTTCCTTTCCGGCCTCGGCGACATTCTACGCGCACAGCTCGCTGTCACGTTGAACGGCGACACAACGGGTCTCGCGCCGGCAACGCGGGCCGCACTCGAGCGCTATCGTGAGACATTCGCGCCGTCTGACCTGTTGCGCATGCTGTCGATGATGAGCGATCTGGAACCGCAGTTCCGGCGGAGTCCGCAGCAACAGCTTCTCGTAGAAATGCTCCTGGTTCGCTTCGCGCTGCTCGATCGTGCTCTGACGATCGAAGAGCTGTTGAGTGCACTGGGTGGATCCGGCGGCGGATCCGCCCTGGAATCACAACCCGCAGCACGACGGGCGGGCCAGCTGCGAAGCGCCGGTGGAGGATCGCGTGCTGATGCGTCCGCTGTCGTTGCGGACGAGGCGCGGTCACGCCCCACACCTGCGATTGCCGATCAGCCTGTGAGACTGACGCCGCCCGGCGCCCAGCCGAGGGCAGGCGAGGCCGAATGGAAGCGTCGCTTCGAGGAGGCGTCGAATACCGCGCCGGAACGGCTCACTGATGAAGCCGTGCGCGCAGAGCGTCTTGCCAGTCTCCGTGCAAAAGATCCGGTTCTGGATGCGGCGATCGATGTTCTCGATCTCGAGCTTCTCGACTAACCAACTCACTCTCTCAAGAGAATGGCGGATTTCAACAAGCTTCTCGAGCAGGCGCAGCAGATGCAGGGGCGCCTCGAAAAAATTCAGGATGAGCTGCAGAACATGACGGTGACCGCCAGCTCAGGAGGCGGCATGGTGACGGTCGAGGCAGACGGAAAAGGTCAGATAACGAAGGTTCGGCTCGACCCTTCCGTGGTCAACGCGTCAGACGTCGAGATGCTCGAGGACCTCATCCTCGTAGCGTTGCGTGAAGCTCAGCAGAAGTCCGCGGACCTGGCGAAGCAGGAGATGTCGAAGCTGACCGGCGGACTTCCGTTCAAGTTGCCGTTCTAGGGTGTCCGCAATCGACTCGCTTGCCGGCGAGCTGGCAAAGCTGCCCGGAATCGGCCGCAAAACCGCGCTGCGTCTCACCTACCATTTGCTCAAGCAGCCGCCGGAGCAAACCAGGAAGCTCGCCGAAGCTCTCACTACGCTCTCGGAACGGATTCATCCGTGCTCGGTCTGCTTCAATCTCACAGAGGACGAAACCTGCGCGATTTGCCGTGACTCCAGGCGTGATTCGGCGGTCATCTGTGCGGTGGAAGAGTCATCCGACATCGGCGCCATCGAGCGCGCCGGCGAATTCCGTGGAGTTTACCATGTTCTGGGGGGACGGCTGTCGCCGCTCGACGGCGTTGGTCCGGAAGATCTCAATATTCCGCAGCTGGAGCAGCGCGTAGCAGGCGGAGAGGTTCAGGAGGTGATCATCGCCACGAATCCCAGCATTGAGGGCGAAGCAACAGCGCTGTACGTTCAGCGCAAGCTTTCCCAATATCCGCTGACGATCAGCCGCATAGCGCGCGGTCTGCCCGTGGGCGGGGATCTCGAGTACGCCGACGGGGTGACGATTGCGCAGGCATTGGCCGCACGGCGGGCGATGTGATTAAACGGGATTTGAGAGCGCTCGCCGGCGCTGCCTTTCTTGTCGGCCTGGCGAGCGGCGCTCTGGCGTGGACGCATGTTCAGCGTCAGTATCGCCGCGACCTGTTCAGTCGCCATCCGCTCCGTCGCTTTGCAGCGCTCAGCTATCTCCGCTCCAGACCGAGCATGAGCACCGCTCGACTCCTCCGGGAATACGTTGCGTGGGAGCGAAGTCCGCTCCTCCGGCAGCGCGCGGTGTCAGTAATGCGCCGCGTCGAAAGGAAGCTCGCGTAACCCGATGGCCCACGGAGCCGTCACCTGGTCGTTCGACGAAGATGACCTGAACGCAATCACGGCGAGCGTCGACCGCTTCCTCGCCGAAACCGGCGCGCGATCGGCTCTCATTGTCGATCGCTCGGGCCAGCTGATCTCCACTGTGGGCGAGCCGCTGGGCTTCGACCCAACGACGTTTGCAACCCTCACCGCCGCCGATTTCAGTGCGAATGACCAGCTCGCTCGTCTTATTGGTGAGACGGATTTCACCACGCTGTTTCATCAGGGAGAAAGGGAATCGATGTACGTTGCCGATGTCGCGCGGCGAATGATCCTCGTCGTGCTGTTCGACAACCGCACTCCGATCGGACTTGTTCGGCTGAAGATGAAGCCGGTGGTCGAGGAGTTGACCCTTCACCTCGATCGCGCATTTGCGAGGTCGAGGGCCACTGGAACCCAGCAGCCGAACATCCTCGCCGGCGCCGGCGATGAGATCGACGAGCTGTTCAACTGGTAAGGAGATAGAACGGCGATGTCGATGATCAACTACGCGGCGCGGGAAATAAACTGCAAGATCGTTTATTACGGCCCGGGCCTCGGCGGAAAGACAACGAATCTCGAGCACGTTTACGGAAAGGTGAAACCGGAGACGCGCGGAAAGCTCATCTCCCTCGCCACCGAGACGGAACGAACTCTCTTCTTCGATTTTCTTCCCGTAGATCTCGGCACGATTCGCGGATTCAACACACGATTTCATCTATATACCGTGCCCGGACAGGTGTATTACAACGCCAGCCGCAAGCTCATCCTGAAGAATGTGGACGGCATCGTGTTCGTCGCCGACTCCCAGCTCGAGCGCATGGAAGCAAATCTCGAGTCGATGCAAAACCTCTACGACAACATGGCCGAGTACGGCTACGATCTCACGCGAATGCCGTTCGTCATCCAGTACAACAAGCGCGATCTCCCGAACGCCGCCCCGGTGGGCGAGATGCAGGAAGCGCTGAATCCTGGATGGGAGCCTGCGGATCCGGCGCGCGCGCGTGTAACTCCCGACCCGTACCACGCCGGAGAGAATCTCGTGGAGCAGCTGTCCTCCGGCGATTGGGTAGAGCGGGTACCGTACTTCGAAGCAATCGCGATCACCGGCGATGGCGTGTTCGACACATTGAAGGCGGTCAGCAAGCTGGTACTAAAGGCGCTCGCCTGACTTATCCTTAGGCGGTGAACCTCCCTAACGCACTCACCGTCGGGAGAATTCTGATCGCGCCGCTGGTGGCGGCGCTCCCCTTCATCGATTCGCCGTTCGTCCGTCTCGCCGCCTTCGTTATTTACATTCTCGCTGCCGTCACCGACTACTGGGACGGTAAGCTTGCGCGGACTCGTAATCTCGAAACCGATCTCGGTCGTCTTCTCGATCCGCTCGCGGACAAGCTTCTTCTGTTCGCGACTCTGATTCCCATCTACATCCTGATGGCTCCGCGAGGTGACCCGTTTGCTCTGTCGCCCAGCTCACTCGAGGCTGCTGGTACCTTCCCATTCAGAACTCCATTCGGTGATGTTCCACTCCCCTGGTGGATAGTGGCAATTGTTATCGGTCGCGAGTTGTTCATGACTGCGTTTCGTCAAATCGCCGCGCGCAAGGGCGTTGTGATTGCGGCAATCGGCCCCGCAAAATGGAAAACGGGATTCCAGTCGGTCTGGGTTGGATCCGCGTACTTCTGGTTTTTCGCTGCTACGCTTGCAGCCTCTCGCGGATGGGCGACCACCGCATGGCGATCGTTTGCTTATTTCAACGGATTTGTCGGGATCGTCACGATGGCTGCCGCGGTGCTGCTGACGCTCTATTCGCTCTGGCTGTACCTCGGACGATACGGTCGCGTTGTTACCGGTCGCGCATGAACGTCGAGATCGTCACGATTGGCGATGAGCTGCTGCTCGGCTTCACAGTCGACACCAATGCTGCGTACCTCGCGCGCCTGTTTGGAGAGATTGGTGTCGCAATTCCGTGGCGCACGACGGTCGGGGACAATGCTTCAGCGATAGCCGACGCAGTTCGCGCGGCACTCGATCGCACAGGAGCAGTGATTACCACGGGAGGACTTGGGCCGACCAGCGACGACCTGACCAAGCCCGCGATCGCGGAGCTGTTCGGCCGCGAGATGTATCACGAAGAGGCGGTGGCCGACGCGATACGCGCACGGTGGGCGCGACTCAGGCGAACGGGAAAGATTCCTGAGTCGAACTTCACACAGGCGTTGGTCCCGCGCGGCGCCGACATATTGCCGAACGATCAGGGAACCGCGCCGGGACTATGGCTCGAGGACGAGCAAGGAAGGTGGGTCGCGATGCTGCCCGGCGTTCCGCGAGAGATGCGTGCGATGCTTGAAAGGGCCGTCATACCGCGAGTCGTTGCCCGACGCCCTGCCAACGAGAAGGAGGTTGTGATTCGCTCGCGGACGATTCGCTCGACGGGAATTCCGGAATCGACGTTGTTCGACCGCCTCGGTTCCCTTGCTACAAATGTCGAGGGTCTCTCGCCCGCATATCTGCCGGGAATCGAAGGAGTAGACGTGCGCCTAACGAGTCAGGGACGCACGGCAGCGGACGCGGATGGCGTTCTCGACAAGGCAGCCCGCGAGATTCGAAACGCGCTCGGGCCCTATGCGTACGGTGAGGACAATGACGACCTCGCGGCAAAGGTCCTGGATCTCTGCCGATCGCGCGGGTTGAAGCTTGCGGTTGCCGAGAGCTGTACCGGCGGCCTTCTTGGCGAGCGTATCACGGCCATTCCCGGCTCGAGTGATGTCTTCGTCGGCGGCGTGATAGCCTACGATAACGCGGTCAAGGTTTCATTTCTCGGCGTTCCCACGGCGCTGATCGACCGGCACGGCGCCGTGAGCGGCGAGGTCGCAACCGCGATGGCGAAAGGGATAGTCGATTCGCTTGGTACCGACGTTGGCGTCGCGATCACGGGTGTAGCTGGACCAGGTGGAGGAACCGAGGAGAAGCCGATTGGTCTGGTCTGGATCGCGATCCAGGGCGTAATAAATGAGTGTCGCCAGCTCAGGCTGTTCGGCGATCGGAGAGAGGTGCGCCAACGCGCCGCCCAGGCCGCGCTGGATATGGTGAGACGCGGACTCGGTTAAATTGACGGAATGAGACGAACGAAACACACGATGCCGGAAACCGGCATGGAAGACGAAGTTCCAGGAGCGGACCTCGAATCCCCGTCGAACAACGGCGTCCCGTCCATTGACGTTCAAGCGGATGGCGCGGACGACTCCGCCGCCGCTCCTGAGGATTCCGATACCGCTACCGACGAGGATCGAAGCTCTGAGCTCGAGCGTGAGCTCACCCTCGAGCGCGACAAGCACCTGCGGCTCGCCGCGGAATTCGACAATTACCGCAAACGAATGCTACGGGAGAGGCTGGAGGCAGAGGAAAGAGGTAAAGCCAGCCTCGTCAAACACATTCTGGAGCCTCTCGACGACATCTCCCGCTTCGCTCACGTCGATCCCGCCGTTACCGATAGCGCAACCGTGGTGCAGGGCGTTGAGATGGTCGAGCGAAAGCTCGAGAAGATTCTTCGGGCTGCGGGCCTCGAGATCATCAATCCTGTGGATGAGGCATTCGACCCGTCACTGCACGAAGCGGTGACTACAGAGCCGACGGATTCTCCCGAGCTCGATCACACCGTCGCGCGAGTCTTTCAGGTCGGCTACAGGTTCAAGGGCCAGCTGCTCCGGCCTGCGCGCGTAGTCGTGAGGCAGTATTCGGACGATCGCTGAGCTCCTCCCGCACTAATGGCTCAGAGCAAGGACTTCTACGCTGTTCTCGGTGTCTCGTCCAGCGCGACGCAGGACGAGATCAAGAAGGCGTATCGCAAGCTCGCCAAGAAGTATCATCCCGATGCTAACGCGAGCGATCCCAAGGCGGCTGACCGATTCAAGGAGATATCCGAGGCCAACAACGTCCTCGGCGATCCTGAGAAGAGAAAGCAGTACGATGACATGCGCCGCCTCGGTACATTCGGCGGGTTCGGTGGATTCGGCGCAGGTCAGGCGCGGCCGGGCGCACGTCCGTCGGCGGGCGGAGCCTCTGGAATCAACTTCCAGGACTTCGACATCGGCGGACTCGGCGGATTGGGTGATCTGTTCGGATCGATCTTCGGCGGAGGCCGAGGCGGCGGCCGCCCATCGGGACCGCAGCGCGGCCAGAACGTGGAGACCTCACTAGAGATTCCGTTCAGAACCGCTGCTCGCGGAGGGAAGATTCCGATCGATCTCGAGGTCACAGAGGAATGCTCGACCTGCCGCGGGACCGGCGGCGCACCAGGCACGGCGATGAAGATCTGCCCCGAATGCTCGGGGCGGGGTGTGGTGTCGTTCGGTCAGGGCGGATTTGCGGTCAATCGGCCATGCCCCGTGTGTCTCGGTCGCGGGCAGGTTCCATCGCAGCCGTGTCCGACGTGCGGTGGCTCCGGGGAAGTTCGTAACCGCCGAAAGGTTCTCATCACGGTCCCGGCGGGTGTCGATTCAGGATCCAAGATTCGGCTGAAAGGGCAGGGAGGTAAAGGATCTGCTAATGGGCCGCCGGGAGATCTGCTGATCACCTTCAAGGTTCTTCCGGATCGTTTTTTCCAGCGCGAGGGTCTCGATGTAATCGCGCAGTTGCCGATCAACATCGCACAGGCGACGCTCGGCTCGAAGGTCAGCGTGACGACGCTGGATGGAAAGAAGGTGATGATAAAGATTCCAGCCGGCACGCCATCCGGTAAACGGTTCCGCGTGCGCGGTCAGGGAATTGCCAAGGGTGATCAGCACGGTGATCTGATTGTCGAAGTGAAGATTCAAGCGCCAGAGAAGCTGAGCGAAGAGCAGGAGCGCATCATGCGTGAATTCGCGGCCGCTGGGGGGATGAAGTATTAACCACCCGGACGATCGCGCGATTGTCGCGACTTTCGTGGGCGCGGTGCTGCTTGGCCTCCTCTACTCGACCAAACCCGACACCAGAGTTACCGGAATAACACTTTCGCGCCGCGGCGATACGGCGTACGTGATTGACACAGTCCGCCGAGTCGACACGGCGTATTCTGCAATCAGTGCAATGACTGCCCCTGAAGGCGCGCTTGCCCCACGGAGCGACGACACGGCTGCGGCCGGCGGTTCAGCATTCCCTCCGGTGAGCGGAGCGGACCTGGATGCGCTTCGATCGCATGGGCTGGTGATCCCGGTAGTAGGCGTGAAGCCTCAGGATCTCGTCGACAGCTTCGATCAGCTTCGTGGGACGCATCGGCACAATGCGATCGACATCATGGCTCCTCGCGGGACGGCCGTCGTGTCAGCGGATGCAGGTCGCGTTATCAAGCTGCACAGCAGCGTTCCCGGAGGGCTGACAGTCTACGTGTCCGATCCGTCGAACAGATTCATCCTGATGTACGCACATCTCGATCGCTACCGGCCGGGACTCGCTGAAGGAATGACACTCAACAAGGGCGAGATCCTTGGCTATGTGGGATCGACGGGCAACGCCAATCCTGAAGCGCCGCACCTCCATCTCGCGATCACCCGGTCCGACAATATGAAGGAGTGGTGGAAAGGAACGCCGCTCAACCCGTTCCTGATCTTTCGCGGGAAATAACGGCCGTCGGATTTGCGGTTGTCGTTAGGCGGCGAGCACGGGAAGTGTTCGAGTACCGGCGTTACGCGCGCGTTCAATGATGCCGCCGCCAAGCACCTTGTCACCATCGTATAGCACGATCGACTGACCAGGCGCGATCGCCGATACCGGATCGTCCAACGCGATCTCGATCTCGTTTCCGTGACTGCGGATGAGCTCGCCGCGGGCAAGCGGAGCGCGGTGTCGCACCCGAACAGCAACGTGAGCTCCGATCTGCGGCTCGTCAGTCAGCCAGTTGATCTCGCGCGCCACAATCCCTCGGCCGATGAGGTCGTCACGTGATCCAACGATTACCGCACGATCTTCCGGGCGAATGCCAATGACGTACAATGGAGCGCCGAATCCTCCCGGAAGACCACGACGCTGGCCGATTGTGAACCGCGCATATCCATCGTGCTCGCCAATCGTTCGACCCGCCGATGTAATGATCGGCCCACGCCGAAGCGCTTCGGACGATTCTCCCAGTCGGGCCCGCAGAACGCGAACGTAATCGCCATCGGGTACGAAACAGATTTCCTGACTTTCAGGCTTGTCTGCAACGACTGATAACCCGAGCCGCCGCGCCGCGGCACGAATCTCGGTCTTCGTCGACGCACCGACAGGGAAGAGAAGGCGCGGCACTACAGCTCGATCGATGCCCCAGAGGAAGTAGGTCTGATCCTTTGAATCGTCGCGTCCTCTGAGCATCACTCGGTCACTGACACGCGCGTAATGTCCGGTCGCCACCCACTGCGCGTCGATGGCGTCAGCCTTGTGAACGAGGTCGCGGAACTTCGTGAAAGTGTTGCAGCGCACGCAGGGAATCGGAGTCCGTCCGCGCTCGTACTCGCGCACGAAATCGTCGATGACGTCGTGACTGAACCTGCTCTCGAGATTCAGCACATAATGCGGCACGCCGAGCTGCTCGCACACGCGGCGCGCATCGTTGACTGAGTCGAGCGAGCAGCAGGGTCTGTCCGGTACATCGGTTCCGTGACAGAACAGCTTCATCGTCGCGCCGATCACTTCGTATCCCTGCTCAACGAGCAGCGCAGCCGCAACGGATGAATCGACGCCGCCCGACATCGCGACGAGCACTCGTCCCTTTGACGCCTTCATCATCTCAGCTCACCGACGAAAGCTGACGCGCCTTCTGGACCAGTGACGGAAAAACTTCGGCAACCCGGTCAATGCATCGCTCGGTGGTGAGACAACCAAGGCTCATTCTCACGGCCGCACCCGCCAGATCGGAGCGCACGCCCATTGCTGCGAGTACGTGCGACGGCTCAATGCTGCCGCTCTGACACGCGGAGCCTCCCGATGCAGCAATTCCCTGAAGATCGAGAGCCATCAGCAGCGATTCACTGTCAGTACCGGGGACGGAGATATTCAACACATGCGGAGCGCGGTTTCCTTCGCGGGCGTGAATCACCGCGTCGGGAACACGCTCGAGTATTGCCGCCTCGAGCCGGTCGCGCAGTCGTTGCAGTCGCGCGCACTCGGTATCCTGCTCGAGCAACGTGAGCTCAGCCGCCTTGGCCAGGCCGACCGCAGCCGCGACGTTCTCGGTTCCGGGCCGGCGCCCGCGATCCTGCGCCCCCCCGTGCATGAGCGGCTCGATCGGTGTGCCACGCCGGATGTAGATCGCACCGATTCCCTTAGCGGCTCGGATCTTGTGGCCGGAGATGGTCAGGATGTCGAAGCTCTGGGTCGCGGCATCGATGTGCACCTTTCCGAACGCCTGCACCGCATCCGTGTGAAATACCACGTTTCGTTCCTTGCCCTTTTTTGCGAGCGCGGGAACCGGCTGAATCGTGCCGACTTCGTTGTTGACCCACATGACAGAGCAGACTGCCACATCGTCGTCGACCAGCCGGTCGAATGACGACTCCAACACCATTCCGCAGACGTCGACGTCGAGCACTCGCTCCTCGGCTCCCTCGCGAACCGCCTGATGCACAGCACCAAGCACTGCCTTGTGCTCGATCGGGCTCGTCACAAGTGCGTTCCTGCCCTTCGGCTTGAGCGCACGCCATGCGCCGAGGACAGCGAGGTTGTCCGCCTCAGTACCGCCGGAAGTGAAGCAGATCTCATCTGTCCGCGCGTTCAGACACTTTGCGATACGCTCGCGCGCTTCATCCAGCGCCGCGCGCGCTTCGCGTCCCCACCGGTGCGTGCTCGAGGGGTTCCCGAAGCGCGGACCAAGGAACGGTCGCATGGCTTCGAAGACTTCCTCACGCACAGGCGTGGTCGCAGCGTGGTCGAGATAGATGGGGTCTGGCATTACATCAATTTAAAACCGTACTGCCTTGTGTAGTTGCGCTCATCCGTTAAAAAACTTCGTCCTAACTGCCCACAACTCGGGGAAAAAGCGCTGGGACACCGTACGCTGCAGGTATTTCGCGCCGAGGGTACCGCCCGTGCCACCCGTGTCAGGACCGATAATTCGCTCCACGAGCTGAACGTGCAGGAATCGCCACATCGCAAAGCCCTGCTCGTATTCGAGCAACCCCTCGGCGAGCATCTGTAACGGGCGCTGGTGCTCGTCGGTGTAGATCTGCTCGAGCGTCACCCCGTGTGCTTCAAGAACGTGGTTGAAGAGCTGCTGCAGCGGCGGCCGGGCCATCGCTTTTTGAACTGTGGCCGGAATACCCCCGTGTTCTTCGAGCACCTGTATGAAGTGTTGATCCCGAAGGCCCGACATGGCTTCGATTGCCCGGAACTGCTCGCTTTGCGAACCGCTCGATGTGCCGAGGTAGCCGCGGAACTGAGCGAACTTCTGCGGCGGCAATGTCTCGAGCGCCGACAGTTGAGCCGTCACAATGCGCACAAGCGCATTGACCCGCTTCACCGACGTTACTGCACCGAGAGTATCGCTTTCTTCGAGACGCGATGCGAGCGCGTCGAGCTCGTGCAGAATGAGCTTGAACCAGAGCTCGCTTGCCTGATGCACGATGATGAACAGGAGCTCATCAGGGTGCTCTGGCCGCGATCTCAGCCGCTGCAGCGAGAGCAGCTCGTCGAGCGCGAGGTATGATGCGTAGGTGAGCCCGTCGTCCGGACGATCAGTGTCGCTCAGAGGGACGTCACCTCGAGCGCTGCTATGTCATCGACGCGCATCGTTTCCGGCGTGTAGAACGGCTCGCCATATCGCACGCGAATCAGCGACCCATAATGAGCGGCCTGATGCCGCACGAGGTCGTACAGCGGCTCACCGTTCGGAAACATCTCGCCCGCCTGCGTCACACCGTCGAACTGCGACGTGTAGCAACGCACTGCTTCGAGTTTTTTTTCGAATGCGTCAGTGATGTCAACGACGAATGTTGGCTTCGTGCCATCCTCTCGATAGGCGAGACAGTGAACGACCTTGCGCGGACGAAACACTGGAGCGTCGGGCGCGATCTTGACGAGCCCGGCAATGAAGCATGCGTCTCGCACGAGCTGAGCCGACACGTGATGATCGGGATGCCGGCCGCTCAGCGATGGCGCGATGACGACTGAGGGTCGGTAGCTCCGCACGAGCCGGGCGAGTTTTTCACGGGTCTCCGGAGTGTTCGTGACACCTGCGTCGGGCAGTCCGAGGTTGTCGCGGGCAACGAGTCCCATCACTTCGGCGGCACGTCCCGCCTCTTGAGCACGCAGCTCCGCCGATCCTCGCGTACCGAGCTCGCCCGCGGTGAGATCGATAACGGCGGTACGATGGCCAAGCATCGTCGCACGGATCAGGGTACCGCCACACGTCAGCTCGGCGTCGTCGCGATGCGCGGCGATCGCGAGAACGTCCACGGTCGTCATGGGCGGAATATAGCGGCGACCGTTCTACTCGTACCGCAGCGCTTCGATGGGATCCATCCGTGCCGCCCGCCGCGCGGGAAGCAGACCAAACACGATTCCAATGCCCACCGATACCGACACTGCAACGATCGTGAGCGCTATGGGAACTCCGGCGTCGATGTTCATGAGCCCGGTGATCAGGCGGCCGAGAACGAGCCCGATGATGATACCTGCGGCTCCGCCGATACCAGTGAGCGTCGCTGCTTCAACCAGGAACTGCAGGAGAATCTCACGTTGCGTCGCTCCGAGCGCTTTTCGTACTCCGATCTCCCGGGTGCGATTGGTTACGGATACCATCATGATCGCCATCACGCCGATGCCGCCGACCATCAGCCCGACGCTCGAGAGCACGATCATCACGAGGAAGAAAACGCCAGTGATCTTGTTGAACGTGTCGAGGATCTGATCATTCGTGATCAGATCGAACGAATTCGCATCAGCCGGCCTGAGACCGCGCATCTCTCGCAATGCGATCGTTACTGCTTCTTCGGCGTCGTGGATCGTCACACCCTTTTTCGGCTTCACCGGAATCCAGAGCGCATTGATCTTGTCGATGACGAACTGATGGTCGAGCATCTTGTACGGAATGATTGCGCCGATCCCCTGGCCGGGCGGCTCGAAGATATTGCCGGCCTTGACGTAGATGCCGATGACCTCAGCGGGTCGTCCACCGACATGCACCTGTTTTCCGATCGGACTTTCACGCCCGAATATTTTACGCGCCGCTGATTCCTCGAGAACGATTACGTTCGAGCCGGTTGCGAGCTCCGCCTTCGTGAACCACCGGCCTTCGCCGAGCTCGCCGCCCTGAATCTCGACGAACCTGTCGTCAGCGCCGAACAGCGCGAGCTTCTGCGTGCGAAGACCATTGTGCTCGAGTCGCGCCTGCGACTGGCCCCATATCGAGGCGTAGCTTACCTCCGGCAGGCTCGCGATACGCTTCGCTTCCGCTTCCATCAGATCCGGACGAATGCGGATGTACTTGGGGAGACGATCGGGATTCACAGGGGTCTGCGACCACACTCGAACCACGTAAAAAGTGGTCGGCCCGGCAATTTCGATAGTGCGAATGATCTGGTCCTTAATCCCCTGGACGATCGCGGCCATCATCATCACCGTGGACACGCCGATGACGACTCCGAGGATCGTGAGTCCCGAGCGCAATTTGTTGGTGCGCAGTGTGTCGACGGCAACGCCGACGTTGTTGCGGATCAGATCGGCGATCATTTATTCCGCCCTGAGCGCGGCAATCGGATCGAGCTGTGCGGCGCGCGACGCGGGATACACGCCGAACAACACTCCAACTCCCGCTCCCAGCATGAGTGCCAGGGCGACCGACCAACCGGTGATCCGCGCCGGAAGTGGAGATGCGAGCGCAATCAGGGCGGCGAGCGCCCATCCCGCCGCCACCCCGCTCAGCCCACCGATACTGGTAAGCACGATGGACTCGGTAAGGAATTGCCGCCGTATATCCCGCCTCGTGGCGCCAAGCGCCTTGCGAACGCCGATCTCACGGGTTCGCTCGCTCACCGACATCAGCATGATGTTCATGATCACGATTCCGCCGACGACTATTCCGATCGCCACAATCGCCGGTATCACCGAGAAGAGAACTTTCGTCAGGTTGCGCCAGAACTCGACGAGGGCATCGGCGGTCTCAACCGTGTAGTCGCTATCCTCACCGGGGCGAAGGCGGTGCGCCGTGCGCATCGCACCGTCGGCCAGCGCCATGCCTCCGGCAACTTCCTCAGCGCTCGACATTTTCACGGATACAGTCGTCGTTTTGCGGCGTCCGTACACCGCCTCGAATGTCGGCAACGGCAGAAGAACGAAGCCGTCGAATGACTGCCCGAGCACCCGCCCCTTTTTCGCGATGACGCCGACGATCGTGAAATGCTCGTTGTTGATCCGAATGTCCTGGCCGACCGGATCGGTGTTTTCGTACAGCTTGTCAGCGACGTCAGCGCCGATCACCGCAACGGGACGGCGCTCACGAATGTCGAGATCCGTCAGCGGGCGGCCGCGAGCGAACGAATAATCCTGCACCACCTGGTAGGGGGCGGTCACGCCGAAAACCGCGACATCACCAAGGCTGCGATTAGACCAATAGACGTCAGCGATCGGTGTCGGCCATCCCGACTGCAGACTTACCGCAACGGCTTGAGGAACCGCGCGGATGACGGCGTCCGCGTCGGCCTCGGTTATTCGCGGCCGTTTCTGCAGCTTGCGGAATTCCTCGTCGTCGAAAAGCCCCAGCTGAATCGGTGTACGGCGAACCTGGAATGTGTTCTGGCCAATCAGCGCGCCGGCGAGATTCTCACGCACATACGCGTTCATCCCCTGGATGATCGCGACGACGGCGACAAGAAATGTCACCGACACGATGATGCCGACGAGCGTGAAGAACGAGCGGACCTTATTGGCTCGTATCTCGCCGAGGGCGGTGACGACTACATCCCAGATCAGCACAGGGCCAATCTAGCAGTGGGGCGAGAAAAAACCCGCTGGTTATTCGTACCGGAGCGCTTCGACGGGATCGAGCTTCGATGCTCGCATCGCCGGAAGCAATCCAAACACAATGCCGGTGATTGCGCTAACGATGAGTGCGGCTGCAATTGCTCCGCCGGGCGTCGATGCGGGCACCGGAGTGAAGCGATTGACGATGTAGGCAACCGCTGACCCGCCGATCAGGCCGATGGTAGCGCCGATGCAGGTAAGCGTCGCAGCCTCGACCAGGAATTGCCAGAGAATCGTCTTGCGAGTCGCGCCCAGCGCCTTCCGCACGCCGATTTCGCGTGTTCGCTCGGTCACGGAGATCATCATGATCGCCACGACACCCACACCGCCGACCATCAGCCCCACGGCCGACAACGCGATCATCACAACGAAGAACACACCAAAGAATCCATTGTAGATGTTGAGCAGGTTGTCCGAAGTCATGATGGCGAAATTGTCGGGCGCGCCAGGTCTCAGCCCGCGCTGTCCGCGAAGTGTCATCGTGACTGCGTCGATCGCCTCGGGCTGACTGACGGTTTTTCGCGGTTTCACCGTAAAGTCCATGCTCCGCCATCCGACATCGAGAACGCGGCTCACCGTGTTGATCGGCGCGATCATTCGCGGATCGTTGCCTGTTGCCGACGAGGTTGGCTTCCCGAGAAAGCTCGTCTGGTTGTAGTGAACGCCGATGACCTGGAACTGTTGTCCGTCGAGCGAAACGAGCTTGTCGATCGGGTCGGCTCCCTTGAAGAGCTCCTTCGCAAGGAACGTGTTAATGACCACGACGTGAGCCGTGGAATTGTTCTCTCCCTGAGTGAAAGTGCGGCCGGCGACGATGTCACCGCCGTCGACTTCGAGCCACGACGCCTCGTAGCCGTCGGTTCCAACCGATTTCACCTCGCGATTCTTGTATTTGATCGTTGCTCTGCTGCCGACGTGCGCTGTAACGCGCTCGATTTCCGGTAAGCGTGAGATGGCGCCAAGCTCTCCCATCGTGAGCGGCGGATTGCGACGCCACGTACAGGTATCCTCGGTTCCATCGCAAACCGTGCTCAGCGAGGCGGGGAAGCGATAGACGAAGAAGCTCGTCGGCCCGGCCGATTCGAAATCCTTTGCGACGCTCACGTTGATTCCGTGGATCGCAGCCGACAGTGCAACCACGACGAACACCCCGACCGCAACGCCAAGAATCGTGAGCGCAGCGCGTACCTTGTTCGATCGAATCGCATCGAACGCGATGCCGACGCCCTCGGCGACGTTGAAGATCTTCGAGGAAAGACTCATTACTCGTTCCTGAGCGCGAGAATGGGATCGAGTCGCGCTGCGCGAGTGGCTGGATACACTCCGGCCGTTATTCCAACGCCCGCTCCCACCAATACGCCGGCAATGATCGACCACGGCGCAACTGTCGCCGGCAATGGCGACGCTGCGGCAATAGCCTGCGCGATCGCTATCCCCAGACCGATCCCGGCAACGGCGCCGACGGTGCTGAGCGTTGCCGCTTCAACCAGGAACTGCGACAGGATGTCACGGCGCCTTGCTCCGAGCGCCTTCCGAATTCCGATCTCGCGCGTTCGCTCGGCGACTGCGACGAGCATGATGTTCATGATGACGATCGCGCCGACCACGAGACCGATCGCCGGAAGAATCACTCCCGCGATGACGAGCTTGGATTTGATCTGTGTCCAGAACGACAATGCAGACTCGGAAGTCTCCATGACGAAATTGTCGGGCTGCGATGGCCGCAATCCGCGTCTCCCGCGCATTACCTGACGCACAGCTTCCTGCGCATCGATCATGTCACGGTCGCTTTTCAGCTTGAACTTGATTCCGTCGACCACGCCCGTGGGATTCACCAGCCTGCGCATTCGTGAATGCAGCGGCCCAATCACGAACCGGTCGAGGGAAATACCGAAGATCGATCCCTGCGTTGCGGCAACTCCGACGACTGTGAATGGGATGCCGCCCACTCTGATCTCTCGCCCGACCGGATTCAGCTTTGGAAAGAATCTCTCGCCGATCTCCTTTCCGATGACGACTACCGGTGTTCCGAGCTCGAGCTCCTGAGCGGAGATCAGGCGCCCGTTCGCGACTTCCATCTTCTTGATCTTGAAGTAGTCACCGTACACCGCTTCCGCAGAAAGCTGACGCGGCTTTGCGAATGCCGATTTTATTTCGACGTTGTCTTCGCCGTACGCTGCCCACAGCGTTCCGGATGGCAGAACGGCGACAACGGGCGCGATGTCGGTGTCACGGATCCGCGGCCGGCGACCCCATGCGCGCCATTCCTCCTCCGTCACATCGGCAGCAACATTTGGCCGGCGCCGCAGCTCGAACGTATTCACGCCGAAAAGCTTTCCGGCGAAATCGTTCTCCATGTACGAGCCCATTCCCTCGACGATCGATACGACCGCGATCAGGAACATCACGCCGATCGTCACGCCAAGGAGCGTGAAGAAGCTCTTGAGCTTCTGTACACGGATCTGGGCGAGAGCAAGCCTCACCGCGTCCAAAAAGGGCATGCGGACTAGCGCCCGATCGTCGGGAGCGGGGCGTCTGTGCGCTGAGCGAACACATCGCGCCTCTCGTCGCTCGCGATCATTCCGTCGTGGAGCTGAATGACGCGGCGCGCGTGCGCGGCGATGTCCTTCTCGTGCGTCACCATGATCACAGTCTGCCCACCGGCGGAGAGCTCCTCGAACACTCGCATGATCTCCTCCGATGTGCCCGAGTCGAGGTTCCCGGTCGGCTCGTCGGCGAGAAGAATCGTCGGGTTATTGACCAATGCTCGCGCGATCGCCACTCGCTGCCGCTGTCCGCCCGACAGCTCGTTCGGGCGGTGCGTAACTCTGTCACCGAGCTGCACGCGCTCGAGCGCCTGCGTCGCGCGCCGGCGTCGCTCAGCTGCTGGGACTCCCGCGTACACGAGCGGGAGCTCGACGTTGTGCAGCGCCGTTGCTCGCGGCAGGAGATTGAAGGTCTGGAACACAAAGCCGATCTCGCGATTTCTCACGCGCGCGAGCTCGTCATCGGGCATGTCCGATACGAGCTCACCGCTCAGCCAGTATTCGCCGGCATCGGGAGTGTCGAGGCATCCGATGAGATTCATCAGGGTCGATTTGCCGGATCCCGACGGGCCCATAATCGCCACGTATTCGTTCTGACGGATGGCGAGATCGACACCGCGAAGTGCGCGGACGATCTCTCCTCCCATGTCATACTCGCGCTTGAGCCCGCGTGTAACGATTACCCAATCCTTCTGCGGTGTCGCTCCCGGGATGCCGGTTACCGCCTTACGCTCGGCGGTTGTACTGAGCGGCGCGTCTTCAGTCATTGGCGTCACGCTTTCTTTTCTCCCTTCTTCTTCTCCGGCTTCGGTTCTTTCACCAGAGCGCCGTCCTTGAGCTCGCGGATGGCCTGATAGGTGCCGCCGACGATCCGCTCCTTTTCCTTGAGACCGGAAAGGATCTCGAAGTATTTCTCGCCTGCAATGCCGACCTTCACCGGGCGGAACTTCACCTTATTGTCGGTGCCGACCACGAACACACCCTCAGTGTCACGCTTGCCAACTTCCTTCGCAGGCGTGCGTGCACGCGAAAGCGTGATCGCACCACTGTCGCCCTTCGCGATCGGCTCGTCCTCACGAACCGTCAGCGCGATAATTGGAACCGAAAGCGCGTTCTTTCGCGTGTCGGTGATGATCTTCGCAGTGGCCGAGAAGTCCGGGCGCGTCGCGGCCGGAGAATTGAGGAGCTGAATCGTCACCTCGTAATCGATCGCCTGGTCCGCCGTTCCGCCGACTCCCGCCTGCGCCGCAGCGTTCTTCACCGAGCTGTTCGAGATCTTCGTTACCCGTCCGACGAAAGTCGTGTCGGGGAATGCATCGATCTGAATCACCGCTGAATCGCCGATTTCGATCCGCGACACATCAGTCTCGTCGACCTTCACTTTGCTCTCGAGCACGCTCATGTCGCTGATGGTGAGGAGCGTGGCAGCGTCCTTGTTGAGCGTTCCCATGATCGCGGTCTCGCCGTTCTCGACGTTGAGTCGTGTAACGCGCCCGGACATCGGAGCGACGATCGTAGTCTTGCTCAATGCGCTGTTCGCGTCTCTGAGCGACGCCTGGGCCTGCGCGATTCCATTTCGCGCCGATGACAGCTGCGCCTCGGCGACCTCGACCTGCGTCTTGAGCTGCTCGACCTGCTCGTCTGACACAAGGGTTGGATTCGCCTTCTTCAGACCGAGCAGACGGTCGTAATTCCGCCGAGCCTGCAGTAGTGTAGGCTGTGCCGTCGCTGCCTGCGAGCGGCTCGATGCCACTGCCGCGGCGGCATGTTCCACTGCGGCCTGATACTGAACCGGATCGATCTCGAGCAGGAACTGGCCCTTGGTCACCAGATCGCCTTCCTTCACCGCCAGCCGCACAATGCGTCCGGAGATGTCGGCGCTGATATCGACCTTTGTCTGAGGCTGAACGTGACCGCTCGCCGTGACCGACGCGACCAGATCACGTCGCTCGACCGGCTCGATACGAACCTCGGTTGCCTTGTTGCGACCCTTCATTGCGCTGGTGACGCCGATTAGCACTACTGCCGCTATACCTGCGCTGATCAGGCCCCATTTCTTTCGCTTGGACATTTTGTTTTTCCGTTATCGGAGTGGGCGCCCGACTGCGCTTTCCAGCGCAGCGAACGCCTTGTGGTAATCGTAGACAGCATTGATGCGATCGCTCTCTGCGCGCTCGTAGGCGGCCCGCGCTTCAGTAAGGTCGACGAAATTCATCGACCCGTTGCGATAGCGATCTTGCGCGAACTTGAGCTCGAGCTTCGCCTTTGCGGAGTTCTGCGCCTGCAGCGCGGTTGTTTTCTCGGCGGTCTTGAGGGTGTAGTACGCTGAAGTCACGTCCGCAGTAATCGCAAGCTCACGCGCTCGAATGTTGTAGCGCGCGTCGGCGCTTGCGGCCTGTGCTTCCTGCACTCGCTGCTCGCGTGCGAATCCGTCGAACAACGGGAGCGACAAGGTAGCCGAAATCGAGCGCGGAGCGTTCTGGAATCGGAACGGGAACTGGCGGTTCTCGTGCCGCAAGTCGGCCGCTTGAGCGTCAGTCAGCGTGATCGCGCCGCAGTCGGCGAGACTATTTGGCAGCTTGAGGGCAGCTCGCACCTCCTCGGTGCGTATGCACGCTGCCTGTTCACTCGCTACAGAAGCTGCCGCCTGATTGACAATGAAATTTGGATTCGTGTAGGAGTACGTATATCCGGATATTCCCGTGCTCAGGGTCAGCGTGGGAGAGTATTGACCCTTCTCGCGTTTCACGTTGAGATCCGCTACGCGCTCGCGTGAACGAAGCGCGACAACAACCGGATTCGAGCTTCGCGCCATCGTGAGCAGCTCCTGAAGCGGCGGCGGCTCGGGCTGAATGTCGAATGTCGTCGTGAGAACGACGTTCGCCGGCTGCTCCACACCCATCAGCTGGAACAGCCTTATCTTCTCCATCTCTATCGTGTTGCGCGCCTGCAGTACCTGAACCTGCTGCTGGCTCTGCGCGACTTCGGCACGCTGAACGTCGAGCTGTGTGCCTGATCCTACGAGAGCTCTCGCCTGAGCGAGAATGACCTGCGCATTCGCTGCTACCAGCAGTGTGTCTTGTAGCGTGGCACGATCTTCTGACTGAAGAACCGAAAGATACTGCTGGGTTACCTGCGATCTAAGGATTTCAGCGCTGCCGTTGATGTCGGCTTCGACGGCATCGCGGCTCGCCCGCTGAACTTTCGGCGTGAGTAACAATGCGGAGTTCAGCCGGTAGCCGATTCCGATCGAGTACTGGGATTGATTCACATCCGAGCTCGCGCCGAAGCTTCCGCCGTTGAAGATCTGGCGTCCGCCCTGCTGGCGCTGAGCGCTGAACGAGGCGTCGGCGCCGGGTAGAAGCTGGCCGTACGACGTTCTCAGTGCGGCATCCGCAGTCCGGCGGTTGTTGAGGATCGCGAGGTGCGACGGATTATTCCGGCGAGCAATCGATATGGCGTCGGATAACGGCAGATTGGCGGACGGTGTAGCCTTCGAGTCTGTCGCCGCAGTCGATGTCGGTGACTGTGCGAACGCCGTGGCCATCGGAAGAGCGGCCGCAAATATGAGATACAAACGCGTTTTCATTAGAGAGATTCAGGTTGGGAACTGGGGGACGTACGGGTAGGCAGAAGCGCCGGTTTCAACCGGTGAGCCCATTCGACTTACTATAGTACGTGCAGCTACTGGTGCAATGCTGAATTGTCGGTGGCAGATAGCCCTCAGTCTGCGGGCGCCGGCGCCAGGAATATTCTGTCGCTGATTCGGCTCCTGATGCGGTCGTAAAGCGCCCGGCCTTTTTCGGCGGACGCCAGGGAAGGTCTGCCAAGAGAGCCGGCGCTTCCGCTCGGAACCTTCAGCCGTCCGCGGCGGTAACGTCGAAGCTGCTCACGCGACATCATATAGTCTTGTGCGAGCTCCTTGTGCACCATGTCCGGACAGAGAAAAAGCATCAGTGATGTGTCGACTTCGTCACCGTGCATCGCTTCGCTTTGACCTTCGAGCAGATCAGAGAGATTGAGGGCGAAGATATCAACGACTCGTACGCGCGCGCCGGCCGTGATGACCGTTGCCAGCGCTTCCTGGTGCGGATCGTGACCATGCGCCGTGAGAAGGATGAATTCCTTGATGCCCGACGTCTCCCACGAGGACAACAGATCGTTCAGCATGCGGTGCAAAGTTTTCTTGCGAACCGATGCATTGCCGATGAAACCGCGCTCGGTGTCGACATTGACCCCGTATTCGACAGTCGGAGCGCGAAGCACGCCGTACTCTGCTGACAGATCATCCGCCAGTCGCTCGACGATTATCGTGTCGCATCCCAGCGGCAGGTGCGGGCCGTGCTGCTCGCACGTACCGACAGGGATGATCAGTCGAGGATCGTCGGTGAGGATCGCCTCGATCTGCATCGGCAAGAGCTCCTTGATGCGCCGTGGCGCATTGGGAATGAGAGGAACGATCGGTGCATGCGGCGCCGGCCGCAGAGCCTCGTCCGCCTGCGTCCGCCTCGAGAATCGAATCGGAGTCATGATGCTGCCGGGTAGAGAGGAGTCGTGAAGGAGGGATCCCGGCGGCCACTCGCACTTCTCGCGGCAGGATGCGGAATAGTGCTGTTGGCGTTGTGGGTCCGCTCTCCGATCATACCTTACGCCCCCTCAGGTGGTGGCGCCAGCACGGGGGCTGAGGCGATTGCGGCGAGGGCGGCAAGAGACAATGCAATTCGAAGCCGCGCGACAGCCTTGCTCTCGGCGGCTGTAGTCGCGGATGTGCGTACGCTGGGGGCTGCCGTGCAGACCGCGCTGCGCGCGCCGTCCGATGTAGACAAGGCGTTCGACTATCTGCGCAACATTCCCCTCGGCTCAGCGTCAGGCGTCGTCCTTCTCGAGAACGAAGTTCCCGTTGCATGGGCTGGTCAGATAAAAGCCGATCCACGAGTGGTCACGGTTCCACTCGCGGTCCTCCGAAGTCCGTTCTACACCACGCTTGGCGTAAGCGCGTCGCGGCAATTCAGACGCGCCGTTGCATTGACCGTGATACACGCCGAGCCGCCGTCTGATCGCTTTACGCATGCCCTTGATGAGACCGTAACGGAAGCCGAGCCGATCAGCACGTTCACTTATTACACCGGCTCCGATTCGGCGGGGTCGGTGATTCTCCGTGCTGGAGGAACTGCGCTGCTCCGTGCCGACGCCACTCCGCTTCCATCGGAGATGGTTCAGTTCGGGCGGGTCTCGGATGCTCGAGAGATCGGCATGGTTCTGCTTGCGGTGCTGGTCATTCTCTTTCTCGCCACATCGTGGCGCGACCGCAAGCGACCGCTCGTCAGATTCGCGGCTGTCGTCGTTTCTCTTGCTGCAGTCGCCATCGCTCCGTGGAGTGCGATCTCAAACACGGCACGCGCATTCGATCCCGCGTTCTACTATTCGCCGCTCGGCGGAGCATTCACGTCGAATGCGGGCGCGCTTCTGTTCACCGGGATTCTCCTTCTACTCGCGACGTATGCAGCTGTCCGTTACCGCCGCCTTCGATTGCCGCGACCGATCTCGGCGATACTCGCCGCCGGGTTCGCAATCGGCGGCGCTGTCGTCACGGCCCAAGCGGCGAATGGCATCCAACACCCGCTCTGGGGCGCTACGGCTTCGCTTTGGCTGACGTGGGAAGTTCCGCTCTTCCTTGTCCTCTGCTCGTTCTGGCTTCTCGCGCTCTGGCTATCGGCCTTGTCACTCGGAGCGCCAGGGGGCGCGAAAATTCGCGCGTCGGCAGCGGTTGTGATTCTTGCTGGCGCGGTCACCGCCGCGCTCGTCTGGCGAACAACGATTCGGGAGCGACAAGCCCTCGCCGCCGCAGACATCGCGACTCTGCAGACACCCGACGGCGAGGCTGCGACACTTCTCTCGCGATTCGGTGCGCAGCTCGCGGCCTACGATTCGTCAGGCACGCGTGCAGACCTGCTCATGCGGTACGCCAAGTCGGATCTCGCCGCAGCCGATCTGCCGGTTTCACTCGCCGCATGGGATCCAAGGGGGCCGTCATTCTCGGAGCTGACGCTTGCGTCGATGAAAGTCGATTCGATGATGCTCTCGTCGCTTGTCGTCGTCGCGCTCGATTCCGCCAGACCCCTGATACGGCAGGCGGTGGGAACGAACGGCCGCCAGGTGATGATGGCGGTTCCGCATCGCGATTCGAGCGCCACGACAGTTGTTGCATCGCCTCGCACACAGCTCGTGACGCGCGACCCGTTCACGACGCTGCTCGGCTTTCCTTCGCCCGTTGCCACGGATCCGCCCTATCGGCTCACCCTTTCCGATGTACAGCCCGATGCAGGAATGCGCGCGAGCGCAATCGCGTGGCGGAGGATAGGCAACGAGCTCCACGGCAATCAGCTGATCGAAACCTCTCGCGGTCTTGCGCGAGCGCATGTGGAAGTGGACCTGAGATCGTGGCCGGCGAGGTTCGAGCGTGGACTGCTGATAGCGATTCTCGACGCCGCGATCGCAGGACTTCTCTGGGCGCTCGCAGCAAGCGCGGAGGGAGGATTCGTTCGGTTCGCGCGATTTCGAGTGAAGCGCTGGGCCACGAGCTATCGAGGTCGACTCACTGTGGCGCTGTTCATGTTCTTTGTAGTTCCTGCGCTGGCGTTTTCCGTATGGTCATATCAGCGACTGCGGCGTGACGATCGCGACGTGCGCGAGCTGCTCGTACGCGAGGCGCTGCACTCAGTGACCGAATCCGGCGATCTGTCAGCGATCGACTCGAGCGAGCGAGCCACCGCTGCTCCGATCTTTCTCTTCGCCGACGGACTTCTCTCTCGCACGAGCGACGGACTCTACGATGAGCTTGCACCGGGCGGTCGCGCACTGCCGGCACCCGTCTACCTCTCGATTGCCGCACACGGGGAGCTCACTGCGAGCTGGCAGGCCGACATCGCGCAAACGCCGGTGCTGTTCGGATACACCGCTGCAGCGGGACCGGGAGACGAGCGTTACGTGCTCGCTGCCCCGGCGCGTTCGGATGAGCTCGTGCTCGACCGTCGTCGTCGCGATCTCACGGTCCTCGTGCTCTTCGCAACAGTACTTGGCGCCGCGGCTGCTCTATGGCTCAGCGGCATTGCGGCGAAGCGACTCGCTAGAGATCTCGAGCTGAGTCGTGTAGAGGTTGCGCGCGCCGAGCGCGTGCTGGCGTGGGGAGAAATGGCGCGTCAGATCGCGCACGAGATCAAAAATCCCCTCACGCCGATCAGACTCGGAGTGCAGCACCTGAGACGCGCTCGGACTGATCGCCGGGTGGACTTCGACCGGGTTCTGGATGAGAACGTCGGAAGAATTCTCGCCGAGATAGACCGGCTCGACGAGATTGCGCGCGCATTCACTCGCTATGGATCGGCGCCGTCGGATCTTCCCCCCGCCGAGAATGTTGACGTCGCCGCCATATTACGCGACGTGGTTGCCTTGGAGCGAATGGGCGTGGGTGACATCAAGTGGACGCTGACGGGCGCGGACGAGTCCGCGATCGCGAAGGCGCGGACGGACGAACTGCGTGACGTTCTTCTGAATGTGTTTGAGAATGCGCGTCTCGCGCGCGCTCGCAACGTGAGCGTGGGATTGAGACGCGGCGTGCGAACGGTCTGCATCGACGTCGGTGATGATGGTGCGGGTATCACTACCAGTGCGTTGTCACGAGTATTCGAGCCGCATTTCTCTACTCGCACTACCGGAAGCGGCCTCGGCCTGGCGATCAGTCGCCGTCTGCTCGATGCGTGGGGCGGCACTATCGAGATTGCAAGCGAGGAAGGGAAAGGCGCTCGCGTGACGCTGACACTGCAAGCCGCTTGACATCACCCCGACAGACGCCCGTGGGCGGAGTGCGCGCGATCACTCCGCTTCCTGCACATATCTCAGGGTGGCAGCTGCCGCCGGGATGGAAGTGGGGAGGCGAGGGCCTGGCCGGCGACCACCGACACTACCAGGAAGTGATCGACGGACTCGGCCGCTCGCTCGCACTTGTTACCGCGCCGAATCCAGCGCATGACGCGTGGCTTCACTCAGAGGCAAGGGAGCTTGCGCATCGCAGTCATCCGTCGATCCCCACCACGTACCATTACTGGACGCTTCAGCGCGAAACACGCCGCGGCCCGGGTTATCTGCGGCGGTGGATTACCGGTGAGTCGGTGCGCGCCCACCTTCGGCGAATGAGCGCCGCGGAGATTCCGTACGTGCTGCAATTGTTGCGCGGCGCGGGCTCGGCGCTGTCGTATCTACACGACAGCGGCAGCACACACGGTGCGATCAGAGCGGACACTGTGTGGGTCGCTCCCACCGGACGGATGTGGATGATCGAGTGGCAATGGGCGGTGCCGCGCCCAGACATTCCTCCCGGTCTGCAACCGGTAGGGCCTGGAGAGATCGTGAACGATCGAATCGTGCAGACGTGGACTCCTCCCGAATGGCGGGAATCGGGTTGGGCACCAACCGCGGCGAGCGATCAATGGCAGCTCGCTGCGCTCTGCTTCGCCGCTCTAACGGGTGAAGATCCGCCGGCGGAGGATGTGCCACCGGTGCGCCTTCTCAGACCGGAGTGTCCTGCGAGCGTTGCGTCAGCGATCGATCGCGCATTGCTGGGCGCTCCATCGGAACGGTTCGACTCGGTCGCGGCGTTTCTGCGAACAGCTGATCGAGGCTTCGCGAGCCGCGGAGTGTTCCTGATTCCAGAGTCGGCAACAGGCAGTCCCGGCAGCGAACAGAGTTTCGAGGCGAAAGTGCGGTGGGCGCTCGGTGACGACTATGAGATTCTCTCGGATCTCGGAGCTGGAAGCTTCGGCCGCGTGTGGCGCGCGCGCGATCTCTCGCTCGAGCGCGAAGTCGCTCTCAAGGTGTTGCATCCGCACGTCGCAGCTGATGGTCGTGCGGTCAGCGCATTCTGGCAGGAAGCGAAGCTCGCCGCACAGCTTGCGCATCCCGGGATCGTGCCGATTTACGACTGGGATAGTCGTGGTGACATCTCGTGGTATACGATGGAGCTTGCGGAGGAGGGATCGGTTGCGAGCCTCGTTGCGCGAGAAGGTGTTCGCTCACTCGCAGAGGTTGTTTCGCCAGTGGAGCTTGTTCTCGAAGGTCTCGGCGCCGCGCATGGCGTGGGGATCGTGCATCGAGATCTCAAGCCTGAGAACATCCTCATCGATCGATACCACCGCTGGCGGATAACGGATTTCGGTATTGCCAACGTCACCGGTGATGAAGAAGCTGGATCGACGGGAACTCCTGAGTTCGCTGCACCTGAACAGCTGCTCGGAGAAGCGGCAGGTCCGGCGGCGGATCTGTTCGCAATTGCCGGCATTGTGGTTTTCGCTTTATCGGGAGAACCGCCGTTCGGAACCGGCGAGCCGCGCGACATAGTTGCGCGTCAGCTCGCGAAGAAGCTCGATCTGTCGCCTTATCCAACGCCATTGTGCGATTGGATCGAGCGCGCTCTCGATCCGAATCCCGACGCGCGTTTTCACGACGCGCTCGAGATGCGCGACGAATGGAAAATTGCGGCCGAGCAATCCCTGCGACGCCCACGATTAGCATGGTGGCGCAGAAATCATCGTGGTTAATACGCGCATATCTCGTATTCGATGTTCGGCCGATTCTTCTGATGTTGGCCTTTCCACAATAGAGTGGCGTCGATTTTGCAAGCCGTCCGAGCGTCGCAAACGCGGGAGCGCGAA
>DATBRZ010000267.1:0-1991 GCA_036560025.1 Gemmatimonadaceae bacterium | reverse complement strand
TCGACCTCCGCGATGCCAAGCCCGACGTCTTCGAGGATTTGAGCGCCACTGACTGGTCGCGCATTACCTGGAAGGATGTCGGTCGACCGTATCGGGTAGAGAAGTGGGCCGAAGGTCGCGTGATGTGGGAGCGCGAGCACGGCAGCGAGATGCCGGTGAGGGAAGGATGGAAGCACTTCAACCGAAACTTCCATCAATTCTTCATGCGCGACCTTCCGGCGGATCAGGCGCGCGCACGAAGCCAAGTCGTCTCGAGCCTTGCGCGGCTCGATATCGCGGGCGCGAGCGAAGCGTTGGAAGAATTGCTGCATCTGGCGATCTGGAATCGCGTTCACCGAGTTGAGGACGCCGTGTGGGATCCGCGAGGAAAGCGCGCACTCTTTTCCGGACTCGAAGTCAAGCGGCCGCGGATTCTCTTCCTTGGCGCAGCCGAAGGATATGAGGCGATGCAGCTACACGCGATGTATCCGGGCGGACAGGTTGTTCTCGTCGATTACGACGAGTTCTGCAAGACGGATCGATTCGGACATTTCCCGGAAGCGTACCCGTTCCTTGGCGTCGATCCCGCGACCGGTCATAAGCGCGTCTGGTATCGCGAGGAAATGGAAATTGACTACGAGGTCGCTGACATCCGCGATCTGGATTACGGGCAGGAGTTCGACATCGTCGTGAGCATCGGGCTCGTCGAGCATTTCCCCGACGAATACAAACCGGTTGCCTTCGACTTCCATCGGCGCTTTCTCAAGCCTGGAGGCTACGTGATCATCACGACGCCGAGGAATCAGCTCAGGGGCCGGGCGTTTTACTCGATCCTGTCGGACTATATGAACTACGGGTATCGCGAGCTGATGAACACGGGACAGCTTGCACTATACGCGCATGAGAATGGACTTGACGTCCTTCGCGCAGGCTACATCAAGGCGCACAACGGGCTGATCTGCAAAGTACGCGCGGCGTAGCTGACAGCCGAGCGACTGATCAGACGCGCGGCAGCACGTCGCTCCGTTTTTCGGTGAGCATCTTCGTAGCGAAGCGTTGTCCTTCTGAAATGCGCTCCACTTCGATAGCAATTGCATCGACCGATTGCACCAGCTGCTGAATCTGGGCCTGCAGCTCAGCGGGCACCTGCATCGGTGCGGGTGCAGCACGCTCGATTCGCTTGCCGATCGCCCGCATGATTGGATATCCAATAATGCAGATTGCCATGACAACGAAAAACGCGATCGCGACTTCCTGCGCGCGCGGCGGAATGTCGGCGGTTGGATCGAACGGTCGCTTGATGGTGATTGCACCGCCGGGTCCAACGGTTACCCGCTGGGCGGCTCCTGCCGCCTCGCGCGCAGCGCGCGCGCCTTCCTGCGCGGCGGCTCGCGCTTCAGCGGTGGCCTGCTGAACCTGCTGGCGAATCTGCTCCCGGAGTTGATCCCGCGAGACCTCAGGTGTCGGCGGCCCCTGAGTGAGGCTTAACTTCAGCATTGTGACGGCTCCAACATTGAAGGATCGCAGCGCCTCTGATGCTCCGGTCGAAATGTATCGGCCGCCACCGGGCGCTGCCACGAATACGCATACCCCCCGCTCCAGTTTCATACTGCGTGTAGTGATCGGCGCGACGATTGGAGTGTTCGGCGCGCTGGCGATCGCCGTTCTCGGAATCGGCGAGATCTTCGGCTCGAGCGGCTACGATCTCATTGGCCCGCTTGCGATTGCCGGAGCGGTACTTGGCGCGACCAAGCTGCGTGCGATTCTCGTCGCACTCGCTGCCGCAGCGGCGTTCGTGACTCTCGTGGTTGGGTGCACGAGCATAATCGTTGGGCCTGCGCAGTCGCTCATCCGGCGCGACCCCATGCCCGCTGCTGCCGATGCGATCGTCGTCCTGTCGGCAGGAATCACGACGGATGGAACACTTCATCCACAGGCGACCGATCGGTTGTTGAAGGGACTCGAGCTTTTTTCACACGGAGTCGCGCCAGCGCTGGTGCTCACGCGTGAAG
>DATBRZ010000266.1:0-5354 GCA_036560025.1 Gemmatimonadaceae bacterium | reverse complement strand
CGGAGCCGCTCGAGACCTGCGTCATCATCACGACCAACGCGTGCGACCGTGCGGCCGACGTGCACGACAGGATGCCCGTGATCTTTCCAATCGAGCGCGCCAAACAGTGGCTGTCCATTGATTCCACGGAAGCGGACCTGCTTGCGATGCTCTCACCGTACGACGCTGCGGACCTGGATTCGTACGACGTAGCCACTGTAGTGAACAATCCCGCTAACGATTCTGCTGATTGTATTCGCCCAGTCGACGAGTCGGATAGTCGCGAGAAGAGTAGCGGGGCTGACGCATTGAGTCTTTTTCCGGACTGAAACAAAAGACCGGCCTTTCGGCCGGTCTTTTTGTATTTCCTGCAATCCTCAAACTTCCGCTTCGATGTTGATCGAGCTCTCGGCGATTTGTGTCAGGAGCTTGTCGGCGTTGCCTTCCTCGTCCAGGCTCGACTGAAGTATCTCCGCCTGGCCTTCGTATCCGAGCTGTCGTGCATATGTGCGTACGCACCCATACCCGGCCATCTCGTAATGCTCGACGTGCTGCGCCGCTGCGATAAGTCCGGCATCGAGAACGTCAGGATTCGGCTTCTCCTTCAGCAGCTCCTTGCCTTCCTCGAGCAATCCTTCCATTCCCACGCATTTCTTTCCGCGCGGGCTCACGCCAAGCTCGTCGCACACCTCTTCCAGGCGTTTCGCGTGACGTTCGGTTTCCTGGAGGTGTTTGCTGAACGCCTGCTTCAGCTCCGGATGTGATGCCGCTTTGATCATTTTCGGCAACGCCTTGATGATCATGTTCTCGGCGCTGTACAGGTCCTTAAGCTCCTCGATATAAAGGTCGCGCAGGGTTTCCATTTCCATGCCAGTCTCTCCCGTTCTGGTTGCTTTTTTTTCTTTCGTAACTGAAGAAAAAGGCAAACACGGTGCCATACGTGCGCGAACCCGCGTCGGTACTATTTGGTACGTACGTTGATAGCAGAATCGCCGGGTTCACCCGAAAAGGTCGGAGCGAGATAAGTGCGAAAGGGGGGACTCGAACCCCCACGGGTTGCCCCACTGGATCCTAAGTCCAGCGCGTCTACCAGTTCCGCCACTTCCGCGCGACTCGCAAGATAAGGAGACAACGTGAGCGAACAACAGGAGCTTTCCGGACCAGATCTCTCGGCAGGAATCTCCGAGACCGAGCTAGTGCCGGGAGGAATGATAGCGGGGCACGCCGGGGGAGAAGCGGTGCTCCTCGCTCGCAGTGGCGATGAATTCTTCGCCGTCAGTGCGACGTGCACGCATTACGGCGGCCCGCTCGCCGAAGGACTGCTCGTTGGCGAATTCGTCCGTTGTCCGTGGCATCATGCTCGGTTCGATCTGCGTACGGGGGCGGCAGTCGGCGCCCCGGCGCTGAATGATCTGGGATGCTGGAATATCGAGCGGCGGGATGGTCGCGTTTACGTCACCGGTAAGCGCGAGCAACGACGTCCCGCCCCGGCGAGCCGAATTGGTCAGGTTCTAACGCCCGTTCGAAATGTCGTCGTCATTGGTGCCGGCGCGGCCGGAAATGCCGCAGTGGAAATGCTGCGACGAGAAGGCTTCGACGGATCGATCACCGTATTCGATGGCGACCGCGATGCTCCCTACGATCGGCCCAATCTGTCGAAGGACTATCTCGCCGGAAACGCACCGGAGGAATGGATCCCCCTTCATCCACCGGAATTCTACGCCGACCAACAAATCAACCTGCGGCTCGGCGAAGTCGTGAATTCGATCGATGTCAAAGCGCGTCAGGTGCAGCTCTCGACTGGCGAGTCGATAGAGTACGACGCGCTCCTTTTCGCTACGGGCGCTTCACCGATTCAGCTCGACATTCCGGTGACGGGTGGAGCGCGCATCCATTACCTGCGGTCGCTGGCTGACAGCAGGGCCATAATCGCCAGCGCCGAAGGAAAGCAGCGCGCTGTCGTGATCGGGGCGAGTTTCATCGGTCTCGAGACGGCAGCTTCGCTCCGCTCGAGAGGCCTCGAGATACACGTCGTCGCTCCGGAGAAACTGCCGCTCGAACGGATAATGGGTCCCCAGCTCGGCACGTTCATCAAGAGCGTTCACGAAGGGAAGGGCGTACAGTTTCACCTTGGGCAAACAGTGACGAGCGTGGCCGCACGCAGTGTTACTCTCGCGAGCGGAGAGAAGATCGAGGCTGATCTCATCGTAGCCGGCGTTGGAGTGCGCCCGAATCTCGAGCTCGCGGAAAAGGGAGGATTACAGATCGATCGTGGAATCGCTGTCAACGCGTTTCTGGAAACAAGCACACCCGGAATTTTTGCTGCGGGTGACATTGCGCGCTGGCCAGACCCGCATTCAGGACATTCGATTCGCGTAGAGCACTGGGTCGTCGCCGAACGTCAAGGGCAGGTGGCAGCGCGCAATATTCTTGGTCAGCAGATTCCGTTCGATTACGTACCGTTTTTCTGGAGCAATCACTACGACGTGCCCATCGGATACAGCGGGCACGCGGAGAAGTGGGATACCATCACCGTCGACGGAGATCCGAATGACGGTGATTGCGCGGTTCGATTCGAGCTATCCGGAAAAACGTTGGCGATAGCGACAATCGGCCGCGATCAGGAAAATCTGCGAGCCGAAAGGGAGATGGAGCTGCGACTGCGAGCCGCGAGCTGACTGCGAAGACGAAAAAAGCGTGCGGCGAGCGCTGTTGTCAGCCCGCCGCACGCTTTTCTTATTTGTTAATCGCCGATTCGGATGTTAACGACTCGGTCCTGTCCCCCTTCTCCGAGCGGACGCACGTTGAGACTCAGGTAATCCCCGTTGCGAAGACGCCCGACAACCTGAGCGAGATCCGCCGGCGTACGAACGAATCTGCGAGGCCCGGGATAAAGGACCTCGAAGATCACGTCGCGCGGATACAGCTTCCCGTACGACGCGCCGAGCGGCACCACTTCAGTCACCAGCACGCCGCGACGATTCACGTCGAGATTTGCCTGCGCAGCAACATCGGAAGGAATCGCCTGCATCGTGATTCCAAGCGTGGAGCTCGATGTCCCCGCCGAAGGAGCGGAAGAGCCCGAACCGGGATTCGATGTCGGAGCAACGGTTGCGACGCGCGCGGATTCCTCGAGCTCCTGGAGACGTACACGGAAGGACTTCTTCTGTCCGTATCGCATCACTTCGATCTCGACGTTTTCACCCGGCGCGTGATTACGCACGATTCGCTGGAGTGTGCTGACCCGATCGACGGGTTGACCATCGGCCGTAATGATCACGTCGCCAGGCTGCAGTCCAGCGCGCTCCGCTGCACTGCCGGTCGGCGGATTGAATCCTTCGACTTTAGCACCGCGAATGTCCTTCATGCCCGCAACAGCAGCGTCCTCGGGAGATACTTCGTTGATCTGAATTCCCAGCACACCGACGCGAACGCGCCCGTGCGCTCGGATGTCCTCCATCACCTTTCTCGCAAGGGTAATCGGAATTGCGAACCCGTACCCCGCATTGAATCCGGTCTGACTCGCGATGGCGCTGGTGATTCCGATTACTTCGCCCTTCGCGTTGACGAGGGGACCCCCGGAGTTTCCCGGGTTGATCGCAGCGTCAGTCTGAATCAGATCGCTGATCGAGTAGTTCGGGCCGTTGCGGCGATTCAGCAGGCCGGGAAGGCTTCTGTTCTTGGCGCTGATGATTCCAGCCGTCACGGTGAAGTCGAAACCGAGCGGATTTCCGATAGCGAGGACCCACTCGCCGACTCGGCTGTTCGCATCGTTGCCGAGAGGAAGCGTCGGGAAATCCCTGCCGTTCCCGTCGATCTTGATGACGGCCACGTCGGTCGTCGGATCGTTGCCGATAACCTTCGCCTTGAACGTGCGGTGATCGAGGAGCTGCACCGTCACCTGGTCCGCCACAGTCGTGCGATCGTTCGCGGTCACGACATGGTTGTTGGTGAGGATGTAGCCGTCCTTCGAGATGATGAATCCGGAGCCCGAGCCGCCCTCGACCTGTGGCGGCTGCTGGCCGAACTGGTCGAAGAAATCCTCGAATCCGGGTGGAACATTGAGCCGCCGGCGCTGATTGTTCGCTTGCGACGGACGGCTCGCCGTCGATATGGAGACTACGGCCGGGGTGACATGATCGGCGATCTCGACGAACGCGCTGGACGCATTCGCGACTGTCGCCACCGCGCTCGCGTCGGGCTTACCCTGCGCGAATCCGCTTCGCGTCCAATTCAGACCGCCGGAGGCAACGATCAGCCCGCCAATGAACGCGACTGCCACCAGTAACGCGATGCGGGCTCGTGAGGAAAGTGAAGACATAAGAGCAACGACCTGCCTGTTTGGATTGGTCTAAATGTATAAGACACCGGCCGCCACCCTCAGGTTGCGGCCGGTCCTTTTCGAATTTCTTACTTCTTGTCGTCCACGATCTCGTAGTCGGCCTCGACTACGTCATCGGCCTTGGCTGCGCCGTCGCCGGCCGGAGCGCCCGCCGGTTCAGGCTGGCCTGCGCCGTCCTGCGGTTGCTGTGCGGCCTGCTGATAAAATGCCTGGCCTGCTTCACTGAACACCCGCGATAGCTCTTCCTGGGCGGAGCGAATCTCGTTCATGTCGTCGCCGCGTAGCGCCTTGCGCGAGCGCTCGATCGCCGCGTCGATGCGCGATTTGACGTCGGCACTGACCTTATCGCCCCACTCCTTCACGTTCTTCTCGACTTCGTACGTCATGGAGTCGAGACGATTCCGTGCATCGATCGCCTCGCGCGTCTTGCGATCCTCGGCCGCGTTTTTCTCGGCGTCCTTGACCATCCGGTCGATTTCGGCATCCGACAATCCGCTCGATGCCTCGATGCGAATCTTCTGCTCCTTGCCGGTTGCCTTGTCCTTTGCCGTGACGTGCAGGATGCCGTTCGCATCGATGTCGAACGTGACCTCAACCTGCGGCATGCCGCGAGGAGCGGGCGGAATTCCTGTCAGCTGGAACTTCCCGATCGTCTTGTTGTACGTCGCAAGCTCGCGCTCGCCCTGCAAAACGTGAATCTCGACGGTCGTCTGATTGTCGTCAGCAGTGGAAAACGTTTCGCTCTTCTTTGTCGGAATGGTCGTATTCCGCGGAATGAGCACGGTCGTCACACCGCCCAGCGTTTCGATGCCGAGTGAAAGCGGCGTCACGTCGAGCAGCAGCACATCCTTCTGCTCGCCGGTGAGAACCGCACCCTGGATCGCAGCGCCGATCGCCACGACTTCGTCCGGATTGACTCCCTTGTTCGGCTCCTTCCCGAAAAACTTCTTGACGATTTCCTGAATCTTCGGAATTCGAGTGGAACCGCCGACAAGAATCACCTCGTCGATCTCATTGGGCTTGAGATTCGCAT
>DATBRZ010000265.1:0-4250 GCA_036560025.1 Gemmatimonadaceae bacterium | reverse complement strand
TTCTACGTTGCCGAGCACGTCGAGGGAGAACGTTACCAGATTTGTCCCGTCGCGGTGGTCACGCCACACGACCTTGAAAGTATCGTAATGCCAGTGCTCCAGGTCACCGGTCTGTTTCGGGGCGAGCTCGAGAACGAGATGGCCACGCTCCATCGTCACCTTCGCTCTTCCATAGAAGCTGTCCTCGTAGACTCCGGCGTACCGATCCAGCGGCAGCGTAGGTCGCGTTCCTTTCACGTGCTTTGCTTCCTTTTCCCGCTCGTCGCGCGCTTCGTTGGAGTCGATGGCAGCGCGCTCCGCGAGCGCAACCCTGCTCCAATCCCGATCGGGCGCTCCGAGGTAGCGATCGAAAGTCCTGTACATCAGTGATTCACGCAGCGCATTCCCTTCCATGTTTGTCAGCACGACTATGCCCAACCGTTCCTCGGGCATGAGACCGACCATCGCGTTCATGCCGGAAAGGTTCCCCGCGTGGGACAGCATCTCCCGGCCGCGATAATCCAGCACATTCCACCCGAAAGCGTAGCTGCGAATATGGGTGAACGGATTGAATTCCCGGTATGCCGAGTCGATCCGCATCACGGTCTGCGGCGTGTGCGTCTCGGCGAAATTCGGTTTGGTGACGAGTCGCTTCCCTTGGGCAACGCCGCTGTCGAGCTGAAAGCGAATCCACTTCATCATGTCTGTAATGTTGGAGTTGATCGCGCCTGCGGCCGCGATGTTGTCGGCATCCGTGTATGACACAGGTCGCACGGCGCCGTCGATCTTCGCGTGCGGTGTTGCGACATTCTCGTGACCGGTCAGCAGACGCACACTCGTATTGGTGGACGTCATTCCCAGCGGGACGAAGATACGATCGCGAACGATCTCGTCCCACGTCTTGTGTTCGGCCGCCGCGGCAACTTCGCCCGCTGCAACGTACATGAGATTGCTATAGCCGTACCGGGACCTGAAGCTCCACGATGGCTTGAGATAGCGAAGCCGCTGCAGCAGCTCCGTGCGCGTGTACCCGGATCCGCCGACCCAGAGCAGATCCCCGCGCGCCAGTCCGCTCCGATGCGTCAGCAGATCGCGAACGGTGATCTCTCGCGTGAGATAGTCGTCTGCGAGCCTGAACCACGGCAGATACTCGATCACCGGTGCATCCCAGCGGATCTTGCCCTCGTCGACGAGCATGGCGAGAACCATTCCCGTAAACGCTTTGGTATCAGACGCGATCGCGAACAGCGTTTCGGTATCGACTGGATCCGGCTTGCCTGTTGTGCGGACGCCGAATCCCTTGGCGAAGACGACCTTTCCATCCTTCACGATGCCGATGGCGAGGCCGGGAATCTTCCACTCTGCCATCGAGCTCGCGACGTAGTCGTCGAACCCTTCGAGCGGGCTGGCCCGATGGCCCGCATCACTCGACGATGTAGTGAGCGCTGAGGCCGGAGCCTGTGCACGCAGGGAAGAGAATGCCGCGAGGGCGCCGAATGCGATCCGGGCTAGACGGAGCATTGGGCGGAAATCTACAATCTGCGACTACCTTAAATAGCAGATGGATCCAACTAGCGTCGCGTCCACACTCTCCACGAACCCATTACTCGCGCTCCCCGCCCTGTTTGTCGCGGGCGTGCTGACGAGCCTCACACCCTGTGTATATCCGATGATCCCGATCACGGCGGCGATTGTGGGAGGACAATCCGTTGGCGATACTCCGCGCCCTCGAGCGCTCACGGTACGCCTTACGCTGTCATACGTGATCGGCCTGGCGCTCGCGTATGCGTCCGTCGGTCTTGTCGCAGGCATGACGGGAACTCTGTTCGGAGTCGTGAGCACGAACCCGTGGCTCTACTTTGCGATGGCGAATCTTCTTCTCCTTGCGGCGTTGATGATGCTCGACGTAATCCCGGTTCCGATTCCTCAACGATTGCTTCAGCGTGCGGCGACAGCGGGGAACAATGCGGGGGCAGGCGGCACGTTCGTGATGGGAGCTGCGTCGGGTCTCGTTGCCGCCCCGTGCTCCGCGCCCGTGATGGCGGCAGTTCTGACATGGGTCACAACGACGCGCCGCGCATCGCTCGGCTTCGTTTACCTGTTCACTTTCTCGCTCGGGATGTGCGCGCTGCTCGTCGTGATCGGACTGTTCAGCGGAACTGTCGCGAGGCTGCCGCGATCGGGCCAGTGGATGATCTGGGTAAAACGCTTCTTCGCCGTGATCCTTCTCGCCGCTGCAGAGTATTATCTCATGCAGATGGGCAAGCTTCTCATATGACCCCTGCCTTCACTCCACAAAAAACCATTCTCGTGAATATCAGACACAGCCTCTTGAGCGCTGCGATCCTCATGCTTCCCGCAGGCGCGGCATTTTCGCAGACGCCGCCCGCAACGACTGCTCGGACGATCGCCCTCACTACTCCGCTTCCCGTTGATCCTAAAATCAGGGTCGGAACGCTGCCGAACGGCATTCGATACTACATCCGGCAGAACACGACTCCGCAGAAGCGCGCGGAGCTCAGGCTCGCGGTGAATGCAGGATCGATTCTCGAGACTGACGACCAGCTCGGAATGGCGCACGTGGTCGAGCACACGGCGTTCAACGGCACGCTTCATTTCGCCAAGAACGATCTCATCAGCTATCTGCAGTCCGTCGGCGTGCGCTTCGGCGCAGACGTCAATGCATATACGAGCTTCGACGAGACGGTGTACATGCTGACGGTGCCGACCGACACCGCACGAATCGTCGAAAAAGCATTCACGATTCTTGGCGACTGGGCGCACGGACAGGTCTTCGACTCGGCAGAAGTTATGAGCGAGCGGCTCGTAGTTCGCGAAGAGTGGCGCGGACGAAAGGGAGCAGGCGACCGCATGCTTACGCAGTGGCTGCCGATCGCATTCAAGGGATCGCGGTACGCATTGCGGCTGCCGATCGGAACGGAGCAGAGCATCATGTCGGTGACGCCCTCCAAGCTCAGGAGGTTCTACAACGACTGGTACCGTCCCGATCTGATGGCGGTCGTTGCAGTCGGCGATTTCGATCCGGCGACAATCGAATCTTTGATCAAGAAGAATTTCAGTTTCGCGCCCGCGGCGAAGCTCGCCATCCCCCGTCGTCTGTACGACGTTCCTCCAACTCAGGCGCCACTGGTCGCGATCGCAACGGACAAGGAAGCGACTTCTACGACAGTCAACCTCAGTTTCAAGCTTCCGGCGACGGCGTCGAAAACCGCCGCCGACTACCGCCAGGATCTCGTCGGCCAGCTCTTCCTGCAGATGCTCAACGAGCGCCTCGATGAGATCACGCAAAAGCCTGACGCGCCGTTCCTCGCAGCGGGCGCCTCCAAGGACAATTTCTTCGCTCGCACCACTGAAGCGTTCTCGATGGGAGCGCGTGTCAATGACGGCGGCGCCGAGAAGGGTCTCGAGGGTCTGTTGACGGAAGCGCGACGCGTTGCACAGTTCGGATTCCTTCCCGCCGAGCTGGACCGCGCAAAGCAGAACCTGCTGCGCGGATACGAGAGAGCCTACACGGAGCGAGATAAGTCTCAGTCGTCACCGCTGGCAGATGAATACGTTCGAAACTTCCTCGAGCAGGAGCCGGTTCCGGGGATCGCGTACGAGTACGACCTCGCCCGGCAGTTCATCCCCACGGTCACGCTCGACGACGTGAATCGCTTGATCAAGGAGTGGATGCCCCAAGAGAATCGGGTGGTCGTCGTGCAAACGCCGCTCAAGACTGGCGTATCGGTGCCGACGGAGAGCGCGATTCTCGCTGTGTTCGACCGCGCTGCCAAATCATCGGTCACCGCGTATGCGGAGACCGTAACCAATGACGCGCTGCTCGCGAAGCTTCCTGAGCCCGGCAAGATCACAAGCTCGCGTGGGATTCCATCGATCGGCGCGACCGAATGGAAACTGTCGAACGGCGCGCGCGTATTCGTCAAGACTACGGACTTCAAGGACGATGAGATCCTGTTCGGCGCCTACAGTCCCGGCGGCAGTTCGCTCGCGCCCGATTCGAACGTCATGTCTGCGTCGTTTGCCGATCAGATCGCATCCCTCGGCGGCGTCGGAAACTTGAGCCGCATCGACCTGGGCAAGCGACTCAGTGGCAAGGCGGTCGGTGTGAGCCCGGACATCAGCGAGACGACTGAAGGCTTCAATGGCCGAAGCTCGCGGAAGGATCTCGAAACGTTGTTTCAGCTCGTGTATCTCGAGTTCACGGCGCCGCGTGCGGATTCGGCTGCATTCGCAACCTTCCGCGGTCA
>DATBRZ010000264.1:0-45391 GCA_036560025.1 Gemmatimonadaceae bacterium | reverse complement strand
GCGATAACGGCGATCGCTGCTTCGGAGGGCCGCCCCGCAGTGGCTGCGACGGCAGCGTCGCTGGTATGGTACGTCGATCGCAATCCGGCTGACTGACGCGGACTAGACCCTGATTCTGAGCCAACCGAGCGCACTCTCCGGTAGCCGGAGGGTGCGCTTTTGCATAGGCAACGGTGTACTGCAAAAGATGAAACGAAAGGTCATAGCGGTTACCGCTCTCGTGACGGTGATAGCTCTCGTTCTGTCGCCGACGGGCTGTTATCTAAGTCGAGGCGCATGGGAAGAGGGAAAAATCCTCGCGCGTCGGAAGCCGATTGCGGAGCTCGCGGCCGACAATCGTCTCGCAGCCGAGACACGCGACAAGCTGCAGCTCGTGCTCCACGCGCGCTCATATGCGGCCGATTCGATTCGCCTCCGCGCGAAGAAGAGCTTCACCGCCTACTCTCCGCTCGATCGTGATACGCTCGTTCTCGTTCTATCCGCGGCGTACCGTGACAAGCTCGAGCCGTACACATGGTGGTTTCCCATCGTCGGCCGAGTTCCGTACAAGGGATACTTCGATTTTGGAGCGGCAAAGAAAGCGGCGCGCAAGCTCTACGACAGGGGCTTTGACGTCGTGCTGCGGCCATCCGATGCGTTCAGTACGCTTGGCTGGTTCAACGATCCGCTGCTCAGCACGACGCTGCGTAGGGATTCGGTGGATCTCGTGAATACGGTGATCCACGAGCTGACACACAACACGTTCTACGCGCCGGGTTCCGCGGCATTCAACGAATCGTTCGCGAGCTTCGTCGGAGCACGGGGTGCCGCCGCTTTCTTCCGCATGCGCGGTCGCGTGGGGCAGGCGGAAAAGGCCGAGGCTGAATGGTCGGATGAGAAGATTCTCGGTGAGTTCTGGACGCGTCTCGCAACCTCAATAGACTCGGCGTTCTCGATGCATCCGGACAGTCGCGAAGCACGGCTCGCGGCGCGCGATACCGTTTACATGGAGGCGAGGCGAGCGCTTGTCAGCGATGTCGCTCCGCGTCTTCGAACCGTGAGTCCGTTCTACGCGCAGCGAGTCCAGCTCGATAACGCGTCACTGCTGGCCCGACGAGTTTACGCGAAGCGTCTGGATTTGTTCGACGCCGTGTGGGAGAAGGAAGGGCGCGATCTCAGAAGGGCGATCGCGCGAATCATCGAGCTCGCGAAATCCCGACCAAAAGATCCCTATGGAGCAGTACAGGAATACGTGATGCTTCCCCGCGTTATCCAAACCGTCCGCGCAATAATGCCCTGAGGTCGATCGTCGGTTTGCCTGGCTCGATCTCAGCAGACTCAGGCTTTTTCTCTGCCCCGACAACGACACGCGACATCTTCTTCTGTACTCCCCGATCGATGAAGCGGGAAAGCTGATCGATCGAGTAATCCGCACTGCGCCGACTCGAGTAAGCGTTGAGCGGATAAGTGATGCTGAGATGATTCCGCGCGCGTGTCATCGCAACGTACATGAGTCGCCGCTCCTCCTCCGTGCCTTCCTCTGTTGCAAGACCACGTGATGATGGGAACCAACCATCGACCGCCCAGATCACGAACACCGCGTCCCATTCCTTTCCTTTCGCGGAGTGCGCAGTCGAGAGGATCAGGCAGTCTTCATCGTCCTTCGAGCTCGCCGGTCCTGCCAGGTCCTGCGTGGCCTGAGGCGGCTCCAATGCCAGTGCCGACAGGAAAGTAGCGCGATCCGGGAATCCTCCGGCAATGGTCTGCAATTGATCGAGATCGGCGATGCGTGGCTCGGGCTTGTCGTACCGATCGCGCAGAATCGAATCGTAGAGCATCCGCACTCGCGCAATTTCCGCGGACACCTGCGCCTTGTCGGTAGTGCGTCCCGACCGGAGATCGTCGAGCAGGGAGACAAGCGACGCATGTGCGGCGCGCGCGCGCACTGGAGGCTGAAATCGTCCGAACGACGACGACTCCCAGGCCTCAGCGGCCATCGAATCGATCGCCGAGCGGGCGGTAACGTCGCCGATGCCGGGAAGGAGGAGAAGGATCCGGTACCAGCTCACATCGTCGCGGGGGTTCTCGAGAATTCTCAGGAACGCCAGCACATCCTTCACGTGGGCTGCCTCGAGAAACTTGAGTCCACCCCACTTCTCGAATGGAATCTTCCGGTTGGTCAGCTCGATCTCGAGATCTGCCGACATGTAGCCGGCCCGAAACAGCACCGCGATTTCATGAAGCGGGGTGCCTTCCTCATGGAGCTCGAGGATTCTGTCGACAACGAATCGCGTCTGCTCCTGCTCATCGCGGGCCGCTACAAGCCACGGCTCGTCCCCTCCTTTCCGCTCAGTCCAGAGGTTCTTCGTGAAGCGCTCCGAGGCGCGCGAGATGAGGGTATTCGTCGCATCCAGAATCGGCGCCGTCGATCGGTAGTTCTGCTCGAGCGCCACCATTTTCGTTCCAGGGAATTGCCGCGGGAAATCGAGGATGTTGCGGAAGTTCGCACCTCGAAAGGAGTAGATGCTCTGAGCGTCGTCGCCAACGACGGTGATGTTGTTGTGCGTCCGGCACATGCCTCGAAGGATCCGCGCCTGAAGCACGTTCGTGTCCTGGTACTCATCCACGAGTACGTGGTCGTACAGCCCCGCGATACGATTCGCCATCGGCTCCGACGCTTCCAGCAGGAGAGCCCAGAACAACAGGAGATCGTCGTAGTCGAGGAGATTCCGCTCCTGTTTTCTTGCCGTATAATCAGCGAAGATCTTGCCGAAATCGTCCAGGTAATCGATAAACTGCGGATACTCGTCGCGAAGTATCTCTTCGATGCCGATTCCGGTATTCAGGTGACGCGAGTACACGTACTGGATCGATTCCTTCTTCGGGAATCGCTTTCCTTTCTGCGCGTATCCCAGCTTCGACCGGGAAAGCTGAAACAGATCCTCGGAATCGCCCTGATCCATTATGGTGAAATCCTTCGCGATTCCTGCTGCAGGGCCAAATCTTCTAAGGAGCCGGTGGGCAGTCGCATGGAAGGTTCCGCCATGCACGTTGCGGCTGTTCGCCCCGACCAGCCGTTCGGCGCGTGACAGCATCTCCTGAGCGGCGCGCCTGGTGAACGTAAGAAGCAGAATCCGCTCGGGACGCACGCCTGTGTCGATAAGATGCGCGACGCGGTAGACGAGCGTTCGCGTTTTTCCCGTTCCCGCGCCGGCGACGATGAGCAGCGGCCCGCTACCGTGTGTCGCAGCAGCTGCCTGCTCGGGATTGAGCTCGGCGGCCAAGTCGCGCCCTGAGGCCACCGAGGGCGCGCGGTCCCGCGCCGGATACACGCGGGGAGAATCAACTTCAGTCACAGCGACAAATATACGCGAGGGCGGCGAAACTACGCGGAGCGTTCTGAGTTTACAGTTTTTGAGTCGTTTGGTTTATCAGTGACTGATGACGCCGAAGGACCAGTTGACAGAACTTTCGCTCGCAAGCCGTACAACATCCGGCGGACTTCTATCGTTTGGTGCGAAAGCAGCTGCCATCGAGAGTGAGGAAGGATTTCATAATCCTTTGCGAGTCGCAATTGATACTCCAACTCAGTCGTCGACTTGATACTTATGTCCAGGAAGCGTGCCATCTCCTTTTGACTGGCGGCGCCGCAACCCTCCACGATGTTGAACGTGATTGATTCCGCTGACCTTATCATTTGGCTTCTGAGCGAGCCATATCCCGTCTTCGGGAACTCGTTAGCTGCGCGATGCACACTCAGCGTCAGGGCATGTGCTTTCCTCCATACATGCAGCCGTCGGTAATCCTGCATCCGCAAAAGGTGTAGGATTATTCCCGGTCAATCGCATCAAAGACTGTCGGTCGGTGTCGGAACCACTCACAACTGGTCCTTCGGCGTCAGCGGTCACTCACTGACTCGACTACCGAATAACTGGAAACTCAGGACGCTCGCAGTTCCGCAGTTAGTTGTTCAATTCCCAGGTCAATGATCTGGAGATTGAATCCGCGACCAAATGCTTCCGCCACGCGGGATCCTACATCCTCAATCTCCACAAACCCTCTCTCCCGCTCGATCGATGTCATTGTCACTCCATCGATTCCGCATGGAACAATCAGCTCGAAGTACGAAAGGTCCGTCGTCACGTTCAACGCGAAGCCGTGCCATGTCACCCAGTCACGGACGTGAACCCCAATTGAAGCGATCTTTCTGCCATTGGTCCAGACGCCAGTGAAGCCGCTGCTGCGTTCTGCTTCGATCTCGTAAGTACGGAGTGAATCGATTAACGCCTGCTCGACCTGCCGCAGGTACCAGTGCAGGTCGGGTTTGTGGCGTCGCAGATCGAAAATCGGATAACCAACCAGCTGACCCGGTCCGTGGAACGTCACGTCGCCGCCGCGCTCGACCTCGAAGACTTCTACGCCGCGTGACCGCAGATAGTCCGCGCTCGCGACGAGATTTGCCTTCTTCGCGGATCGTCCGAGTGTGACGACTGGAGGATGCTCCAGGAGCAGCAGGATGTCCTGGGGGATCGACCCCGTAATTCTTTCTGCTGCGAGAGTGCGTTGCAGCTCCAACGCCTCGCCGTACGCGATCGTGCCCAGACGTACCACCCAGAGCTCTCGTGGCCCAGTCGAGCTCTGCGTCGCCGAAGTGGCGATGTAATCCAGGTCGAGATGGTGATCTGTCACGTCTTCCACAGTTTACACATGAATCACTCTTCCGAGTGAATCGAGTGCGGCTTCGGCGACCGCTTCCGAGAGAGTGGGATGCGCGTGGACGGCCAGATCGACTTCCTCGACCGTGAACTCGTTTTCTCTCGCGACAGCGAGCTCGTGCAGCAGCTCCGTGGCATGCGCCCCGACTATGTGGGCTCCGAGTATCTCGCCGTACTTCGCGTCGCGAATGATCTTCACGAATCCCTCCGTCTCTCCGGATGTGCGTGCGCGGCCGTTGGCTGAGAAAGGAAACTTCCCAACCTTGTACTCCAGCTTCTTGTCCTTGCACTGCTGCTCGGTGAGACCGATCGAGGCGACTTCGGGGTGGCAGTACGTAGCGTTTGGAATGTTGCCGTAGTTCACCGGATGAACGTGCTGTTGTCCGGCGAGGAGCTCGGCCAGAACCACACCTTCGCGCGACCCTTTGTGCGCGAGCATCGGTGGGCCGGCGACGTCGCCGATGGCGTAAATGCCTTTCGCCGTTGTTTCCATTCGTTCGTTGATTTTGACGAATCCACGATCGTTGAGCTGAACGCCGGCTTCCTTGAGGCCGAGCTCTTCGACGTTGGGCGCGCGGCCCGCGGCGATGAGGACCTGTTCCACTTCGAGGCTCTGCGATTTGCCTCCGGTTTCGACGGACATTGTTACACTGTTGGCCCCCACTTTTACATTGCCGATTTTCGCACCGGTCACGACATCGATCTTCCGCTTCTTGAATGATTTCGTCAGCTCCGCAGACGCTTCGGCGTCCTCGAGCGGCAGAATCGCGGGCATCACGTCGAGAAGCGTCACCTGCGTGCCAAACGCCGCGAACACGTCAGCGAACTCGCAGCCGACGGCGCCGGCGCCCACGATTGCCATCGTCTTCGGCGCCTGCTCGAGAACCAGCACGTCGTCGGACGAGAGGACTCGCTTTTTATCCAGCTCCAGTCCGGCCTTCGGCAATCCCTTCACCCGGGACCCGGTTGCTATTACGATCGCCTTTTTCGCGTCGTGCTTTTCCTCTTTCTTGTCCGCAGTCGTGACCGTAACTGAATTCTTACCCGTAATGCGGCCCGTTCCCTTGATGTGCGTGATCTTGTGCTTCTTGAACAGAAACTCCACTCCCTTGGAATTCTGCGTGCTGACTGCGCGCGATCGCTTCATCGCAACGCCGTAGTCGAAGCTAACCTCTCCGACATTCACGCCGAACTCAGCCGCCTTCTTCACCTTCGTCGCAAGCGATGCCGATTCGAGCAGCGCCTTTGCCGGAATGCATCCCCACAAAACGCAGGTACCACCAAGTCCATCCCGCTCGACGACCAATACCGACATACCGAGCTGGGCGGCGCGGATGGCGCCGACGTATCCGGCGGGGCCTCCGCCGATGAAAATCACGTCGAATGATGACATTGACTTACTGAGTGGAAGGGAAGATCAGGAGCAGTGGATTCTCTATCAGCCGGCGGACAGTCTGAAGGAAGCGCGCCCCTGTCGCTCCATCGACTACGCGGTGATCACAGCTCATCGTGACACGCATGCGCGGACGGACGACCAACTCGCCATCGATCACCACCGGTTTTTCTTCCACCGCGCCGACCGCGAGAATCCCTGCTTCAGGCGGGTTGATGATCGCCGTGAACTGGTCGATCCCGAACATGCCAAGGTTCGATACCGAGAAGGTCGAGCCGGTGTATTGCTCCGGCGTGAGCTTCCGCAGTCGCGCGAGCTCGGCAAGATGTCGCGCCTCCGCCGCAATGTCGTGTATTGATTTCCTGTCGGCGTCGAATATCACCGGCGTGATCAGTCCTTCCTCGACTGCGACGGCCATCGCGACGTGAACGCGATTGAAGTGCCTTATGCGATCACCCATCCAGTGCGCGTTGACCTCCGGATGATCCGACAGCGCATTTGCAACCGCCTTCAGCACGATGTCGTTGAATGACAGCTTGTAGGCGTCGCCCAGTTCCTTCAGCTGCGTGCGAATCTCAGCGGCCCGTGACGCGTCGAATTCCGCGGTGAGATAAAACGTCGGAACGGGACCGATCGACTCGACCAGTCTTCGCGCGATCGTCTTCCGGATCTGACTGAGCGGAATGTCCTGGTAATCACCCTCGCGCGTGATGAAGCGCTTACGCGGTGGCTCGGCCGGCTTCCCGGGCGCGGCGGGTGGCGGAGCTATCCAGGATTCGATATCACGCTTGACGATCCTTCCGCCCGGACCCGATCCGGCTACAGTGCCGAGGTCGATTCCTCGCTCTGATGCGAGTCTCCGAGCGAGCGGTGAGGATCGCTGTCGCCCATCTGCCGACGGCGCTGCGCGCGATGGTTGCGGCTGCGGTCGAGGCGGCGCCGGCGCCGGCATTGGAGGCGGAGCTGCCGGCTGACGCGGTGGGGCCGGCGCAGTGGGCGCGGTAGCTACGGCCGATTGTGGCGGAGTTGATGCTTCGCCTTGCGGTTCGGCTGCTCTAGCGGGAGCTGCCTGCGCCGATGGCTGATCAGTCGTTTGAACGCTCGCCTCAACCGGCGATGCGGCCGGCTGAGCGCCGTTGCCGCCCGCTGCTGCTCGAGAGCCCGCCTCAGCCAGGATCGCATCGATGTTCTCGTCCGCGGGAGCAATCACCGCGAGCAGTGTTCCGACCGGTGATGCGTCTCCTTCCGCAGCGAGAACCTTGCGAATCACTCCATCGCCGCGGGCGGCGAGCTCCATTACCGCCTTGTCGGTTTCAACTTCGGCGAGCACATCGCCGCTTTTTACGGCGTCGCCCTCATGCTTCAGCCATTTGACGAGGCGCCCTTCCTCCATCGTCGGGGACAGCGCCTCCATTACTACTTTGGTTGCCATGTCGCTCAGTCGATGTACATGACTTTCTTCACAGCAGCCACGGCCTTTGCTGCATCGGGCTTGGCGGCGCGCTCGAGATTCTTCGCGTACGGCATCGGGACATCCGCCTGATGCACTCGAACAACGGGCGAATCCAGGTCGTCAAAGCACTCACGCTGAATGAAATCCACGACCTGACCACCGACGCCGCAGATCTCCCATCCTTCCTCGAGAACAATGGCGCGGTTCGTCTTCCGCACCGACGTGGCAATTGCCTCCACATCCATGGGCCGGACGGTCCGCAGATCAACGACATCGACCGCAATTCCTTCCTTCGCCAATGCATCAGCGGCCTGCAAGGCGACAAGCACCATTTTGCCGTGCGTTACGATCGTGCATCCATCGCCTTCACGCTTGAGCTCAGCCTGACCGATTGGAATCGTGAACTCGTCTTCGGGAACTTCGCCCTTTGTGTTGTACAGCATCTCGCCTTCGAGGAACACGACCGGATTGTCGTCGCGGATCGCGGACTTGAGAAGTCCCTTTGCATCCGCAGGAGTTCCCGGCGTGCACACTTTCAGTCCGGGAATGTGCGCGAGCCAGCTTTCCCACGCCTGCGAATGCTGAGCGGAAAGCTGAAGCGCGGAACCGTTCGGCCCTCGAAACACCATCGGCATGGGAAACTGACCGCCCGACATGTACAGCATCTTCGCTGCGGCATTCACCACCTGATCCAGAGCGAGAAGCGCGAAGTTCCACGTCATGAACTCGATCACAGGTCTCAAGCCCACCATTGCCGCCCCTACACCTATTCCTGCAAATCCAAGTTCGGTGATCGGCGTGTCGACAATACGCATCGGGCCGAACTCATCGAGCAGTCCCTTGGAGACTTTGTAGGCGCCGTTGTACTGAGCTACCTCCTCGCCCATGAGGAAGACGCTGTCGTCGCGTGTGAGCTCCTCTCGCAACGCCTGGTTCAGCGCATCGCGATACGTGACAACAGCCATGGTCAGCTCGCGCCCTCGACGAGCACGTCTTTGGTCAGCTCCTCGAGCGGCGGCTCAGGACTCTTGTCCGCGAAGTCCCACGCATCCTGCGCGATTGCCTTCGCCTCCTCGTCGAGTTTTGCGAGATCTCCTTCAGCAAGCTCACCTGCTGCGGCCATCGAATCGCGAAGAATCAAGATCGGGTCCCGCTTCATGCTCTCCTCGAGCTCTTCCTTCGATCGGTACGTTCCACTCGCCGCGTCCGACATCGAGTGGCCCATGAATCGGTACGTTCGCATCTCGATCAGTGTCGGCAGTGACTTGGCGCGCGCCAGCTCGATCGCGCGGCCGACCGCGTCGCGGACAGCGAAGACGTCCTGCCCGTCGACCGACTCACCGATCATGTTGTACGCGGCGGCGCGAATACGCACATCCTCATTCGCTGTTGCACGGGAGATCGCCGTTCCCATTCCGTAGCGATTGTTCTCGATGATGAACACCGCGGGAAGCTTCCACAGCGACGCCATGTTGAGCGCCTCGTGGAACGCGCCGATGTTCACCGCGGCTTCACCAAAGAAGCACACGCAAACCTGATTTCCGCCGCGGTACTTAACCGCCCAGGCAACGCCGGCAGCGAGCGGAATGTGTGCGCCGACAATTCCATGACCACCGAGGAAGTTCGTCTTCTTGTCGAAGATGTGCATCGAGCCGCCCTTTCCCTTGGAGCAGCCGTCGATTCGTCCGAACAACTCCGCCATTACCGACCTCGCGCTCACCCCGCGCGCGATCGCCTGACCGTGGTCGCGATATGATGTGACGACATAGTCGTCGGGTCGGAGCAGGGACATGGTTCCGGCAGAGATCGCTTCCTGTCCGATGTACAAATGACAGAATCCGCCGATCTTGCCCAGCGCGTACGCCTCTGCGCAACGCTCCTCGAAGCGTCTTTGAATGAGCATCGACCTGAGTAGCTCGCGCCTGAGCTCGACGTCGCCGCGCGCAGGGCTGTCGCCGTCGTTGCTCGCGTCGGTCTCCGCCGAGCCGGCCGTCTGCTGGTCGCTCTTGGCCGGTCGCTGTTCGGCGCGCTCGATCGTCTCGACGTCGGTCATACGCCTGCTGCCTGAACCTGCTCCCAGGCGTGGTAGCTCGAGCGCACCAGCGGTCCCGACTCTACGTGCCGAAACCCCATGTCCATACCCACCTCGCGGAGATAGGCGAACTCTTCCGGCGGGTAATACCTATCAAGCGGGAGGTGTTTGTCCGAAGGCCGGAGGTATTGACCGAGCGTGAGAATGTCCACGTCCACGTCGCGCAGATCGCGCATAGTCGCAATCACTTCCTCGATCGTCTCGCCCATCCCGAGAATCATTCCCGATTTCGTTGGAATGTCAGGCGCAACGCGCTTCACGAATCGGAAGATTTCGAGAACCCTCGGATATCTGCCGCCGGGTCGCGCTTTCTTGTAAAGGCGCGGCACCGTCTCGGTGTTGTGGTTGTAGATCTCAGGTGATGCATCGAGCACCGTGCGAATGCTCGACTCGTTCCCCTGAAAGTCCGGCACGAGAACTTCAACGGAGCAGCCCGGCACGCGATCGTGTACCTGCCGAATTGTCTCGGCAAAGATGTATGCGCCGAAATCGGGAAGGTCGTCACGATCGACGGATGTGATCACCGCGTGCTGCAGATTCATCTCGGCGATTGCTTCAGCGACTCGCGCAGGCTCTTCGATGTCGTACGAAGGCGGCCGGCCATGTGCAACCGCGCAGTAGGCGCAATTCCGCGTGCACACGTCGCCCAGGATCATGAACGTTGCGGTGCCGTGTTCCCAGCATTCGCCCACGTTCGGGCAGTGGGCTTCTTCGCACACCGAATGAAGGTTCAGCTCACGCATCAAGTGCTTGAGCCGCATATAGTTCGGTCCCCCGGGTGCTCTCACCTTGAGCCATGCCGGTTTTCTCTGGGGGAGAGGCTCGGCACGATGCCGGCCCATGATCTGGTATAGCACCTCGCTCATCTGTCCGAATCTACCCTAAAAGCGGAACGGGCGAAATTGAGAAAGGTCGTGCACGACGGGCTCGCCCACGATGAGTTGAGCGACAACGTCGCCGGTCAGCGCAGCGAGAAGAATACCGTTACGCGAATGGCCGCAAGCGTAGATCAGCTTGTCGTTGTGCGGATCGCGACCGATGATAGGAAGCAGATCCGGCGTCACAGGCCGAAGTCCCGCCCAGGCGGAAGTGACCGGTGCAATGCTGAGCCCGGGGACGATTTCCGTTGCGGCAAGCCGAAGCTTGGCGACTCCTTCGTCGGTAGTTGAAGCGTCGAAGCCGGCGTCCTCCATCGTGCTTCCTGCTATCGTCTCCGCTGAGCTTCGCGGGACGAGATAGCCTCTCGGTCCGTAAACGACGTGTCGTAGTCCGAATCCATCGAACGAGATCAACTGTCCGCGCATTGGTTGAACGTCGCGTGCGGCGGGTGCACCCTCGAGTGCTCCTGCCCACGCGCCGGTTGCGATGACTACCTGTCCACTTTCCTCGATAGTGCCGTCAGCGAGCCTCACGCGAATGCTTCCATTCTGCGCATCGATCGATTGAGCCGCTCCATTCACTCGCGTGAGGGAAGGCAGCATGCTGGCGAGCGCGTCGAGCGCTCTCAAGAGCGCGATGTTGTCGATGCAGCCATCGTCCGGACTCAGCACGGCACCGATCGCGTGTCCGAGAGTCGGCTCCATTTCGGTGAGAGCCTTTCGATCGATCCACTCGGAGTCCACTGAGGCTGTGGTGCGAAGTCCGCGAACGCCAGCTTCTGTGAGCGCGACTTGAAGAATCCCGAGACGATTCAACGGAACGCGGACTCCTGTCATCTCGGCCAGCTCCTCCACGTAGGAGGTGTAGCGGTTGCGTGCTGCGACGGCGAAGTCGTGCGCAGGGCCGATTGCGCGCTCGACCGATGGCGCCAGCATCCCCGCCGACGCCGGCGAGGCCTCGCCTGGGCGGGATTCGTTGATTACCAGAACGCGCGTGGCACGCGCGCCAATAGCCGTGGCCGAAGCGAGTCCGATTACCCCACCCCCGACGACGATGACGTCGTGGTGCCTGGGACTCACTGAAACCACCGGCCGGGTGACGGCGTATTGTTCGCAATCACAGTTTTGGAGAAAGTTCGATGCTCCGTACCATCCTGATGACCGGCTTGCTGGTGATGTTCGGCCTGTTTGCGCTGGGTTTCGTGTTCAAGATCTTCGGCGGGCTGCTCGGTCTCACGTTCTGGCTGCTCGGCTTCGCGATCAAGGCGCTGATAGTCGGCGGGATTGCCTATCTGGTCATCCGGATCGTCAGCCCCGACAGTGCGCGACGGCTGCGCGAGAAGTGGTCAGGTAACAGTATCGATAGATACTAAAACAACCACGAAAAAAGCGAGCGGCGGGCTGATGGCTGGACGGCTAACGGCTGTTGGCTAGCTATCAGCTGATGGCCACCAAGCCAGCTGCCAATGGCTCGCAGTTGTTTTCTGAGCTTACGTCGACGATTCCATAGCATCAATCACTGCCCAGCATAGCATCGGCACCATGATCTCATGGTGCCCTGTTATTTCGAACCCCTGACCGCCCGCATTCGTGGGGCGGATGACGACGTTCATTCGGGGACGATAATGACGCTGCATGTCCAGATCGCACGTCGTGAAGTTGACGGGCCGCCGATCGTTGAGGTTCCGCGCGATCGTCAGCGCTTTGAGGAACACCTCCGGCATTATCACGGCACTGCCGAAATTGAGAGCGACACCTCCGTCGTGAAGACCGGGTAGGGCTGCTGCAAGCCTCCTGAAATCACGATGACTGGTGTCGCCGATCGCTGCGCCGTTCACCGCCGGATGCTGATGAATGATCTCCGCGCCGAGCGCTGCGTGAACGGTGCAGGGAATTCCGAGACGATCTGCCGCAAGAATCAGAGACAGCTCCGGGTGGGCGAGCTCGGCATTGTCGAGTGCGCGCGCGACCGATTCTCCCATTCCCCAGCCGTTCTTCATGCCGGCGATGAACGCTTCGTTCATCTCGCGTCCGGTTTCTTCGGCCATGCCGAACGTGCCGTCTACCAATCCGCGAGCGACATCCTCGGACGTCGCACCGAATCGCGCGATCTCATAGTCGTGGATCGCGCCCGATCCGTTCATCGCAAGGTGAGTGATCACCTTTCGCTCCATCAGCTCGATCAGCACCGGTGCTACGCCGGTCTTCACGATGTGTCCGCCGAGCATCGCGATAACAGCGCGCTCTCTTCGCGCGGCGGTTACGATTGCCGCCACAACCGTCTTGAAGTCGCGGGCGACCAACACATCCGGAAGGGAGTTCATGAACGCGGCGAACGTCATGTCGCCTCGCGGAGGAGACGCGAATTCTTCCGCTGCTACCTTGTTCGGTCGGATGTCTACAGGGATCGTGCGGATCCTGGCGAGGTCAGCTTCCGGCGTGCGATTGGCCGAGGCGGTGCCGGAGTCGGCTCCGTCTATCTGTCTCCCGTCTTTGCCGCCTGTCCCGTCGCTAGCGCGTACGATTTGAGATAGAGATTGAGTGAGCCGAACGGCAGCCTTGTCTTCACCTGAAGAAGCATGCGGCGCGAGTCGTCGGAGAGCCAGACTTCGGCCTGGCCTCCTTCCGAAAAGATACCCCGGGTCTTGATGATCGGCTGAATCACGATCGCGTTGAACGTCCCTGCGGGAACGGTAACCGTTTCCCGCCGGAGCACACGGAGGCGGACGGGATTTCGATCCGCCATGAAGTAGCGGTGAAAGTCGTACGTCTGGCCGATCACGAGCGGAATCGTTCTCACGAAGTAGAGGAACGATCCCTCATCGAGTGGCTGGCGCACGCTTCGATATTCCCGCGGCGGCTTTTTGTCCGGCCGCACGTAAGCGGAGCGCTCCGGATAGATCTCGAAATGCTGCGATCGCTCGCGCGTTCCTTCCTGGATCTGTCTCAGAAACCGCATCGACGAGAATGTGTCCGGATCGATCCAGCTCTCGAACTGATCGTCTACCCGGTAGAAAAAAGTGCCGCCGCGCACCCAGAATGAGGTGTGCCACGTATCGCGGCCGCGAATCTGCTCGACTCCGTGCACTTCCATCTGCCCGCTTCCAACGCGAATCGAGCCAAACTTCACCTCGTATGAAAATCGCTCGCCCGCGCCCCAAGGAATCGTCTGCTCCTGCATCGCGACCGCAGTCGTGACACCTGAAGAATCCGTGGGACTGGTCTGTCCGGACGCGATCGAAACTCGCATTGCGAATGCGGCGCATACGACAAGCGCGACGGGCGCGAGCAAGCGCCCTCTGTTGCCAATCATCGGATCAGACTCGGGCGGCGGATGGCTGAGAAGCTGCCTGCTGCGCCGTCGCCGGCTGTGCGGAACCGCGCGCGACCACGCGCCGGCCTTTCACGCTTCGACCGAATCGGTACATCGCCATTGCGTCAGCGAGAGGCTTGAGGCGCGTCGGACGCGTCCGAACGTCATACCTCGGCGCGAGAGTAACACGTTCGACTCTGCGCGCGAGCGGCATGGTGTGCATCAGCAGCTCAACATTCGCTGCCCATCCATCGTTCGAGATCAGAGCCTTTTCACCAATCGCTCTGAGCAGTTCCCGAAGCAATGAGATTCTGTACAGGCGGAACGATGAGAACGGATCGTCCACGCCGCTGATGGAAACGGAGAAGCGAAGAGCCCACGGCGCCATTGCCCGCAGGCGGCGCGCTGACGAATGAAGGCGAGCGATGTCGCGTTCGCCGATGACAATGTCCGCTCCACCTTCGAATCGCTTCACGAGCTCGGGCAACAGCTCGGGCTGATCAGTGAAATCCGCCTGCATCAGGACCATTGCATCGCGTCGCGGATAGCGTGTGCGACGCGAAACTTCGCGGCAGAGGCGCTCGACAGCGCGTCCGTAACCCACATGCTGCTTCTCACGAAGCACTGTGAGCGGAATCACCTCGAGGTACGGCTGCAGCGTGTCGGCGGTTCCGTCTGTGCTCCCGTCGTCGTACACAATCACCTCGTACTCGCGGGAATAGGTCTGGAACACCTTGCGGATGCGCCAGAGCAGAACACCGATAGTGGTGCTTTCGTTGTACGCCGGTATGCAGATATAGAGCAATTTCTACCTTAGTCGGTCGTTTATTCGGTCTCTGGCAAGATAGACGAGCCCGAAGAGTTCGCGCCACTTGTTTTGTACCTCTGGGGGCGCTGGGAGTTGCGCCGAGGGGTTACTGTGCCGTGTCGACGCCCAGAAGGCGGTCGTAAACAGACTGCGTGCCGTCAACCATCGCGTCCGCCGTGAACCGCGAGGCCCGGCGCCGAGCTGCTTCTCCAAGCGACTTTCTCAGGTTCGCGTCCAGTGCAAGACGCGTCGCCGCCTCCGCAAATGCCCGGGTGTCGTTCGGGGGTACCAACACTCCGGACACGCCGTCCTCAACGACCTCGGGAACTCCTCCGACAGAGTACGCAATGGGTGGCACGCCGACAGCCATCGCCTCGATCACTGCCGTGCCGAGACCCTCGGCATGCGATGGATGCCAGAGCACATCGAGGCCGGCAACAGCGGGAGCGACGTCGTCGACGAATCCGGCGGAATGTGTTCGAAGCCCGGGCACGGGTGGTGAATCGTCACTACCTCCGATCAAAACGAGCGCGATTCTCTCGAACAGCTCTGGTGCCAATGCGGCGACGATCTGCGGCAGATCCGAAAGACCCTTTTCGGTGGTCATCGATCCTACCATTCCGCAAACCACCGTGTCCTTCGGCCAACGCACTTCGTACCGCCAGTCGCGCGGCTGGACCCTTCGATCGGGGATCTCTATACCGGAATTGACGACCGTAATGCGGTGGGACTCGATGCCCGCCGAAACCATCGCCTGCCTTACGGCGTCGGATATGGCGATGAATGCTGCTACACGAGGACCATACTTGAGGCGCGCCGAGCTTGGCACGAAAGGAACACGACGCGTCACGACGAGCGGCGTGCGCTGTGCACCGAGCAACGCAATCAATGCGATTGCATGCGAGCGGGCGTCGTGCGCGTGGACGACGTGCGGCTCCCACGTAGCTATTCGCGCGCGCAACCGCCGTGCGGAAAGCAGGTCGTACTCCGCTCGCATGGGGATCGCGAAGACTGCCACGCCTGCCTCGCGCGCGCGCTCGAGCAATGGAGAACTCGGCGGGGCGGCGATGATTGGCTCATGGCCACGCGCTCGCTGTCCTTTCGCGAGCAGTAGAACCTGCTGCTGGCCGCCGCGCCACGTCGGGCCCGAGTCCAGATGAAGGACTCGGAGGCGCGTCAGCGCCGTGCGAGCTGCTCCGCGAAAGCGTGGAAGAGTCCGCGGTCCCAGGGCTCGGGAGAATCATTCATCTCCTCCGGATGCCACTGGACTGCCATCACCCACCAGTTCCTGTCTCGCGTCTCCACTGCTTCGATGATCCCATCAGGCGCGCGCGCCGTTACGATTAGGTCCGGGGCGGGCTCGAGAATGCTCTGGTGATGAAGCGAGTTCACGCGCACATTCGTCGCGCCAATGGCGGAAGCGACCCGCGATCCCTCTTCGATCGACACCTCATGCGTCCGCTCTCCACGCTCTGCTTCGGGGTAGTGGGGAAGCGCGTTGGGCACGCACGATGGAATGTCCTGAATCAGCGTGCCGCCGAGCGCGACGTTGAGCAGCTGTGGTCCTCTGCAGATTGCGAGAACCGGCTTGCGCAGACTGCGTGCGGCTTTGACGAGCGCGATCTCCGTCTCGTCGCGGACGCGGTTCACCGTTCCGAGCTTTTCATGCGGAGCCTGGCCATAGAGCGCGGGATCAACGTCCTCGCCGCCGGTAAGCAGGACACCGTCGACGGCTTCAACGACTGCACGCACCGCATCGGGAGAGCGAAGCGGGGGTACCACGATTGGTATGAGCCCTGCATTTTCGAGGGACGTGACGTAGGCGGAATTGAGCCGCACGCGGTGCACGCCGCCCATTCGGGTGTCTGCGGTCGCGGAAACGGCAACCGTTCGCGGAGCCCTCGCAGTGGGGGAACGATTTGACTCACGTACTGATTCAGCGACCGCGGATGACACGTTGAAGCCTCTTGGTATCGGTTGTCTCGCTCTCACGGCAGCGATCGTTCCACTGACAGCGCTTCCAGGTCAAAGTCTGGAAGGGGGTCCCGTCGCCTGCAAGGGTCAGCGTGTGAGCCGGATCGAAGTATATGCACGTCCGCCGTTCGAAGTGCGCGGCTCGAAGCTTCAACAACGGCTCGCCCGCCAGCTCGCGTCAGTCCATCAGACAACGAATCCGAACATCATCCGCCGTTTTCTGGTCCTGCGCGCGGGTGACGTGTGCACTGAGCTGAAGCGCGCGGAATCCGAGCGCATCCTTCGCGCGCAACCTTATCTCGCTGACGCTAGCATCCTCGCGTTTCCCGACGAGGATGGTGGAGTGGGACTCGCCGTTTACACCGTCGATGAAGTGTCGTTGCTTGCGGGCGGCGGGGCAACGAGCAGATCGCCTTTCGTTCGCGCAGTGAGACTCGGCGAAGAGAATCTCATGGGCGAGGCGGTGACACTGGTCGGGACGTGGGCACACAGTCCCGATTTTCGCGATACCTGGTCAGTTCGAATGATCGACTATCAGCTTCTCGGCCGCCCCTACCAGCTCGCGCTCGAAGCGACGCGCAATGAGATCGGAGGTGAATGGTCTGCCGAAGCAAGTCGCCCATTCCTTACGGATCTGCAGCGTTATTCCTGGCGCACGACAGCCGGGAATCGCGACGGCTACCGATTTTTCAGGCAGCCGAATTCGCAGACTGTCGCGCTTCCATTGAAACGCACATATGCGGATGTCGGCGCGGTGGCGCGAATAGGTCCGCCACGGAGAATTGCGCTCGTCGGACTCTCCATGTCGTATGAGCATGAGCTCCCCGGAATCGTGCCGTTCATGCTCCGGCCGGGCACGCTCGAGCGCGACACGACGAGACCGCCGATCGATGGGTTCGAGTCGCATCGCAACACGCGGCTGAACGCATTGCTCGGCGTCAGAATCGTCAACTTTGTTCAGATCACGGGCTTCGAGTCGCTCGATGGAGTGCAGGACGTGCGAAAGGGACTCGAGGTGTCGTCTCTGTTCGGTCGAGGAATCAGCGCGTTCGGCGCGCACGAGCAGGACCGCTTCGTGTCCGGCGACGTCTACGTCGGATTTGGATCTCCGCTCGCGTTTGGAGCGGTTGACGTGCTTGCGGAGGGCCGCCGTCCACCGGGGTTGCGCGGCTGGGACGGCGTTCTTGCAAGTGGTCGCGCTGCGCTTTACGTAAAGCCGATTCCTCGCCACACCCTTCTTGGCAGTCTCGAGTGGAGTGCGGGATGGCGGCAGCGCCTGCCGTTTCAGGTGACTCTGTATGACAAGGAAGGCGGGCCAAGGGGATACTCGAAGTCGTGGGCCGGCGGAGGGCGTCGTATCGTCACGCGCGTGGAAGACCGCATCCACCTTGGACGACTGAAACAATTCGCGTCTGTTGGAATTGCGCCGTTTATCAACTCGGGCCAGATCTGGGCGGGAGATGCCCCATTCGGCATCGACACGAAGAATTCCTGGTCAGCAGGTGTGAGCCTGATGGCCGCGGTTCCACCGCGGTCGCAGCGAATGTTGCGGCTGGATATCGCCTACCCGTTCGATCGCTCTACCGGCGCGAAGCCTACGTTCCGATTCAGTGCGAGGAACTTCACTCGCATCTTCTGGAAGGAGCCCGGCGACGTCGCCCGCAATCGCGAACGCTCAGTCCCAATCTCGATTTTCAACTGGCCGTAACCGGCAACCGGTAGCCGGCTACCGGCTACCGGCTACCGGCTACCGGTTGCCGGTTACTGAGTTGAGGGCGCTGAATCCTTCATCATTCTCCTGATCGGCACGATCATCAGTGCCAGCAGCAGCGCAGCTCCCATCAGTGAGATTGTCGTCGTCGTGAACAGCTTCGGCATTTGCTCCAGCTTTTCCGGATCGACGTGCCCGCCGACGCGACCGCCGATCAGGTTGCCCAGCGCGGAAGCGAGGAACCAGATACCCATCATCTGACTGACATACTTTCGCGGCGAGAGCTTGGTCATCGACGACAAGCCGACTGGACTGAGGCACAGCTCGCCTATCGACTGGAAGAAATAGCTCGTGACCAGCCACCACGGTGCGACAAGCGCAGTTCCTCCACTCGCCACCACATTGTTGGCGGCGAAGATCATGATAAGAAATCCGATGCCTGCGAGGAAGAGTCCGAGTGAGAATTTCGCCGGGCTCGACAGGTTTGTACCACGATTCGCCAGCGTCACCCAGAGCCACGCGAACAGAGGCGCGCACAAGATGATCATCAGCGGGTTCACGGACTGGAACCACGTGGCCGGAATCTGGAATCCGCCAACCGTCCGATTCGTGAAGTCGCGCGCAAAAAGATTCAGCGACGTGGGAGCCTGCTCGAAGGCAGACCAGAAAATCGCTGCAAATGCGAACAGGACAACGATCACTGCAACGCGTCGCTTCTCTGCGCCGTTGAGTCTGCCGGCGAGGAACACAAACGCAAAGAACGCTGCGGCCATCGATACCATCGCATAGGTCATGTACTTCGCGATGGATGCGGCATTCAGCTCGATCGCCCCGCTTGCAGCGAGGAAGAAGATTAGAACGACCGCGGTCACGAAGCTCGCGACGAAGGTCTTCACGGTGCGCTGCTGGCGTGCCTGGCGAATCGGATCAGGATCCTGCGCCGGAACCATACCGATTGGGCCGAGGGTCTTTTTCTGACGAAGTCCATATATCGTCAGACCGATCAGCATCGCTACGCCCGCGGCGCCCATTCCGACGTGCCAGTCAACCTGTTCGCCGAGGTATCCGGTTACGAGCTGACCGAGGAAGGCACCAACGTTGATTCCCATGTAGAAGATCGAGAATCCCGCGTCGCGCCGCGCTCCGCCTTCCGGATAGAGATCGCCGACGATTGCGGAGATGTTCGGCTTGAGCAGTCCGGTTCCGCATACAATGAGAATGAGACCGAGGAAGAAGGGGACCTTCCCGCCGCCCGGACCGCCAAGGCCGGACAATCCGATGCAGATGTGGCCCGATGATATTAGTCCAGCACCGATGAAGATCGCGCGCCGCAAGCCGAGCAACCGGTCCGCAATCCATCCACCGGGGAGCGACATCAGATACACGAATGCGGCGTAGATGCCGACGATGGCGGAAGCTTGTGTTCGATCGAAGCCGTAGCCGCCGTTCACGATTGTTGCGGACATGAACAGCACGAGCAGCGGTCGCAGTCCGTAATACGAGAACCGCTCCCACATCTCGGTGAAGAACAGCGTCGACAAGCCCCGGGGATGACCGAAGAATCCGCGATCGCCGGTCCACTGCTGGAGCCCCGGCGGCGGCTCGTCCTGAGTTATCGTCCCTGCCTGAGGCTGCTCGAAAACTCCCTTCTCGATCGTCGTCGTCATTGCGCTTGAGATGGAGGTGTTTGAGTCGTTGATCCGACGAGTTTTTCCGTGCTAGGAACGTACCGCTGGGGCGGAATCGTTGCTCCAGCTTTCAATTGTTCGTCCCAGGAAACTGTCGTCGGTGGTTGTTTGATACACGCGGCATAGCGTCCGGGTGCCTTTTCCTCGAGCGGCGGTACGATTCGACCGCATGCGGCATCCTTCGCCGGATGATGGCAGCGAGGATGGAACACACATCCAGGCGGCGGCGCGGCCGGTGACGGAACGTCCCCTTCGAGAAGAATTCGCTTTCTCTTCTGACCGGGCTCGGGTACCGGAACCGCCGATAGGAGCGCCTGCGTATACGGCATCAGCGGCTCGTGATAAAGCTGCTCCGCCGGCGCCAGCTCTACGATCTTGCCGAGGTACATGACCGCGACGCGATCGGACATGTGCCGCACGACAGAGAGATCGTGCGCGATGAACAGATACGTCAGGTCGCGATGACGCTGAAGATCCTGAAGCAGATTGATCACCTGCGCCTGCACCGACACATCGAGCGCCGATACGGGCTCGTCACAGACGATGAACCTCGGCTCGACAGCCAGCGCGCGTGCAATCCCGATGCGCTGCCGTTGTCCTCCCGAGAATTCGTGCGGATACCGAGTGGTGTATTCACCGCGAAGTCCGACTTCTTCGAGGAGGCGGCGCACGCGAGCATCGGCATCTGCGCCTTCGGCAATGCGGTGAATGAGCATGCCCTCACGGATCGCAGTGCCGATTGTCATGCGCGGATTCAGCGATGAGACCGGATCCTGGAAGATTATCTGCATCTGCCGCCGGAGCGCGCGCATGTCACCCGGACCCTGCGCCAGCACATCACGCCCGTCGAACATGACTTTTCCCGACGTCGGCTCGATGAGGCGAAGTATTGCGCGACCTGTTGTAGTCTTTCCGCATCCCGATTCGCCGACAAGGCTCAGCGTCTCGCCGGCCGCAATGTCGAAGGACACATCGGAAACAGCGTGAACTGACCCGACCTGCCGCCCGAGAACTCCGCGCTTGATCGGAAAGTTCTTTACGAGATTGCTAACGCTGAGCAATGGTGCACGGTCGATCACGTGGCGACCCCTATTTGCTCGACCAGCGGCGGATGCGGATGCAATCGTCTCTCGGGCTCTTCAGCGAGATGACAGCGCGATGTGTGTCCCGGCGAAATCCTGTAGAGCGGCGGATGCTCTTCGATACATCGCTCCCACGAGTAAGGACAGCGGTCGCGGAATCGACAGCCGGTCGGCCAGTCCGTCGGCGCAGGCACGGTACCCGGAATCACGTTCAACCGCTCGCGACGCTCTACCATCCGGGGCATCGCGTACATCAATCCTTCCGTGTACGGGTGATGCGCTTCGTCGAACAATGTCGCGACCGATGCTTCCTCCACCACCTCACCCGCATACATGACGAGCACGCGCGACGCCGTTTCTGCCACGACGCCGAGATCGTGGGTGATCATGAGAATCGACATTCCCATTCGCTTCTGCAGATCGACCAGGAGCTCGAGGATCTGCGCCTGAATGGTGACGTCGAGAGCGGTAGTCGGCTCGTCGGCTATGAGCAGCGACGGGTTCATCATCAGCGCCATCGCGATCAACACTCGCTGTCTCATTCCGCCCGACAGCTGATGCGGATACTGACGCGCGCGATCGGCCGGAGCGGGAATGCCGGTGAGCGCAAGCATCTCCACTGCGCGGTCCCACGCTTCCTTCCGAGTGCCGGTCCCGTGAATGCGTGCCACTTCTGCAACCTGGTCGCCCACCGTGAACACCGGGTTGAGCGCCGACATGGGCTCCTGAAAGATCATCGAGATGCGATTGCCGCGAATACGCCGCATTCCGCTGTCGTCGAGCGAAACGAGATCCTGTCCCTCGAACATGATGTGGCTGCCTTCCTCGATTCGCCCCGGCGGCTGTATCAGGCGAAGAATCGAGAGGGCAGTTACCGATTTGCCGCATCCGGATTCGCCGACGATTCCAAGAGTTTCGCTGGGCATCACGCTGAACGAGACGCCGTCGACTGACCGTGCAACCGCGGAAACGGTGTGGAAATACGTGCGAAGGTTTTCTATCGAGAGAAGCGGCTCGGTCACGACGTTCGTCTCGTGCGCGGGTCGGCTGCCTCGCGCAGCCGGTCTCCGAGATAGTTGAAGACGATCACGGTCAGGAGAATCGCCATACCCGGAAAGAACGAGATCCACCACAGTCGCGCTGGCTGATCTGCTCCATCCTGGATGATGTTTCCCCAGCTCGGGTCAGGCTGGTGAATGCCCACTCCCAGATATGAAAGTCCGGCTTCGAGAAGAATGACGTGACCGACTCCCAGTGCGGCCGCGACGATCAGCGGCGACAGAACGTTGGGTAGAATGTGTCGAAGCAGAATCTGCCGGCGCCCGGCGCCAAGCGCGCGCGCCGATAGCACGAAATCCTGCGTTTTCAACGCAAGAACCTGACCTCTTATCACACGCGCCATCGCGTACCAACCGGTTGCTCCGACGATCGCGATAAACGCCGGCAATGGTGCGCGCCAGACTGCGAAGACTGCGATGAGAAGAAGGAGCCGCGGTATCGACAGCAAAGCATCGAGGATTCGCATCATCACGCCGTCAGCCCATCCGCCGGCGAGACCGGCGGTCGCTCCGTACAACGTACCAAGTGTAATGCTGACGAGGGTCGCGACCAGGGCGACCGCGAGCGACAGGCGGCCCCCGTAAAGAACCCGGCTGAATACGTCCCGACTATACGGATCTGTTCCGAACGGATGGGCGGCTGACGGCGGCATCGAGCGCAGTTGGATGATCTCCGGCTGAGCGATCGGATCGTATGGTGCGAGCAATGGCGCGGCTGCGCACACCACGACGATGACTGCGGCGAGCGCCAGCGCGAAGCGTGTGCGTCGCTCGAACCGCGCAAGCCCGAAAAAGGTGCGCGGTGCAAGCAGGAGTCCCTGAAGATCAGATGGCATCGCGTACCCGCGGATCAGCGGCTGCGTAAAGCAGATCAGCCATGAGGCTTCCGACTGCGACCAGCACGCTCACGCCGATAACTCCCGCAACGAGCAGCGGATAATCTCTCGAGCCGATGGAATTGACGATCACGAGACCCATTCCCGGCCACGAAAAAACTTTTTCGACGAACACCGCTCCGGTAACGAGTGCCGGAAACGCAAGTCCGGCGAGTGTGATCACCGGTAGCAGCGCGTTACGAAGCGCGTGCTGTCGTACGATCCGCCGCGTGTCGAGTCCCTTGGCGCGGGCGGTTCGGATGTAATCCTCGGGGATCGTATCGAGCAGCGCCGCGCGCTGATATCTGGCGACGACAGCAGCCGCAAGCAAAGTCAGAGTCAGCGCCGGCAGAAACACGTGCTTGCCGACATCGGCGATCTGTCCTGCGCGACTCAGGCTGTCGTGCATTACCGGATCGATCATTCCGCCGATAGGAAAGATGTGAAAACGGTAGCTGAGCAGGAGCAGAAGCATGAGGGCAAGCCAGAACTCGGGAACTGCGAAGAAGAACAGGGAAATCGCGCTCAGGATCCTGTCCGTGATGTGCCCGCGTCGAACCATCTGCGCGACCGCGGCCCCGATTCCTGCTGCGAAGCCTGCGAAGAGCGAGATCGCCATCAACAGGAGCGTGTTCGGCAGCGCGTCCGCGAGCACCGACGCCACTGGCTGCTGGCGCGAGAACGACCATCCGAGATTGCCGCGCGCGACTGCGGTCATGTATCTCGCGTATTGCTCTCCGAGCGGCTTGTTGAGTCCGTATGACTCACGCCATCGCTGGCGTACCGACTCCGACACGTTGGGATTGTCCATCGCCGCGGCAAATGGATCTCCCGGCGCGAGATGGATGAGAAAGAATACCAGCGTCGCGACGATCGCGACCACTACCACTGCCTGCGCGATCCTTCCGACGATGTAGCGTATCACGCGCTAGCGCACAGCAGTCGCGCGATCACGCGCGAGTCGCTCGGCGACCGGTATCGACCAATCGCCTACGTTCGCCCACCATGCGTCGGGCCGCATTCTGGTAGCGCGCAATCGCCGATGAATCGCGAGGACGGTCTTGGGCTCTGCCAGCCAGATGGCCGGCGCGTCGTCGATGATTGTCTGGTATGCACGGCGGAACGCGGCTCGACGGGTCTCGAGGGACATCGTCGAGAGCGCGCTGTCCACCTGCGCGTCGAACAGCGGATTCTGATACGATCCGTAGTTCGATCCGCCTTTGGCGCGCAGGCCCGCTGATCCCCACGTCTGCCTCAAGCCCCCCGGACTCGCATCCACATGCCAGCCTCCGAGCATTGCATCGAACTTTCCACTCTTCTCACGCTCAATGAAGGACGCGAATTCGAGCGGATCAATGTCCATCTTCACGCCGGCCGTGCGGAGCTGATCCTGAATCACAACGGCCATGTTCATTCTGTTCCTGCTCGAGCTGGGCACTGACAGAGTGAACCGAAGTGCCTGTCCTCTACGGTCACGTATCCCGTCGCCGTTCGAATCGCGCCAGCCGAGTGAATCGAGCGCACGGTTCGCGCGGTCGGGAGAGAAGGGGATCTGGACGAGCGACGTATCCGTCGTCGGAAACGCGCGCACTGTGGGGCCGAGCGCCGTCGCGGCGAGCGTATCGTAGACGCTTCGCACTATCCGCACACGGTCCACCGCCATCGTCAGCGCTCGCCGGAGCGATCGGTCGGCGAATAACGGATGCGGCTCCCCGACTTTCGACGGACTCCGCAGGTTGAACTGGATAAAGTTGTAATCGAGTCCGCGAAGAATGGCTGTGCGAAGATCGGGACTCTTTGCAACGTCGGAAAGATTCGCGGTGGTGATACCTTCGAGCACGTCGGTTTCCCTACCGAGAAGTCTGGCGAGCGCCGTGTTGAAATCAGGGGCGACGCTCCAGATGACCCGATCGATCAGCGGTCGACGGTGGTAGTTCGATGTATCGGCTATGACCTCGATCGATGTCCCCGGTTTCCATGACACGAACCTGTATTGTCCGCTTCCCACCGGCGATCGGGCGAATTCTGTTGTCCTGAGCGCCGGACCTCGAGCCGATCCAACGAGGTGCTCGGGAAGAATCAGGATCGGGTATGTCGCCTGAAAGAACTGCAGAGGACCGCGGTGCGAGTACCAGAAAACGGCCGTGAGCGAATCGCGAACGGTTACCGAATCGATGTCGCTGAGCAACGAAGCTGACGGGGATGCTGTCGTGCTGTCTGTATAGAGGTTGTATGTGAACGCAACGTCCGAAGCGCGCACAGGCCTTCCGTCGTGCCATCGCGCCTCTGGATCGATGTGAAAGGCAATCGAGAGTGAATCGCCGCTCCACTCCCAGCTTTTCGCGAGCCGGGGCGTGAACCCTCGATCGCCGACGGTATTCAGAGAATCACCGATGTCGGCGAGGTGGTCGAAAACGAGATCGGCGACTTCACGTGCCGGCGCCGTGGCCAGGAGCGGTGGGAAAAGAATGTCGGGGTCGCCGCCGATACCAATGACGACGGTCCCTCCGGCGGCGCCGGCTCTAGCAGGGCCGCGTTCGCCCGATGTGCATGCGGCCAGCAGCGCTGTCGCAACTGCGGTTCCACAGGAAATGAAATTTCGCAACGCCGGAAAGTTTAGCCATCACCGGCGCCACGTCCACAGTTCATTTTCGAATTCGCGCGCGCGGACGAGGCAGTCGGCTCGAACCTCATCTTCGCTGAGATGCTCTGCCTCCTGGTCCTCCAGGTGACGAACGGCATCGAAGAGGGCATTCGACACTTCGTTGATGCGGGGTTTGCGCGCGAGAATCGATGACAGCGTCGCCGCTCCCGGCACCGAGCCATTCGATGCGCGACCGAGCATGAGCTGGGAAATGAATCCCTGATCGTCCTCGATGAGAATCGATCCGTGTTGAAGGAATGCGCCGCCGTCCCGCAGCTGAGCGCTGCCGACGAGCTTGCGACCGTTCACGACGAGCTCTCCCGCAGCAGGATCCGAAAAACACGGTACTGGCCCCGGCGCTTCCATCGCACCACCTGTCGCTACCGAAGCGTCGACTCCGAGCCGAGCCAGCCCGTTCAGCAGAATCCTGTTGATTCCTTCGTACGATTCACGAAGTGATGTCGAGCCGACGGGAGCAGTGACGCTGTAGGTCACCTCATGGTAGTGAAGCAGCGCCCGGCCACCCGTCGGTCGCCGCACGACGTCAACTCCCGCGGAGCGGATCACATCGCGATCGTACTGATCCCGCGCAATTTGATTGCGTCCCAGCGACAGTGTGGGACGCATCCACTCGTAGATCGAAAACACAGCTTCGCGCGTCTTTCGGGCGCGATCGAGGAGCGCAACATCGCGCCCCATGTTCTCGGCTCCGCTTCGAGGCGGAACGAGCAAAAGTCGCCACTTATTTGCGGTTCGCCGCACTGTCATTGGCGGTTAAATTGAGTCACCTATGGCAACGACTATCAAGGACGCCGAGCGCTCGCTTGCGCCGGCTGATTCCTTCGTTCCCCGCCACATTGGGCCGGGTCCGGAGGCAATATCGCAGATGCTGCAAACTCTGGGATACGGATCGCTCGATGAGCTTATCGACGCGACGATCCCCGAGGGGATTCGATTCCGGCGCAGCCTCAGTATTCCTGCCGGACGGAGCGAGGCTGAAGTTCTGGCTGCGTTCCGCGCGCTGGCAGCGAAGAACCGGGTCTTTCGCTCATTCATCGGAATGGGGTACTCGGACTGCATCACACCGCCCGTCATACAGCGAAACGTCATCGAGAGTCCGGCGTGGTATACGGCCTACACTCCGTATCAGGCGGAAATAGCCCAGGGACGACTCGAGGCTCTACTCAACTTCCAGACCGCGGTCATCGATCTGACCGCGATGGAAATCGCAAATGCGTCGCTGCTCGACGAAGCGACCGCAGCAGCCGAAGCAATGACGATGAGCTCTGGCCTTCGCGGCGCCGAAGGAAAAGAGGTGTTCTTCGTCGCGACGGACTGTCATCCGCAGACGATTGATGTTGTGCGGACACGGGCGAGCGTTCGTGGAATCGAAATCCGGCTTGGTGATCCGCTCACCGAAGAGATCGGCAGCGACGTTTTCGGAATACTTCTCCAGTATCCGGCGACCGACGGTGCGGTGCGTGATTATCGCGCCGTGTGCGAGCGGGCACATTCCGCTGGCGCGCTGGTCACAGTTGCCAGTGATCTTCTGGCGCTCGCTCTTCTCGTTCCACCCGGCGAATGGGGAGCGGACATAGTCGTCGGCAATTCGCAGCGGTTTGGAGTACCGCTCGGCTACGGGGGGCCGCACGCGGGATTCTTTGCAACACGCGACGAGTTCAAGCGACACATACCCGGCCGGATCATCGGTGTCTCGCGCGACTCGGCGGGTCGTCCCGCTCTTCGAATGGCTCTTCAAACGCGGGAGCAGCATATCCGGCGGGAGAAGGCAACGAGCAACGTCTGCACGGCGCAGGTGCTGCTCGCAGTCGTGGCAAGCTTCTACGCGGTGTGGCACGGGCAGGCCGGAATTCGGCGGATTGCGAATCGGGTTCATCAGTACGCTGCCGTGCTGGCCGAAGGACTCAAGCGCCTCGGATTCACCATCGCGCATGACGACTACTTTGACACGATTCGTGTCGAGCTCGGCGATGCATCTGCCGACGACATCATGCGCGCAGCAGTAGAGCGAAAGATCAATCTGCGCCGAATATCCGACGGCGCGCTTTGTATCGCGCTCGATGAGACAGTCAACGAAACCGATTTGCGTGAGCTGCTCGCCATTTTCGGGGGATCACCGACAATCGGTGAGCTCGTCGAAGGTGCGGACCCGCGGTACGACGAGCGGTTCAAGCGCACCACGCCGTTCCTGACGCACGAGGTGTTCAATACTCATTGCTCCGAAACGGAGCTGCTGCGCTACGTCCGCAAGCTGGAAACGAGAGATCTGTCGCTCGTGCATTCGATGATTCCTCTCGGATCGTGCACGATGAAGCTCAATGCGACAGCGGAGATGATGCCGATCACGTGGCCCGGGTTCGCGAAGCTGCACCCGTTTGCGCCGGTCGATCAGGCGGAAGGATATCAGGAGCTGTTCAGAGAGCTGGAGACTGCTCTCGCAGAGATCACCGGGTTTGCCGCGATCTCACTTCAGCCGAATGCGGGGTCACAGGGTGAGTTTGCGGGACTTCTCGCAATACACGCGTACCATGCATCACGCGGCGAATCGCATCGCGACGTCTGCCTCACGCCGCAGTCCGCTCACGGAACAAACCCGGCGAGCGCGGTAATGGCGGGGATGCGCGTCGTGGTGGTCAAGACCGATCCGCGCGGAAACATCGACATTGCCGATTTACGCGCAAAGGCGGAGCAGCATTCCGCATCGCTTGCCGCGCTGATGGTGACGTATCCGTCAACGCACGGCGTTTTCGAGGAAGGAATCCAGGAGATCTGCAGGATCGTGCACGAGCACGGCGGTCAGGTCTACATGGACGGCGCGAACATGAATGCGATGGTCGGCCTGTGCCGCCCCGCGGATATCGGCGCCGATGTCTGTCACCTCAATCTTCACAAGACATTCTGCATTCCTCACGGCGGCGGCGGACCGGGAATGGGCCCGATTGGAGTTGCATCCCATCTGATTCCATTTCTGCCTGGCCACACTGTCATCACGCTCCCCGGTCGACACGAGGTCGGCGCGGTCTCGTCAGCTCCCTGGGGAAGCTCCAGCATTCTTCCCATTTCGCTCGCGTACATATGGCTGATGGGTGCGGCCGGTCTCGAAGACGCGAGCCGGGTTGCAATCCTGAATGCGAACTACGTCGCGAGACTGTTGGAGCCTCACTTCCCCGTGTTGTACAAAGGCACACACGGTACGATCGCGCACGAATGCATCGTCGATACTCGGGTGGTAAAGCAAACGAGCGGAGTGGACGTCGAGGACATCGCCAAGCGGCTCATGGACTATGGATTTCACGCGCCGACGGTGTCATTCCCGGTTCCAGGCACGCTGATGATCGAGCCAACGGAGAGTGAATCAAAGGCAGAGCTCGACAGATTCTGCGAGGCGATGATCGCGATCCGCGAGGAGATTCGCGAGATAGAGCAGGGAACTGCAGACCGCCGCGACAATCTCCTGAAGAATGCGCCGCACACGCAGGCGCATGTGACGGCGGATGAGTGGACTCACCCATATGGTCGCGAGCGCGCCGCATTCCCGGCTCCATGGACCCGCGACTTCAAATTCTGGCCGGCGGTGGGCCGCATCGAGAGCGCCTACGGCGATCGGAACCTCATCTGTTCGTGTCCACCCGCAGACGCCTATGCGGACGCACAGGCGGTTTCGCATTAGCCGCCGCTAGCCAGTATCCACAGCCAACAGTAGAATAGTCCCGCAGCTTTCCCCGCTAACACGGAGTTCAGTATGAACAAGGCGGAAATGCTGGAAGCGCTTCGGCGTCAGACGCGGCTCCGACCGACGCACGTGAAGCGCGTCGTCGACGCCATCTTCGACCCTGTCGACGGAGTCATATCACGGCAGGTGAAGCGCGGCGGAAAGGTGACTATCGCGGGATTCGGCACTTTCGACCGACGCTCGCACAAAGCGCGCGAAGTCAACAGTGTCTTCACCGGACGGACCGTGAAGGTGAAAGCGCGAAAAATCCCCGGATTCCGCGCCGGGGTCAGCTTCAAGGACGCGCTTCGCTGAAAAAAAGGGCGGCGTCAATGAGCGCTGCCCTGTCAGGTGTATCGTAAACGTGCGCGGTGCTCACGCCCCGTGCGCGGCCGACTAGCCTCCGATCTGCTTCGTGTAGGCGCCGGCTTCGAGCAGTGCATCGCTCTCGGACTTGTCGCTGACGCGCATCCTGATCATCCATCCAGCCCCATACGGGTCGGTGTTTACGAGGGCGGGCTCGCTGTCGAGCCGCTTATTCACTTCCGTCACTTCGCCGCCGACGGGCGCGAACAGCTCCGAAACGGCCTTGACCGCTTCGATCGTGCCGAAGACGTCATGCTTCGCGAACCGGGTTCCCGCCTTCGGAAGCTCGACGTACACGACGTCACCCAGCTCGCCCTGGGCATAGTCCGTAATTCCGATCTCCACCGTGTCGTCGCCGGTGGAACGGACATACTCATGCTCCTCTGTGTATCGCAGATCGGACGGAATGTTCGCCAAGCCGGACTCCTGTCATGAAGAATGCTACGCGGTGGTGAGGGATGAGGCGCTGTCGCGCGACAGCTTCTGCCAAAGTGCATCGACCTGCGCCTCGAGCGCCTCGAGCGAACCGTCGTTCTCGATGACATAGTTGGCCCGTGCCCGCTTCAGATCGGCAGGCATCTGTGCGGCGATCATCTTCATTGCCTCCGCCTCATCGAGGCCACGATCGCGCACGATCCGCTCGAGCCGCAGCGAGCGAGGCGCGTCCACCAGAACGATGGTATTGAAATCGTCCGCAAGGTGCCGCTCGAAGAGCAGAGGTATCACACAGACGACAACATTGTCCCCTCTCTCTCTCGCCGCCTCCACCTCCGCGTTGCGAAGTCGCATCACCTCCGGGTGCACGATGTCGTTGAGTGCATCGAGCTCGGTCTGGTCATCAAACACGATCGCGCGCAGCGCATCCCGGTCGAGCGAGCCGTCCTTTCCGATCACGCCTTTGCCCCAACGGTCGGTGATCTTACCGAGCGCGGGAGAGCCTGCACGCACAGCGTCGCGTGCCAGCGCGTCCGCGTCGATTATCGTCGCCCCACGCTTCTCGAGCATGGCGGCAACAGTCGATTTTCCGCTGGCAATATTCCCCGTCAGGGCAATCAATCGCATGGAGTGTCCGGGCTGTACGTCACCCTTGAGCGCCTGGGGAGCGAACAAGGACTGTGCCGAAAGCTGACCGAGTCGAACGTTTATGCAAGGAAGCCGCCATTCTTACGATGGTTTTACAATACCTCTCTAAAGCAGAGTCACCTGCGAAGGGTCCTTCCTCGGCACCGAAAAGCACATTCGGCAGCGAGCTTCGTAGGATTCGGTCCCGCCGACCATTATGGTGGGTGACTCATACGGCGCAGGTTGCCCTCCGATCAGTCGCTGATTCCGGCTTGCCGGCCCGCCGCACAGCACGCAGATCGCATGGAGCTTGTCAACGACCTCCGCGATCGCCATCAGCTCGGGCATCGCGCCGAACGGCTCGCCTCTGAAGTCGGTATCGGTACCTGCCACTATGACCCGGCGTCCTCGCCCCGCGAGCGACGTCACCAGCGGGATGACTCCGGCGTCGAGAAATTGCGCCTCATCGATCGCGATTACGTGCGCCATCGGATCGATTTGCTGTCGTATCTGCGCTGATGAGTCCGCCGGAACCGCTTCGACTGTTCGTCCGTCGTGACTCGAAACCGAGTAAATGCCGGCATATCGAGCATCGAGGTGCGATTTGAAAACTTGGACCCGTTTTCGCGCGATTATGGCGCGCCGCACCCTGCGTATTAGCTCCTCGCTCTTTCCGCTGAACATCACGCCGGCAATAACCTCGATCCAACCGCCCGTTTGATGGAACGATTGGGTCATTCGCCCCTCTTTCGCGGGGGTCGAGGCGCGCCCTTCCAGTCGGGCCTCTGATCACGATCGCGGCCTCCTCGCGGCTTGTCGCGCGCTGATCGATCGCGAGTCGGACCCCGATCATCTCGCTCACCGCGGCGCGGATGCGCAGCACCACGAGGTCGATCGAATCGCCCTTCGCGTCTTACCGGGATCTCCCGCTCAGGGACCGCGGCAGGTTGCGGCGCCCGTCGCAATGAACGCTCGTTTTCGAGCAGTCTCAACGCGGCAGCCGCGATCTCGATTCCATCGTGTCCCTCCAGCAGTGGCTCGAGCGTACCGATCTCGCGAGATCTCACTCCTTCCTGCAGCACGGACTCGAGCTCACGCCGAATCGACCGCTCTCTTTCACGCGCGAGATTCCCGGCGGCACTGAGAGTGAACGGACGGGCGTCTCCGCCCGCCAGCCGGCGCAGCTGCTGGATCTCCCGGGGCCTGATCAGCGCGATGATGTGGACGGCTCCAGCCGACGCAATCCCGGCAAGCCGCTCCGAATCAAGTGGGAGCCCATACAATATGATTGTGTGAGTCGCCGGGGCGATCGCTCCAGAAGTGACGCTCGAAGCGCGATCGGCGGGATAGCCAAGCGCGCGAAGCTGTCGCTCGATTGCGGATGCATCGTCTGCGGATTCTGTAATCACCGCAAACGACGGCGGATCCAGATCATCGAGCAGACGTCTCAGCGCCGCTGCGCGCGCGACCGTCGATACTGTCAAATACTGAATTGGCACTGCGGGACGGTCCTGCATCGAAGTGCTGTCACCGATCCGTCTCGCCTTTCGGAGATACCGCTCGACGAAGGCGTCCAGCTGAGATGATCCGCGGCTCGCCACGACAATTCGAGCTGCCGTCTTTGGAATCTCCGCCATTACGGATTCGACCGCCGCGGTTGTCTCCGCATCTCCTTCCAGCAGCTCGTCTGGCCAGGCGAGCGCTACGGATGTCACACCGCCAAGCTGGATGTGGCTTCCCTTTATCAGGTCCGCGATGTCCGCCGGCGCTCCGGCCAGCGCCAGAATCGGCCGCCCTTTCATTAGCCGGGCCGCGCGTCGTGCTGTCGTTACGGGAAATAGCTCGATTCCTGCCGGTCCGGTCATCGACAGCACGGTTTCGGCGAGCGCAATTGCGGTTTCAGCGTCGGCCGTGAGAACAAGTACCTGCAGGGCGCCGGTGACCGGATCGATCCGCTCCAAGGGTCCGGTCAGGAATCTCGGGACCGAGGCCATGGATTGGGGCAGGATGAGAACCAGGTTCTGGCTTCGGCCCGGCGCGGACTCGATTTCTTCCCGTTCCACGTCTTTCTATTCCCCATGCGACGTGGCGCAGCTTCAGCCCCGCCGATACTGTATTATTCGTGCGTCGTGCGGCGCTCACCGCCGAGACGAAGTATAGCACCTTCGGACCGGACCCGGCGATCGCGCCCGCCCCTGCCGCCGGGCTTCCACGAGAGTCTCAATGATCACCGCAATCGTACTCATCAAGGCCGAGCCTCGCCTCATCCCGCAATGCGCGACGAAACTGGCAGGCATCGAGGGCGTTTCACAGGTCTATTCCGTTTCAGGGGAATGGGACCTCGTCGCCATCGTCGAGGTCGCCGATTATCAGGCGGTCGCGTCTGTCGTAACGGAACACATTACCGCGGTTCCCGGTCTCCGGAGCACACAGACGCTGACTGCATTCCGCGCATATTCGAAGAAGGATCTGGAGCAGGCGTGGGACATCGGGCTGGAATAGATATCGACCTCGATACCTCGGAACGCTGGCCGTCCTCGGTCCACGCCGCACGGCGCTTCATTCTCGAGGGAATCGCTGGAGCGTCGGCAGTCGATGAGCCGCAGGCAGAGCGCGAACGGATCTCGCGCGCTGACGAGCCTCCGGTTCTCGCCGTGCCCGAACCGATCGAGCCCGGAAGATTTCGCGCCATCGACGTTTCACCGGCGGAATCCAGACGCGCGACGGGTTTCGGAGGCTTCCTCGACGGTACGCAGGAAGTCCGCGTAACCAACTGGTGCGCCGGAATTCCAATTGTATGGGGCACCGTAGGTGCGGCTGTGCTTTCGCGTGTCAATCGAAGACTTGTCGCGTGGCCACGGCTCGGTCCGTTGGCGAACAAGCGTTACTACCTGCCTTTTCGGTATGTGACCGGTATGCAGCCGGAGCTAGCCGTGCATCCGGACGTCGTCGACACAGGCGCGGCCGATTCGAGCGGCGCGTTTCCCACGCGACATCCAGCCGCTCTTCTCGAGCGCGCGTTTCAGGCAGTGCAGAGGGATCGCGAGCGACTCGAGCAGACGCTGGCCGAGCATTGGTGCGAGAGGGAGAGCACCGCGCTCTATATCGACGGGAGCATCACCATGAGCGCGGCCGCTTCATCGCCTCTTGCGGTCGGCGTGATCAAGAGCCATCGAACCCTGTATGCAGATGGCGGAGCGTTTGACGTGGTGATGGGCCTCAAGTCAGGGAAGCGGACTACGGTCTTCCGCGTGAAGCCGCGATCGCGGCAAAGTGTCGGAAGCTTCTATGTGAGGACGCGAAATCCCGCCGGTCACGACGCTCTGTTCGGCCTCATCAGGGTGGAGATCTCTGAGAGCGATGACATATCAGCGCGTGCCGACGAGATCACTCGGTGGATAATCAATGAAGGTTCACCGCTGGCGATGCCCGACGCGCGTTGGGATCGCATGTCGTACGGAATCAGTGAAACCGACGAATTCCTGAGAGCAATCAGTTGACGTCTCCATTAGGCCGGGTCGTTGCTACAGAGCGGCGTCCGAATACGCCGCACGAGTTTCATTTCTGGACCGCGCTCGATTCTCCGGTTGGAATCGGCACGATCGTTCGCGTCGATGGAGCGAATCCGGTAGATGGCCAGATTCCTCACGTCTACGGAATTGTCGTTGAGGGATTCAGCTACACCGATCTTCAGTCGCCGATGCACGACGTGCTCGGATACGATGGCGTGCCGGGCAATGCGGGGTACGCGGTCACTGAGCGCACAGAGATTCGACTCTATTCTGCAGCGGTGCTCCGACAGATCCCCGACGAGCCGCTGCAGCCGGTGCCGATGGGCGAAGTGTTTCTCGCCGAGCAGGAAGACGTCGCGATCGCTCTGCGAATGGACAGCTATCTCAAGGAGGGGGCGAGCACTGGAATTCCCATAGGCGTTTACCGCGCAGGCGCTACCGATTCCGTCATCTATCTGGATGCCGACTTTCTGATCGGACCCGAGGCGGCGCATCTCAACATTTCCGGTGTCTCCGGTCTGGCGACAAAGACGAGCGCGGTGGAATGGCTGCTCAAATCTGTGTTCACTCATTTTCCGGAGAGCAAAGGCTCGATCGCAGCCGTCTGCTTCAATGTGAAGGGGCCGGATCTCTGCTACCTCGATCTGCCGGGACGTATCGACGAGCGCGACCGTGAGCTTTACGAAAAGATGGGCGTCGCGGCGGAGCCATTCGATCGCGTCAGCTACTTCGCTCCGTACACGGCAAAGGGCTTTCAGCTCAACACGCTGCGGTCGAACGAGCAGCTCACGCATAACGTGACTCCCCTTACATGGGGTCTTCGAGAAGTCCTGCAATTCGCGGAGGTTCTGCTCAACCGCGACGACGTCGACGCGAAAGCCGACGCACTGATCGATTTCATCAGCGAGCGGGTGGTCGACACGCGAATCGATGCCGACGGATATCTCTCGAGATCTCACACAGTGCAGTCATTCGCTGATCTCGAGGATTGGTTCCGTGATCTCCTGCGGGGTATGGAGGCAAAGAACTCTGAGTCATGGCGCACTCACCACATCGCGACCATCCGGAAAGTGCGCAATCGGCTCTCGAATATCTCGACGCGATGTGCGGGACTGGTCACTGATTCAGGTGACGTCAGCGACCTTCCGTTCGGGAGCTTCGAAGACCGGACGGTGTATGTAGTGGATGTTGCTTCCCTCGAGGAAGATGCGCAGGATCTGATTTTCGCTCGCGTGGTCTCCAAGCTTCGCGAGCACCTCGAGCGTCGGACGCTCGGCGTGAGCCACCTCATCGTTTTCGTCGACGAGCTCAACAAGTACGCACCCGGCGATGGCCAGGACACCTACGTCCGCAAGATGCTGCTCGACATATCGGAGCGCGGCCGGTACCTGGGACTCGTGCTGTTCAGTGCGCAGCAGTTCAGGTCGCAGGTGCATCGACGTGTCGTTGGCAATTCGGGTACAGCGCTATATGGACGGATGGATGCCGACGAGCTGGCGACTCCCGGGTATTCGGTGCTGAGTCAGGCGACGCGAACGAAGCTGGCGACACTGGAGAAGGGACAATTGATGGTTCGACATCCACACTTCACGCAGCCGATTTTCGTTCGATTCCCGCGTCCGATGGTCATGCTTGGCCGAGACGGTGCCGAGCTCTATCCGCAGGCGTCAGAAGTCAGCTTCGAGGTCGCGCTGTACCGTGCCTTGCGTCCACTGGACGATTCGATCACGGTCCAGTGGGCGGCAAAGATGATCGCGTTGTACGACGAAGCCGACATAATGAAGGCGCGCAATGCAACGCTCCTCGCGCGCCCGGCCAACGCGCGCGGGTACTTCGAGTCGCAGTTTCGGCGAAAAGTTCCGGTCGAGGCCGTCGCGAGTGCGGCGTCCGAGTCCCAGAAGGTTCCTGTTCGCACACTGCCCGTCGACGATCCCTATGCGTTTTAGCGGCGCCTTTTCGCGGGCAGCGATGCTCTTCGTCTTGTCGACACCCGTGCTGCTTCCGGCGCAGGCTGTGATGCTCCAGATCCGCCCTCACGTCGGCGACACCCTCTCGGTTCGACTCGATCAGGAAGTCGAGATGGTCGGAGTGCCGGTGGGATGCGAGTTCGTTTCCAAGTCACTCAAGGCGCGGAAGCCGGCTGACCGGAACTGCGCCGATAACGAGCGATCGATGCTGACGCGCTCGGAGATCTTCAGCCGCGCGATCGCACGGCGCACGAAGGGCGACGCGACCGTGATGCTCGCGGTGACCGACTCTATCCGAAGCGCGAGCGGCACTTCGCGCGCCACGATCGGACGCATGACCCGGCTCGACCGGCCTCGCAATGCAGTCGAGATCAAGATGTCTCAGGACGGCGGGGTGGAACTTCTCGATGAAAGCGCCAGCGACGAGCTGCGATCTGTTTTCGGTCAAATGCCGCCCACACTATCGCGAAAACCGGTGGCTGTCGGCGAAAAATGGACGCGCGAGATGCTGGTGCCGCTCGCGAGGGAGCCCGGCGCCAGCGGTCGGGTTCTCGCCACATTTCAGCTCGACTCTCTTCGCAACAACGGTGACGTGGCGTTCATAAGCATGCGCGGCGAGCTGTCGCACCGGCATTCAGACGGCAGCGATTCTGAGACCGGGGGATCGATTCTCGCCACCATTCAGCTCAATCGGCGTCTCGGATGGATCACGGAGACGCGCGCGACGATCGACGTGAGCTCAGTCGTGCGAGGCGAGGGCGGCCGACCGATGCGCGTAAGAACACGAATCACCCAGCTACTGAGAGCAGCTCCAGCTTCATGAGAATAGTCCACCTCGCCGATATGCATCTCGGCTTTCGCCAGTACTATAGGCAGACTCCGACCGGGCTGAACCAGCGCGAAGCGGATATCGGCGCTGCGTTCAAGAAGGCGATCGACAAGGTCATCGAGATCGAGCCTGAAATGGTTCTGGTTGCCGGCGACGTTTTTCACAGCGTGCGTCCGACGAATCCCGCGATTCTACATGCCTACACGCAATTCAAGCGGATGATACAGGAGCTGCCGGGCGTCATCGTCGTGATGGTCGCGGGAAACCACGACACGCCGCGAACGAGCGAGACAGGATGCCTGCTCGACCTCTTTCGCAATCTCGGAATCCACGTTGTGCATGGTCATGAGCGGCGCCTGGAGTTTGCAGACCGCGGCGTGAGCGTTCTCGCAATTCCGGATGGGATTCGCCCGCGCCCGGCGTTCGAGCCCGATCCCGAGTCGCGGTTCAACATCCTTCTCATGCACGACGAGATCGAAGGCGTACTCGGCAGGGTTGGTCCGCTCGCTGAGCGTGCCGCCGATACGATCCCGATGGGACAGCTGCACCCGGAGCGCTGGGATTACGTCGCTCTCGGTCATTACCACGTTTACCATCAGGTCGCACCCAACGCGTTTTACTCGGGAGCGACCGAGTACGCGAGCACGAACGTATGGGGCGAGGTCGACGATGAGCAGCGCAAGCGAATCGGCGGCAAGGGAATCATCGAGCACGATCTGGCTACCGGCGAGCACACTTTCCACGTGCTTGAGCTCGCTCGGCGGGTAATGGATCTGCCGCGATTCTCGGCGGCGGGTCTCAACCCGCAGCAGCTCAGTGACGCGATCTGCGCGGCTGTCGACCGATGTGAGGGAGGAATCGACGACCGCATTGTGCGATTGGTAGTCACCGACGTGCCGCGTCATCTCCTGCGCGACATCGATCACCGGCCCATACGCGAGTTCAAGAAGAGAGCGCTGCATTTCCTCCTCGATGCGCGTCGTCCTGTGCCGATCCGGATTGAAGCGAGTGGAGCGCCGGGACGCCGGACTTCTCTCACCGACACTGTGCGGTCGATGCTGCACGAGTGGCAGATAACACCGGGGATCGAGCGGAAGGCGCTAGTCGATCTCGGCCTGCATTACCTCGCGGAGACTGAACGGCTGGCGCCGGCAGCGATGGAACCCGCGGGATGAAGCTCAATTCGCTTCGAATGACGAACTTCCGTCAGCACGTTGCGACGGAGATTCGCTTCGATCCCGGAATCACCGGGATAATCGGGCCGAATGGATCGGGAAAGACGACGATTCTCGAGGCGGTCGCGTACGCGTTGTACGGATGGGGTCGCACGTCGCGAGAGCTGATGCTGTCGCTCAATCCGGCAGGCCGCCCGGTATTTCGCGTCGAGCTCGAGTTCGAGCTGGGGCGTCATCAGTATCGTGTGTCGCGCGGACGAGCCAGCGCCGAGCTGTACCTCGACGGACAGAGCGAGGCGATAGCAACCACTCCGACCGCGGTGGCCGATCGGATTCAGCGCGCGATGGGAATGTCGCGCGAAGAATTCTTCCGAACTTATTTCACGAGCCAGAAAGAGCTCGCGCTGATGGCGAGCATGGCGCCCGGAGAGCGCGCGCGCTTTCTGTCGAAGGTGCTCGGTTACGAGAAGCTGAAGCAGGCGCAGGATATGATCGGTGAGCGCCGTCGCACGCTGGGCGGCGAAATCGCAGGCCTCAAGCAGGGAATGGCCGATCTCGACGCCATTCAGCGCATGATCTCGGAAGCCTCCGCCCGGGCGTCCGCCGCTGTCGAAGCTGTGCAGAGCGCCGAACACAGAAACACGATCTCACAGGCCGCGTTCGCGATGATCGTGCCGCGATGGGCGCTCACCCAGAAGAACCGCGAGAAGGCGCAGGCGCTCGCAGCGGAGATTGCCGTTCAGGAGCGTGAAGAGACGTCACACAAGAGCAATCTCGAGCGCGTCGACAGGGAGTTGGTAACGATTCGTGAATCGGGCTCCGAGCTTGGGGCGCTGCAGAAAAGGATCGAGCCGCTTGGAGAGCTGCGCGACGAGCTTACCGTGCTCGATGAGCTGTATCGCCAGGAGGGAAGGCGCAAGGCGCTCAGTGAAGCAGAAGTTACCCTTCGTGAAGAGCTGGACCGTCTCCGCGCGCGTCACGTGCGCATCGAGCGCGCGCCGACAATCGAGGAAGAAGTAACCGAGGAGCTGGAGAAGAAGCGCGTGGAGCTGGAGGATGCACAGGGCACTCTCGAAGCGCGGCGCACCGAGTGGGTGCGTGAGCGTCAGAATGCTGACACCAAGCTCCGCGATCTGCGCCGACAGGAAGAGGAGCTCCGCAAACAGCGCGAAAGTGTCGTCAGCCTCGGCGAGGAAGGCGTATGTCCGACATGCAGCAGACCGTTGGGCAAGAGCCTGCACACCGTTGTCGAGCATCTCGACGAAGCGCTCGAGACCATGTCATCCGACACCAAGTATTACCTCTCACGATTCGATCAACTGTCGGAGATGCCGCCCGACGTGAAAGAGCTGGACGCACGCCGGCGAGCGCTCACCGATGAGACGGGAACTCTCGAGCGAAAGCTTGCCCGCGTTCAGCTCGCAGTGCAGGAGCTGACCGGGCTGGTGCGTGACATCACGTCAAAGGAGCGCCGACTCGAGCAGATGCGGCATGACATCGCGTCAATCTCACTGAGCTTCGATGCCGGACGATACGACCACGTGAGGAAGGAGATTGCGCTCCTCGCGCCCCTCGAAGCGAAGGCCGCGCGGTTGACCGGACTCGTGGAGCGAGAGCCGTCGCTCGCCGAACAGCACGACGGGTACGTGCGCGCGCTCGAGTCGGTGCAATCGACATTGGGCACGCTCCGAATCCGTCATCGGCAGATGGCGTTCGCGGCCGCTGATTACGATCGCATTCGCGTGGATTACGATCGTTGTGCTGCCGAGGGACGAGCGGCGGAGATGGCTCTTCTCACTGCGCAGGGCGACCTGCGGAACGCGCGAGAGGCGCTCGAGACTGCTCAGGCCGCGGGCGAAGAAGCCCGGCGCCGGCAGGAAGCACTCGCGGCGCGTGAAGCCGAGCGCCGACTGCATGAGGAGCTCGACAGGGCGTTCAACGAGATCCGAACGCGCCTCAACGCCGAGCTCCGACCGGAGCTATCGGAGCTTGCGAGCTCCTTCCTCCGCGAGCTTATCGATTCGCGAACCGCCGAGTTCGAGCTCGATGAGCGCTACGAAGTCACTGTGCTCGATGACGGAGTTGCAAAGCCGGTGCTGTCGGGCGGCGAAGAGGATCTGGCTTATCTCGTGCTTCGCCTTGCCGTATCACAGATGATTGCCGAGAGATCGGGGCAATCCTTCTCGCTGCTCGTTCTCGACGAAGTGTTCGGCTCTCTCGACGAGACGCGACGTTTCAATGTTCTCGATCTGCTCAGAAGGCTCGGTGACAGATTCGAGCAGGTGATTCTCATCACGCACATCGAGGCTGTTCGTGACGGACTCGATAACGTCATCACGGTGCGATACGATCCGGGAACTGCGTCGTCGGTGATCGATCAAGAGCTGCCCGGCAGTGAGCACGAGCGGCAGTACGAGGAGCTCGAGCCCGCGGGGGCAGCCTGATGGCAGTCGCCAGAACCTGGAAGAGCGCTCCAACTCTGGACGGACCGCACCAGATCGAGGACCGTGACATTCCGATCCTAAACTCCGTATTCAGCGACGCATTCACCGATCGATATCGAAAGGACGGAATGGCGGGCGTGCGCGTGCCGTACCTGAACCCGGCAGTGTGGCGCTTCGCCATCGCTGACGCGGGCGAAGGCGCGATGCTCTGGCGCGATGACCGCGGCAATGTTGCAGCATTCAACGTTACGCATCTTTCCGGAAGTGAAGGCTGGATGGGGCCGCTCGCGGTTCACCCGGATTTTCAGGGACGCGGCGCGGGCAAAACGATCGTGGCCGCGGGAATCAATTGGCTTAGACATCAGAAAGCCTCGGTGATCGGCCTCGAGACGATGCCGAGGACGATGGACAACATCGGCTTCTATTCGTCGCTCGGTATGCTGCCCGGTCATCTCACACTGACCGTCACTGTTGACGCAGCATACGCGAACCGCGGCGCTGAGCCTCCGGCGGGCGCGCTGCGACTCGGCAGTCTGCCCTCATCGGAATGCGAGCAGGTGATGGCGCAGTGTCGTGATCTTTCAGGTCGCGTTCTACCGGGTTATGACTTCACGCGCGAGATCCAGCTTACCGAAGAGCTCGCGCTGGGAGATACGATCGCTCTCATGAGCTCGGGTCAGCTGAAGGCGTTCGCAGTTGCGCATTCGGTGCCTCTCGTCGAGGGTCGCGTGCGCGAGGAGCTGCGCGTGCTCAAGCTGGTCGCGGAAAACAACGAAGCGTTCGACGCGCTGGTGACGATTCTTGCTGATCACGCCCGCCGCAGCGGAACCCGTCGCATCGCCCTCCGCATGCAGGGACAGTTCGGCTCCGCATACCGGCGTGTCATCGAGCGCGGCGCACGAGTGAGATGGACTGATCTGAGAATGTCACTCGACGGGTTTTCCGAAAAGACCCCAGCGGAAGGCATTGTACTGTCGAACTGGGAAATCTGAACAGCGATCAGCTCTTCCCGCAGAGCGACTTCAGTGCAGATCCAAAGGTAATTTTGCGAAGGTAGAGCAGCTCCTCGGGTGCGAATGGCACCGGCTCGATGTGAAATTCCGAGATCGCATTGTCGGGCACGACATTGTCGATGTCGAGCAGGTCGAGAAGCCCGGTTGTAACCGGCGGACGCGGAAGAACTGCCTGGGTGATTCCCACGACCGGACGCAGTGCCTTCACCGGCACTGAAACGAGAATGCGCGACGCGTGCATCGCAATGAGGATTCTCTCCGTCATCTGGCGTAGGGTTAGCGGAGTAGATCCGCCGAGCGGGTAAATCCTTTCTGAAGTCGCGGGGTTACCGAGCACAGCACGAAGGACTTTCGCGACATCGTAAACGGAGATCGGCTGAAATCGCGCCGTTCCGCCACCCGGCAGCGGAAACACCACCGGGGACAATCGCACGAGTCTGCCGAGCACGTTCACGAACTCGTCTTCGGGTCCGAAGATGACTGAAGGGCGAAGAACCGTCCATCGGAGCGCACTCGATGTGACGCGATCCTGTGCAATGCCCTTGCTCCGCAGAAAAGGATGGGGAGACTCGCTGTCGGCTCCGTTCTGGGACATGTGAATGATGCGATCTATCCCCGCTGCTGTCGCCGCTTCGATTACTATCGCAGTAGCGTCCGCATTCGTCGATTCGTAGCTCTCTCCCGCCTTCTCGATTGCTATCGCCGCGAGATGAATGACGGAGCCGCATCCCTCCGCTGCGGAGCGCATTGTGTCTGAATCGCGAATATCTCCGACTCGCGTTTCGAGATCGAGATGTCCGAGTCGAGTGACAGCCTTGCCGCTGTCGCGGACGAGCGCGCGCACGCGCCACCCCGACTTAACGAGCTCGCTGCAGAGATGCGTGCCGACCATTCCCGCAGCTCCGGTGACCAGCACGGGACGATTGCGCGATTCGCGAAGTGGAAGTGGCTGCTCTGCGACTGCGGCTCCCGCTGCGGCGTCCGAATCCGAATCGTCGATGAAGAATTCGGGACCGCTCACGCCGGCCACTCGTCGGAAGCCTCTAGCCCGGTGGTGTCCCTGGCCGCCGCGAGCGCGCGACGATGCGCCAGATGAGAAGAAAAAGTCCGACAGTCAGAAGAACGTGCACGTAGCCGGGCGCTTCCGTCGTAAACGTGACGAATGCCCAGACTGCGAGCATTGCAACTGCTGCGATAATTCCGAAATCCATCGTTTTCTTGTTTGACCCTTCGTTTGACCGCCGGTAAATTATAGTTCCAACGAAGTTGTGCTGTTACATCTTCGCGGAGCGGAGAGCTCACTTTTTGAGCCGATAAGTCCTACGGGTGGGTTCGATAAATCGGGTTGACACCATGCCCCAGTGCGGGGAAGGCGAGAGATCCGGGTGAGGGCCTCATACATTCGACAGGGCTTCAAAAAACCTCTTCGTCTCCTTGTTCGAAGCTCCGCCGTCGCCGACTGGTGCCGGCGGAGCTTCTTTCTGCACCCTTGGAGTGAGCATGCCGCGCGTCACCGTCACCCGGCGCGTTCGATTCAACGCCGCGCACAGGGTTTACAATCCGTCGCTCTCCGACGCTGAGAACTCCGCGATCTTCGGGAAGTGCAACAGCCCGAACTGGCACGGCCATAACTACACGCTCGACATCTCGGTCGAGGGTGACATCGATTCCCGCACCGGCTACGTGATGGACCTCTCCGAGCTGAAGAAAGTCGTTCAGCGTGAGATCGTCGATCTCGTCGACCACCGGAATTTCAATATGGACGTGCCCTTCATGAAGGACACAATCCCGACGTCCGAAAACATCATCGTCAAGTTCTGGAGCATTCTCGAGCCTGCAGTCGCGCCGGCGCAGCTCGTCAAGCTCGTGCTCTGGGAAACGGAGAACAACTATGTCGAATACACCGGAAGTTGAGGAGCTGGGCGGACTCGTCCGCCGTCAGCTCGAGCTGCTCGGTGAAGATCCCCAGCGCGCCGGACTGGTGAAAACACCGGAGCGCGTCGCCAAAGCTCTCACGTGGCTCACGCGGGGCTATGAGCAGGATCCGCGCAAGGTCGTCGGCGACGCAATGTTCCAGGATTGCCACGATAACATGATCATGGTCCGCGACATCGAGCTCTACTCGCTGTGCGAGCACCACATGCTGCCGTTTTACGGAAAGGCGCACGTTGCGTACATACCTGAAGGCCGCATCGTCGGCCTGTCGAAGCTCGCTCGACTCGTGGACGTGTTCGCCAGCCGCCTGCAGGTGCAGGAGAGACTGACTGAACAGATCGCGGAAGCGCTCTGCGACGTCCTCGAGCCAAAAGGCGTCGGTGTCGTGATCGAGGCGTACCATCTTTGCATGATGATGCGGGGAGTCCAGAAGCAGAACTCGAAAACGATCACATCGGCGCTTCGCGGAGCGTTCCGCGACGATCCGAAAACGAGAGACGAGTTTCTGCGACTCGCGCACAACAACTGATCGGCTTGGGCCGGTGCCAGGCTTAAGCGGAAAGACTGCGCTCGTAACTGGCGCATCGCGCGGCATCGGCGCAGAGATTGCGCGGCAGCTCGGTGGTCATGGTGCGCGGGTTGCACTTCTCGCCCGGAGCAGCGACGACCTGAGTCGCGTTGCATCCGAGATCGGGTCGTCTGCTATCGCCGTTGTCGCTGACCTCACCAACACTGCGCAGCTCTCCTCTGCGGTAGCATCCGTAACGAAAGCCTTTAACGGTGCGCCCGATATCATAGTCAACAACGCAGGTCTCTTTCGCGTCGCATCCCTCGACTCCATGTCGGTGGAATCATTCGCTGAGATGATCGCGACGAACCTCATCGGTCCATTCGCGGTCGTGAGCCATTTTCTATCTGCGATGCGCGAGCGCGGGTCGGGACACATCGTAACAATAGGCTCGGCAGCTGACCGCACCACGTTTCCTGGAAACGGAGCCTATTCGGCTGCGAAGTTCGGCATCCGCGGGATGCACCAGGTGCTGCGGGCAGAGCTGAAAGGGTCTGGCGTTCGCGCGACGCTCATCTCTCCATCAGCGGTCGACACGGAGCTGTGGGACGGCTACGACCTCGGCGGAGGCGAGTTCCCGGCGCGATCGGAGATGCTGGACTCCGCTTCGGTTGCTCGTGCCGTGCTGTATGCCGTCGAGGAAGCTCAGTCGGTTAACGTCGACGAGCTCAGGCTGTCGCGAAGCTGATCAACCGCTCGACAAAGTTGGATGCACATCGAGCTGATTGATTTTCTTCGTTGTACGCACAAACACGAAGACAGTCACCTCGTGGCTGTATTTCACCGCGTCGACAATCGCGAAGTCATCGATGCGACGCTTGGGTGTCCTGTCTGCGGTGCGAGCTTTCCGCTTCGGAATGGAGTTGCAGCGTTCGCTCCAGCCGACGAACAGCCCCGGCGACTGCGCGCTGACGCGGACGCGGACCCTGATGCGGCAGTACGCCTTGCTGCGTTTCTCGGTCTCACGCTACCCGGGCTCCTGATTGTCATGACGCAAACACAGGAGAATAACTTCGTCGATCTCGTTGCGATCGCTCAGCCACGCATCTTCGCTCTTACCCGACACGACGACGTCATCGATCCCACCGCGGCAGCATGGCTTCGTATTGCGGACGTAATTCCGG
>DATBRZ010000263.1:0-5059 GCA_036560025.1 Gemmatimonadaceae bacterium | reverse complement strand
CTTCCCTTCCTTGTCGCCCGCGTACCAGTTCTGCACTGTCGAATACTTCACTGACGCATTGTCCAGCGCGATGAGCTCCACCACCGCCGCGTGCAGCTGATTCTCATCGCGACGCGGCGCCGTGCAGCCCTCGAGGTAGCTGACCGATGCGCCTTCGTCAGCGATGATCAGCGTCCGCTCGAATTGCCCGGTATTCGCGTTGTTGATCCGGAAGTACGTGGACAGCTCCATCGGACACTTCACGCCCTTCGGCACATAGCAGAACGAGCCATCGCTGAACACCGCCGCGTTCAGCGCGGCGAAAAAGTTGTCGCTGTGCGGAACGACAGTGCCAAGGTACTTCTCGACGATCTCCGGATGAGTCTGCACCGCTTCGCCGAAGGAACAGAACACGATCCCGTACTTCGCGAGCTCTTCCTTCATCGTCGTGCCGACCGAGACGCTGTCGAAGATCGCGTCGACCGCCACTCCGGAGAGCTTCTTCTGCTCCGTCAGCGAGATTCCGAGCTTGTCGTAGACCCGAAGCAGCTCCGGATCGACCTCATCCAGGCTCTGCAGCAGCTTCACGCTCTTTGGCGCCGAGTAGTAGCTGATGTTCTGGTAATCGATGGGGTCGTAGTGCAGGTTGGCCCAGTGCGGCTCGGTCATGGTGAGCCACCGGCGGTACGCCTTGAGGCGCCAGTCGAGCATGAACTGCGGCTCGTTCTTCTTGGACGAGATGAGGCGGACGACGTCCTCGTCCAGGCCGCGCCGGATGGTGTCGGACTCGACGTCGGAGACGAAGCCGTACGGGTACTCTCTATTGACCAGGCTCTCGATTGCCGAGCTCATCCTAACTCCTTGGCGCTAAAGCACTTCGTGGGATAGATTGAATCCTAAGTAAATTTGTCGGGATAGTCAAATGACAGGCGACAGCTTCGAGCCAGTCGCTCGGCTCGATGAAGTGCCGGAGGAGGGGACTTTCCCGGTCGTGAAGTCGACCGGCGAGCCCGTATGCCTCATCCGGACCGGCGGACGCATTACGGCAGTCGCCGACAATTGTACGCACCAGGAGTTCGCGATGTCGCTGGGAGATGTGCTTGGTGACGGAACCATCCAGTGTGCCTGGCACGGGGCGCGGTTCGACTGCGCCACGGGTGCCGTGGTTCAGGGGCCGGCTACCGAGCCGCTGCCGATGTTCGCCGTGCGGATCGACGACGGAGTCATTCAAATCGGACCTCATATCAAAAACGGAGACCCTTCTCTTCCGCGCGAGGCCTGGACCATTGCGGAGGGTGGACCGCTGTGAGCCGCCGCGCTGATTACCCGCTTCTCGCCGCCTATCCCGAGATCCACTATCTGGATTCCGCCGCCACCGCGCAGAAGCCTGCCCGCGTGATCGAAGCGATTCGTGAGTTCTACGAGAACGACTACGCCAATCCACACCGTGGCGCATACGCGCTTTCGGTTCGCGCGACGGAGCGGTACCACGGAGCTCGTGAGCGCATCGCCCGATTCTTCGGAGTCGAGGATTCCGATTCTCTGATATTCACGCGCGGAACAACGGAGTCGATCAATCTCGTCGCCGGATCATTCGGCAAGTCGCTCGCCCAAGGCGATGAGATCGTGGTCACTGCCCTGGATCATCACTCGAACTTCGTTCCGTGGCAGCAGCTCGCGCGGGATCGTGGCGCGCGCTTCCGGATTTGCGAGCTCCTGAGCGACCAGCGCCTCGATCTCGACTCTCTTCGCTCGCTGCTCAATGTGCGCACTCGCATCGTTGCGTTCAATCATGTCTCGAACGCCCTCGGTACGATCAATCCGGTCGCCGATATCGTCGAGATGGTGCATGCGCACAGCGATGCAGTCACCGTGTGCGACGGAGCTCAAAGCGCACCGCATCTCCCCGTTCGCTTCCCCGCGCTAGGCGTCGATTTCTACGCATTCAGCGGACACAAGATGGGGGGACCGATGGGAATGGGCGGCCTGTTTGCTCCACGGAAGCTCCTCGAGGACATGCCGCCGTATCAGGCCGGTGGCGACATGATCGAGTTCGTGTACGACGATCGCACTACATGGAACGTTCTACCGCACAAGTTCGAGGCGGGAACGCCGAATGCGGCTGACGCAGTCGGTCTCGCCGCCGCTGTCGACTACCTCGACGAGATTGGAATGGAAGAGGTACTCCGTCACGAGCGGAGTCTGACTGCAGAAGCTTCCCGCCGGCTGGCCGAGATCGAAGGGCTCAGGATTTTCGGTCCCCCGCCGTCGGAGCGAAGCGGAGTGGTGAGCTTCGTCCTCGACGACGTGCATCCGCACGATCTGGCGACGATACTCGACGGCGAAGGCGTATGCATTCGCGCGGGCCATCATTGCGCTCAGCCCCTGATGCGTCGCCTCGATGTGGTCGCGACCGCACGCGCTTCGTTCTACGTCTACAACGACGAGGCCGACATCGACGCGCTCGTCGATGGCATCCTCAAGGCGAAGGAGGTATTCGGCCGTGTCGCAGTCTGAGCGCTCGGCCGAGATTGCCGCGCTCTATCAGGAGATGATCCTCGATCACTACCGTCGACCGCGCAACAAGGGTGAGCTTCCCGACGCGACGACGGAAGTGACGATGCTCAACCCGCTTTGCGGCGATGAGATCAAGCTCGACGTCATCTTCGATGGCGACCGCGTGAGCGACTTGCGTTTTTCCGGCCGCGGATGCTCCATATCCCAGGCATCTGCGTCGATGATGACGCAGCTCGTGAAGGGCAAGAGCTCCGAGGAGATCGAATCGCTTGGCGATCGCTTCCGCGACATGGTGATGGGCAACGCCGGCGCCGCTGAGGACAAATCGCTGGGATCGCTGCGCGCCTTCAGCGGTGTCGCACGGTTTCCGGCGAGAGTGCGGTGCGCACTTCTTGCGTGGAACGCGATGGAAACCGCGCTTGGTGAAAATGAAAACGGCAACATCGAAAACCAGAGATCCGAGGGGTAAGAAGAATAGATGTTAGTGCCGAGGCTCTCGCATCTAAAACTCGCATCTTATCCCCGTCCTTCTGGGATCTCGCATCTCTGCCTTTCGATGTTGCTGTTGTTTGTTTTCAGCCGCCCTGCCATCGCGCAAACCGAAGGTGCTGGACTGATTAGCACCTCACCGGCGCAGGTCCCGCCCGCGCGAACAAGCCGGACTGATTCGATCGCCGCGAACCGGACTGCAATCCGTGCGCAGCTTCGGTTCGAGCAGCAGCGCCGGCTCCTCATGCCTTCCATGTTCACGTCCGCCGGTCGAGAATGCGACGCTCATGTGGGACGCTTCTGCCAGTGGAACGACAACACGCCGCTTCCATCCGAGCCCAAGGCGCTGAAGAGCGCTAGAGAGAAGCTGATCGTAGCGCTCGACTCGGCAGCGCGGCGATCGCCGCACGATCGCTGGATTGCCGCACAGCGCGTTCGTTATCTCATCGAAGCCGGGCACGACACCGCCGCCGTTGCCGCAGCTCGAGAGTGCGCCGACGAGTCGTGGTGGTGTCCCGGATTGCTCGGCCTCGCATTACACGAGGAAGGCGACGGCGCTGCCGCGGACAGTGCGTTCAACGTTGCTCTTGCTTCGATGCCGCAACGCGAGCGATGCCGATGGACGGACATCTCGAAGGTGATCGAATCTTCGCTCCAGAATCGCTTCGGCAGACTCGGCTGCGATCGCAAACCGGAGATCGCCGAGAGAATCTGGTGGCTTGCCGATCCTTTCTTCGGCAAGCCCGGGAACGACCGCCGCGCAGAGCACTACGCCCGGCACATGATGAGCCGGATCATCCAGAACACGCGGTACGGATACGATACGTCCTGGGGTGAGGATCTTCATCAGCTGATCGTGCGCTATGGATGGGCGCGCGTCTGGACGAAGCAGCCGACGGCTCCTATGGACCCACAGATCCGCGTGACAGGACATGAAGCGACTCCGACCTATCACTTCTTTCCAAATGAGTCGGCGATCGATTCAGTGTTACCGGCCTGGGAAAAGCTCTGGCGTCTCAAAGGAAATGAATTCGCGGAGCTGTACTCACCCAAGTACGCTCCGAACATTGTCGACATCGAGCCGCAGATCGCAACGTTCCGGCGCGCTGATTCACTGCTGATCGTCGCCGCTTACGACGTCACATCAGACACTGCGTTCGCGGGTGAAGGAGTTCAGTCGGCGCTTGTTCTCGCGCGCGACGAGATCCACTCGGTTGCATCCCTGCAATCCGCAACACCGGCTGGGCGGTACTCGCTGATGGCTGACTCGAAGCCGACACTGATGAGTCTGGAAGTCTGGCGGCCGGCGGGACGACGCGGCGCGCGGATGCGAAAAGTCGTGTCAATGGCGGCGCTTCCCGCTGGTACAGTGGCGGTGTCGGACATTCTTCTCTTCGAGCCGGCTGATGATTCCCGGATGGAGCTGGCCGATCTCGTTCCACGTGCGCTCGGAACGCTCACGGCAAAACGTGACATCAAACTCGGACTGTACTGGGAGACTTACGGTCTCGCTAAAGTTGACAGCGCGCTGCCGGTTGCATTGACGATGACACGAATCACAGAGCAGGCATTCCGTCGAATCGTCGAATCGATAGGTCTCGCAAAACGAGCGGCACCCATGAGCATCGCATGGCGTGACACTCCGCCAATCGCCGGCGTTGCGACGCGTTCCGTCGTCCTCGATCTGTCATTGCTGCCGAAAGGCAAGTACGAGATAAAAGTGGAGCTCAAGCCTGCCGGCGCGCCGCCAGTATCGACAACTCGATCGATAAGAATTGAGTGACGGGTAGCCGGTTACGGGTTACGGGCTCGTACCCCGCTACCCGTACCCCGTAACCGACTTAGCGCTGTCCCTATCACCAGCGCCACCGCATACCCGTAGGGAACGCTGCTCGCGATTAGCCCCACAAGTACAACGACTAGAAAGCCGCGCGCGTCTTTTGCTTCATCGCGAATGAAGAGAATCAGTGCCGCCGCCTCGAACAGAAGGAGCACACCGAGCACCGGAAGCGGGAACACTTCAACGACGCGCTGAAATCCATCCGCGAGAAAAAGACCGGTGAAGAGGTACAGC
>DATBRZ010000262.1:0-11093 GCA_036560025.1 Gemmatimonadaceae bacterium | reverse complement strand
GCCTCCCTTTAGTGCTTCACGATCGCGTCGCTTAATTCAGATCCTTGTACCACAAGAACTGTGTCTCGTGGGGCAGTGCTGAATACGCGGAGGGATTCGCAGCTCGCAGCTCGAACCCGTGATGTGAATAGAAACGGCACGCGGGCACGTTGACGTTCTGGGTCTCCACCTTCAGAACGGTCGCGCCGCGAGCTCGCGCCCATCTCTCGGACGCAGCGAGGAGGGCGGTGCCCACTCCATGGCGCCTCATGTCTGGGACAACGCGAATGTCCCACAGCAGCGCCAGGTCACCCCGACGTTCGAGCAAGTCGACGTCGGGAGCGTCAACGATTATCACCGCCCCACCAACGAGTGCGGAGTCAACGCGCGCGAATAGAAACCCCCAGCGTCCGACGTCAAAACGTCGCGGCCAGCTGAGAGGGTCGTTCCCGAGCTCTACGTCGTAGTCCTTCACGACGGGATTCGCGAGCGGTCGCGACTTGAGACGTGGTTCGCTGCGCGAAAGGGGTTCCACCTCGAGTAGTTCCCGAATCTCGTACGCAATTGGAATCGTCGCGTATTCCGGTAATGAAGACGCACGTTCTTCGGTCACCTCGATCTTCATCGAGCCGAATCTCGCGCCCGAATGCCCGATTGCGGGCGCGTACCTCGTGCGTCGCCAGTCGTTACCGGTTGAGCCAGTAAGACACCTTGACGAGAAAAGTGTTTGCGGGATGCAGATCGAAGAGATCGCCGACATCCCCTCTGAAATTCTCAGTCCCCTCCCGTGGCAGGAATCCCTGCCGCCCAGAGTTCCACACCGCGAACAGCGTGGACCCCGGCTTGTACTCCCAGCGAAATACGACGTTCGATTGAAGCTGCTTGAAGTTGAAGCCGCCGGGATTGCTCGTCACACCCGGATTGTCGAACGGAGCGTAACGATCGTCGTATTCGTCAGCCCTCGGATTTGACGACAGTTGTCGCACGTTGCTGTAAGTGCCTTTTGAAACGAAAGGCTGCAAATACGTCTGAAGCGATATTTCTGGGGTGAAAGTGTAGTTGAAACGCCCGGTCACCGAGATCGTGTGCTGATCGAGCTGCGCAAAGGTGTAATGCTGGCCAAGCCCGTCTGTGAATCTCCCATAGAACTGATTGTCCGTTTTGTTGTGACTCCAGTTGACTGAGAGTGAAGAGCTGAACTTGCCCAGAACCTTGTAGTCGATCTCCGGACTCAAGTTGAGCGAAGAGCTCCTGCCTCCATCTCCTCTGAAATAGTTGACACCCATGTACGTCACTATCGCCTTGCGATCGTCACCGTTGATGAAGAGCCATGGAGCGACGTAGGAATCCTGTCGAACCGCGGGGCCGCCTCGCGCTGCACGATCGTCGTACGTCTTACCGAGCTGGCCGAGTGTCCCCCCGAAGTGCAACCCATAGTTGTTCTTGAGAGTAATGTGCGTGTTCATGTTGTACGCCCTTTCCTGGGGCAACCCGTCGCTGGTCCAGTACTGCCACCAGTTGTTGTTGAACTGGAACCTGTTGTAGAAGTGCGCCTGTTTGCGATCGAACCATCCCACCCACGTGTTCCACGACTGTTGATCGGCACGACGCAGGAAGCCCAGATCGTTGACTTCGAATCCTGGTGAGCGGCGGAGATATGAAGTTTCGAACATGAGATGTTGTCCACCGACCTTACCGAGCTTGAGCTCCTCTGCGTCGCCGGTCAGAACGGTGCGAGCGGTATCGAGCGGCAGATCTGCGTCGGGACGCTGGAAGTTGTGGACGCCGCTTCTCTGAATTGAAAGCATGGATGAGCGACTGGCTTCGACTCGGCTCGCATCCAGCGAGCCCGAAATCTGGTATTCGTTCTTGAAGAATCGGTGACGGAAATCGACCGCGCCCGCGTACGCGCTCGCAGCGAGGTATGGCGACGACCAGTGATCCAGTCTTCGATTCACTCCGGTGAGCATTGCGCCGATAGTGCTGTTTCCTTTTCGGAAATCCTGCGTCGCGCGGACGACCGCAAAATTTGTCATCGGCTCGTACGTTGTGTCTCCGGGATTTGTCACCTTCTTGGTGACAGCATCCAATACGCCGAGGGTCAGGCCGCTAGGCAGTCGGCCAATGAGTTTTGCCGCGCTGATGATCGTGGTCGGCTTGAGCGGCACAGTGTCGCCGTAAATGCCCGCGAGCTGGGGCGTTCGGCCAATGCGGCGACTGTAGAAAAGTCCTTCACCGCTGCAGTTCACCTCGCTGCAGTTGACGCGGAAGTCGAACAGTCCGCGCCCCGCAACGAAAAACGGCCGCCGCTCGTCAAAGAACGATTCGTACGCAGACAGGTTCAGTACGGCGGGATCGGCCTCGACCTGGCCGAAGTCAGGATTGATCGTCGCGTCGAGAGTCAGGTTCGGTGCGACCCGGTACTTGACGTCTCCGCCGACGGCGACTCTCGATTTTTGCTCGAACGCGTTGCTGACGATCTCGGTCGCGTTCTTGGTCACGACGTATGGAATCGCCTCGAGTCGACGCGGAGCTTCCAGATTGTCCAGGCCATACAGTGATCCGAACTGCGACACGAAGCCGGGCCTCGACTGCCTGAGCAGCGGCCAGCTATAGCGCTCGGCATGTCGGTAGACGTTCCGATCGATGGTGATTCCGAACGTGTGGGACCGCTCCCTGCCGTAGCGCATCTGCGAAAGTGGAATCCTGTACTCGGCGATCCAGCCAAGTGAGTCGACTCGGGTTGCGACTTCCCATACACCATCCCACGCGAAGTCTTCGTTACCGTCATTGTAAATAGCTGCGTCGGTTTTGACGCCCGCTGCGTTTACCCCGAACTCGTAACCTGTCCGTCGATCGTGGTACGAGTCGATGAACAGCCAGATCATATCCGACGACGTGTAGCTGTCCCGGCGCTCGAGAAGTTTGAGGATGCTGTCCGGGTGCGGATCGAACGCTCGCACGAGGAAATAGAGGTTCGACGCGTCGTAAGCGATCTTCGCTTCGGTCTTGAAGCGTGCCTCCTTTCCTTCGGTGGGGCGCCACTGTTTAAAGCGCGAGATCACGGGCGCGGCCTTCCACACCGCGTCGTCTTCTTTCGCGTCGATCGTCGGGGCAACTTCGGCCCGCGTGGCGGTCGCGCTGGTGTCTGTTGGGGCTGGAACCGTGCGGGAACCGCTGCTCCCATCGGCGCGGATGGGGTTCTGTGAAGCAGTCTGAAGAGTCAGCGCGAGTCCCAAAAGCGACGCGACGATCATGGGCTATCGATCCGGAAGGGGGATATAGGGCTAGAAGCTTCTTCCCTCTTGGATGTCCTTTCGCGCGAAAGGGTTCGAAAAGTTTCAGGAGGCATGTGTTGAAATATCAACATAGTGTTGATATTTCAACCGCCTGTGTCGTTTGTCAAGGCTGGATAGTGAAGATGTCCTACTGGCTGAACAGGTGATCGCTCTTGTCGCCGTAAGAACTGCGGTTGACTCGTTGCGAGTGAAGGAGAAATTCGCAGGGATGTTCACTCCGACAAAATCGAACCTGAAATGCAATCGTAGGCGGGCTCCGGCACGAGACCGCATAATCCTCGTCGCGGCGTTGATACTGTCGGTTTTTCCGATGCGAAGTGGTTTTTCCATCGTGCCACAAACAGTATCTGAAGCGACCGGCTCCAACTGGGCGAATGGCGGCGTATGCTATGAGATCTTTGTCAGATCGTTTTACGACAGTGACGGCGACGGTGTAGGAGATCTGCGAGGGCTCACGCAGAAACTCGATTACGTGAACGATGGCAACGCGTCGAGTCACCGTGATCTCGGCGCGAGCTGCATCTGGCTGATGCCCGTCGCCCAATCGCCAAGTTATCACGGGTACGATGTGACGAATTACTACGAAGTGAACCGTGACTACGGCACAAATGCGGATTTCAAACGATTCATCGGCGAAGCTCACAAGCGAGGAATAAGAGTTCTCGTCGATCTAGTACTGAATCACACCTCATCAGAGCATCCGTACTTCCAGGCAGCCTTACTGGATTCCGCATCGCCTTATCGCAATTGGTACCTGTGGTCTCCCGTGCAAAAGCAAGTCAAGGGATGGGGAGGTCCCGTATGGCACCGCTCTCCGTTTCGGAACGAGTACTACTACGGACTTTTCTGGAGCGGGATGCCGGATCTCAATCTTGGAAACCCCGCCGTGACGGCCGAAGCCGCACGTATCGCGCGTTTCTGGCTCAGCGAAATGAAGGTCGACGGATTTCGCCTCGATGCGGTTGGCCATTTCTTCGAGGCGCCTGACACAGTGAGAAATGCTGCGGCAAATCATCCCTGGCTCAGGAGCTACGAATTGACGATCAAGGAGATTTCTCCGAGCGCGTTTACGGTAGGTGAAGTCACGTATGACAACATCGACGAGCTTCTTCGTTATTACCCGGATCAGCTCGATTCCTATTTCGCGTTCCACATCGCCGATCTTCTGATCGACGCGGTCCGCACCGGATCGTCGGCGGGACTCATGAGGGCGCTGACTCGTGCTCAGCATGATTTTCCGGCGGGACGCTGGTCACCGTTTCTGAGAAATCACGACCAGACCCGGACGATGACAGAGCTTGACGGCGATTTTCCCCGTGCGCGCCTAGCTGCGTCCCTTCTTTTCACGCTCCCGGGGCTCCCCTTCATCTACTATGGAGAGGAGATCGGAATGACCGGAGCCAAACCCGACCCCAGGCTGCGAACTCCGATGCAGTGGAAACGCGGCCGAGCAGCCGGTTTTACGACCGGGATGCCCTGGGAGCCCCTTCAGCGTGATTCGATGACGGCGAACGTCGAGACCCAGGACGCTGATCCCGCCTCGCTGCTGAATCTCTATCGCACATTGATCCACCTTAGGTCAGCGTCCCCCGCGCTCGGATCAGGCGATTTCGTGTCGCTTAATACGGGTCGCGACGAAGTTGCTGCATACTTGCGGAGGAAGGAGGGCCGGTTGGTCGCAGTCGTCGCGAATCTCGGAGCAGGCAAAGTGCCCGGCATTGCGCTGAGCTCGGCACGACTTGCGCTTCCTCCCGGCCGCTACGCCGCGAGATCGCTATTCGGAAACAGTAAGCAGACAACGTTCACCGTTGACTCCCGGGGCGCGTTCTCAAATTGGGTCCCCGTTCCAGAGATTGACGGGCTGGCGGTGGAAATCATGGAGATATCGAGGCGTTAAGCTAACGCTTCGCCTCGAAGCTCCTCCGGTCGCATCGCGCCGGTCATCACGGCGACCGTATCGCTCATGCTCATCCGTTTCGGATTCACCACAGCGACGCGTCTGCCGAGCCGCATCACGTGGATTCGATCGGCGATCTCGAACACGTGCGGCATGTTGTGCGACACGAGCACTACCGACAAACCCTTCTCACGTACACGCCGGATCAGGTCGAGCACCATCCCACCTTCCTTGACGCCCAATGCTGCGGTCGGCTCATCCATGATCACGACGTGCCGGGCAAACGCAGCGCTCCGAGCCACCGCTACACCCTGTCGCTGGCCACCCGACAGTGTCTCGACGGCCTGAGTCATCGAGCCGACGCCGATCTTCAGCTCCTGCAAATACGCAGCGCTTTCGACGACCATGCGTTTCTTGTCGAGCATCCGCAGAAACTGCCCGCTTACTCCCGGCCTGCGCAGCTCGCGGCCAAGAAAAAGATTCTCGGCGATCGACATCGCGGGTGCGACCGCAAGCTCCTGGTATACTGTCTCGATGCCTGCGCGACGCGCATCCATCGGGTTTCGGAAACGCACCGGCGCGCCATCCAAGATTAGGTCGCCCTCATCGGGAATCGTCGCACCCGAGAGCACTTTGATCAGCGACGACTTCCCTGCCCCGTTGTCGCCTATGACGGCGAGGATCTCCGCGGTGCGCAGCTCGAAATCACACCCATGGAGCGCGGTAACGTGGCCATAGCGCTTCACCAGCCCGCTCGCCTGCATGACATTGCTTACGCCATCGCCGCTCATGTCATCGATTCGCGCTGCGGCGCGACAGCTGGTCCGTTGCGACCGCAAGAATTACGAGAATACCAGTGATCAACACCTGGTATACAGAGGACACACCCATCAGTGTGAGTCCGTTACGAAACACGCCGACAATGAGCGCGCCGACGAGTGATCCCAGCACTACGCCGCGCCCGCCGAAAAGACTCGTACCGCCGAGCACTACGGCGGTGATCGCATCGAGGTTTTCGGTTTGACCGGCCTGTGGATCACCTACGCCTGTGCGCGCCACCGAGAGAAGCGATGCGATTCCGTAGGATACACCCGCGAGCACATACACGCCGAGCAGCACGTGATGCGTCGCGATGCCGGTAAGCCGAGCGGCCTCTGCGTTGTTACCCACCGCGTAGACATGCCTGCCCGATGCAGTCTCTCGCAGCCCGAACCACGCGACAACGTACAGCAGCAGCATCACCACGACGCCGTACACAATCGATGTTCCGCCAATCTCGAATGTGCCGCCGAGCGCAGTCATTGTGTCGGGAAGATCGGTGATGGTCTGTGAATTCGAATACAGCTGGGTGATCGCGAACGCGATGTTCATCGTTCCGAGTGTCACGATGAACGGCGGCAGCCTGACGGTTGTCACGAGCAGGCCGTTGATGAGGCCGAACAAAGTGGTGACCCCGATTCCCCCAGCGATTGCCAGCGGAACCGGCATGCCCACCTCCGTGGCGAATTTGGTTATGACGATGCCGCCGAGCGCCATCACCATTCCGCAGGAGAGATCGACACCGGCGGTGAGGATCACGAGAGTCTGACCGATCGCTATCACACCCACCACCATCACCTGCTGAAGGACGAGTGACAGATTCTCGCCCGTAAGGAAACGATCGCTCTGGACCGTGAAGAAAGCGCACGTGATGACGAGCGCGAGGAATGGCCCGAGCGTACCCAGCGCTGGAAGGCGGTCGCCGGTCGCCGGTCGCCGGTCGCCGGAGGACTGCTTTTCTCTCCAATTGTTCATGGGTGCGCCGCTATTTGTTGCCGAAGCACAGCTCCATGCCGGTGCTGACGCCCTTGCTGTCAACGCCTTTCATCGGCTTAGCCGCAATCAGCGTCACACCTGTCTCAGTGAAGCCAGTCGGCTTTCTTCCAGTCCTGATATAGTCGACGCCGGCTGCGACTCCGAGCGCCGCCATTTTCAGCGGATACTGTTGCGCCGTGGCCGCAATATGCCCCGCGGCTACATCTCTGATTCCCTGACAGCCGCCATCAACGGAGACGATCACTACTCCTTTTTCCTTGCCGGCAGCTCTTAGCGCTTTGTATGCGCCGGCAGCGGTTGGCTCGTTGATCGTGTAGACGAGGTTGATGTCCGGATTCTTCTGGATGCAATTCTCCATTCCCGTCTGCCCGCGCGTCTGGTTGCCGTAGCTGTCGGCCATACACACGACTTCGGCAGGTTTTCCGAGAACGTTGCTCGACCTGTCGGGCGCCGGGAGGCCCAGTCCTTTCAGGAATCCATTGTGGCGTTGAGCTCCAACAGGATGTCCGGGGAGCAGGTCAAGCGTCGCGATCCTGGGACGTTTGCCGGCCAGCGACGCTTTTGCGTATTGGCCGATCAACGTTCCCGCTTTGTAGTTATCGCTCGCAAACAGCGCGTCTGTTGCCGTCACGGGATCAGTGGGACTGTCGAGCGCTATTACCAGCACGCCTTTCGCACGCGCCCTTTTCACCGTCGGGACGATTGCCTTCGCGTCGTTGACGGTAATGAGAATGACCTTCGCCCCCGCGGCGATCATGTTTTCCATCGCGGTAACCTGGGCCGCGTTGTCACCGTCATTTTTCCCCGCGCCGGTCAGCAGTTTCGCACCACGCGCCTTTGCTGCGGCTTGCGCGCCTTCTTTCATCTTTACGAAAAAGGGATTTGTATCGGTCTTGGTAATCAAGCCGATCACGGGCTGCTTACTCTGAGCGTGTGCGAAGCCGGCGAGTGGGAGGAGCACGACGACTGCGATCACGGCACCACGCGCTTTCATTTTAGAGATTGCGTCGATTCAATTCATTTACCGCGTGATCAGCCGCGCGCGCAGTGAGCGCCATGTAAGTGAGCGATGGATTCTGACAAGCGGTCGACGCCATGCACGAGCCATCGGTGACAAAAACGTTGGGCGCGTCCCAGACCTGATTCCACTTATTGAGCACAGACGCTTTCGGATCACGTCCCATTCGCGCTGTTCCCATCTCGTGAATCCCCTGACCCGGAAAGTATCCCTCGTCGAAGGGCGAGACGTCCTTCAAACCCGCCTCGGTCAGCATCTCGACCATGTCGCCAATCATGTCCCTTCGCATCAGTCGCTCGTTCTCACCGGTGGCGCAATCGATCTTCAACACCGGCAATCCCCACTTGTCTTTTTTCGTTTCGTCGAGCGTCACTTTGTTCTCGTGATTCGGCAGCATCTCGCCGAATGCAGTCGCGCCGAACGTCCACTGCCCGGGCTCGCCGAGCGAATCCTTGAACGCTGCACCGACACCCAGCTCCGCGACTCCGCGAGACCATCCATCGCGACCGGCTCCACCTTCGTAACCGAATCCGCGGAGATAGGGACGCTTCTCGCCAAACAGATTTCGGTATCGCGGAACGTATGAAGGATTGGGACGTCGTCCGAAGAAATACTTGTTCTCGAGGCCTTCGACTGTTCCCTGCGCGCCGGCGCGGAAGTGATGGTCCATGAGGTTGTGACCGAGCTCGCCGCAGCTGCTTCCCAAACCGCCGGGCCAGACGTCGTTCGCTGACCGGAGAAGCAGCCACGCAGAGTTGAGCGTGGATGCGCAAAGAAAAACAATTTTCGACGAGTAGTCGGTGGTTTCATTGCTGATCGCATCGACCACGCGCACTCCTTTCGCGCGTTTGCGATCGCGATCGTATAAAACCTCGGTTGCAATCGCGAACGGCTTCAGTGTGAGACGTCCTGTCTTCACAGCGGCGGGAAGCGTCGACGATTGCGTGCTGAAATACGCGCCGTAGGGACATCCGAGCCAGCATGCATCGCGGTACTGGCACGAGCTGCGACCCGGAAGCGGTTGTGTGAGATTCGCCGTTCTGCTCGAAATCAAGCGACGCTTTCCATCGAACAGCTTCGTCAGTCGCTGCGCGACCAGCTCTTCCGCGCAATTCAGGGGCATCGCCGGTTGGAATTCTCCATCGGGAAGCTGCGGCATCCCTTCCTTCGAGCCGGCAATTCCCGCGAAGCGCTCGACGTGACTGTACCACGGGGCGATGTCCGCGTACCGAATCGGCCAATCGATTGCAATTCCGTCTTTGGCGTTTGCTTCGAAGTCGAAATCGCTCCACCGGAAGCTGCAGCGTCCCCACATTAGCGAGCGGCCACCGACATGATATCCCCGAAACCAATCGAAGCGTTTCACTTCGGTGTACGGCGACTCCTCTTCATTTACCCAGAAATCGAGATTCTTCTCGTTGAGGGGATAGTCGCGACTCAGCACCGGGTACCGCCGAACCATTTCCCGAGTGCGGCCACCGCGATGGGGATATTCCCACGGCGCTTTGGTCGCATTCACGTAGTCCTTGATGTGCTCGATGTTCTTGCCGCGCTCGAGCAGCAGCACGCGAAGTCCTTTTTCGGTCAGCTCTTTTGCAGCCCATCCGCCGGAGATTCCTGAGCCGACGACAATTGCATCAAATGATGTGGACTGCACCGCTGCCTCCGCCTTTTTGGTCTTCGACAGAAACTGCATCAAAAACTCTCAGAGCGGGATAGTCGGTGGTAGACACTACCGTTGACATAGCTACGCCACAAAGGGAATATCCCCTCTGCAACCGCCCATCGCCCATTGACTGCTACAGCCCCGCATATCGCCCTTGGTGACCGCTATACGATCGAGTTCGAGATCGGTCGCGGCGGCATGGCTACCGTATATCGCGCGCGCGATCCGCGGCATGACCGAAGCGTCGCCATAAAGGTCCTGAACACGGATGTCGCCGCGGCCCTCGGCACGGAGAGGTTCCTTCAGGAGATCAAGACCGTTGCGAGTCTGACGCACCCGCATATCGTGCCGGTGCACGACTCCGGGGAGACCAACGGCGTTCTGTTCTACGTGATGCCGCACATCGAGGGTGAGACACTTCGCGATCGGATGACCCGTGACAAGTGCCTGCCGGCGGCGGAGGCGGTGCGACTGGCACGCACGCTCGCGTCTGCACTCGATTTCGCCCACCGGCACGGCGTCGTACATCGCGACATCAAGCCCGAGAATGTGATGCTGTTTGAAGGCGAGCCGCTCATTCTCGACTTCGGAATCGCGAAAGCCATCAGTGCCGCTGGTGGCGCGAGTCTGACGCGGACGGGAATCGCAATCGGAACTCCCGCATACCTGAGTCCGGAGCAGGCGAGCGGCGAGACGCAGCTCGACGGGAAAAGCGACCAGTACAGTCTTGCATGCGTCGTGTACGAGATGATTGCGGGTGCACCGCCGTTCGTGGCGAACACGCCGCAGGGAGTGATCGCCAAACGGTTCAGCGAGCGGCCAGCGCCGCTGCCGCAGACCGCGAATGTACCGGCTGCCGCGTCCAATGTGCTCCTGCGCGCGTTGTCGCTGGACCCCGCTGACAGATACGCGACGGTATCTGAATTCGCGATGGCGCTCGCGACTGCCGTTCCGGCTGCAGCTGCGGAAAGCGGACGAAGATCGATTGCCGTCCTGCCGTTCACGAACATGAGTGCCGAGGTGGAGAACGAGTTCTTCACCGACGGCATCAGCGAGGAAATCATCAATGCGTTGACCAAGGTTCGCGCTCTCGACGTCGCATCGCGCACGTCGGCGTTTGCGTTCAAGGGGAACAAGGAAGACATCGGCGCGATCGGCCGCAAGCTCAAGGTCCACACCGTGCTTGAGGGAAGCGTGCGAAAAGCTGGCAATCGCCTTCGTATTTCGACGCAGCTCGTAGATGTCGCGACGAGTTTTCAGCTCTGGTCGGAGCGGTACGACCGCGAAATGCAGGACGTTTTCGCGATTCAGGACGAGATCGCCACGAGTATTGTGAACGCGCTCAAGGTGGTGCTGACCGAAAAGGAAGAGGCGGCAATCAAGAAGATTCCGACGCAGAGTGTTCGAGCTTACGAGTAT
>DATBRZ010000261.1:0-16073 GCA_036560025.1 Gemmatimonadaceae bacterium | reverse complement strand
GGTCCTCTTCGCCGCGGATGCCATGTTCAGGAGAAAACAGCATGGTCAGCTTCACGTTGGCGCGTTGGGCTTTTGGACCCCGCAGAAGGTCGATGTCCGACTCTCGCTTCTCATCAATGCCGGTCTGGTTTGTCAGCAAGCCGATGCGCCTTCCGCGCAGGAGCTCGAGACTGTCGTCGAGGAGAACCGTAATTCCAGGCTTGACCTTTGCTTGCGGAAGCTCGCTGGTGACGTCGAGCCGGTGACTGGTGACGGTGCAGGCGCCGACCAGCAGAATGGCCGGCACGGTCATCAAACGATATCGCGCCATTTAATCCTTTCTCGTATGTTGGAGCGTGCGAGTGAACTTAATGATACGGGCGACCGTTCCGCCTCGCTGAATGCCGCACGATCTTAAAGAAGTGATACACCACGGACACCTTCTTCCCCGACCCAGATGAACATTAGCGCGATCGACTGGGCGATTGTCGCGGGCTACTTCCTTCTCTCTACCGGCATCGGCCTTCTTTTCACGAAGCGCGGAGGTGAGAGCCTCGACGAGTACTTCCTGTCAGGACGCCAGGTCAAATGGTGGCTGGCCGGTGCTTCAATGGTCGCCACCACTTTCGCCGCCGACACCCCACTTGTCGTTACCGGCCTCGTCGTTGCGCACGGCGTTGCCGGAAACTGGCTGTGGTGGAATATGGTGATGAGCGGCATGCTCACGGTGTTCTTCTTTGCAAGGCTGTGGCGACGGGCAAAGGTGATGACCGATGTCGAGTTCGCGGAGATCCGTTACAGCGGCAAGCCCGCCCGCTTTCTTCGCGGCTTCCGCGCTCTTTACCTGGCGATACCGATAAACCTCATCATCCTCGGCTGGGTAACGCGAGCGATGATCAAGATTCTGACGATTTCACTCGGCATCTCGCCCGTGCTCGCCGTTGGAATCTGCTTCGTCATCACTGTCGTGTACTCGGTCGCGGCCGGTTTGTGGGCGGTTCTCTGGACCGATCTCATTCAGTTCGTCATCAAGATGACGGCCGTGATCATTCTCGCCGTGTACGCAGTGAGCGCCGTCGGCGGCATTGATGTGCTGCGTGACAAGCTCACTCAGCACTTCGGCTCGGAGACCGCGGCATTGTCGGTTCTTCCCGTGTCTGTTACTCCGACTGGTCTCGAAGCGTACGCGTGGATGCCCCTCCTTGCGTTGACTGTTTTCCTGTCGGTGCAATGGTGGGCTGCGTGGTACCCGGGGGCAGAGCCGGGCGGCGGTGGATACATAGCGCAGCGGATTTTCTCTGCGCGAAGCGAGCGCGACGGAGTTCTCGCGACACTTTCATTCCAGGTTGCGCATTACGCCCTGAGACCGTGGCCGTGGATCGTGACCGGACTCTGCACGGTGATTCTCTACCCGAATCTCGTCGACAAAGAGTCGGGTTACGTTCACGCGTTCGTCGACTATCTCCCGACGCCCTGGCGCGGCGTGATGATGGCCGGCTTCGCGGCCGCATACATGTCAACGGTCGGCACGCAGCTCAACTGGGGCGCGTCGTACCTGGTCAACGATTTCTACAAGAGATTCCTGAAGCCAGCCGAAACACAGAAGCACTACGTGACAGTCGCAAGAATTGCGACCGTATTCCTGTTCCTCGCGTCGATCGCTGTCACCTCGCAGCTGTCTTCAGTCGAACGCGCATGGCGGTTCCTGCTCGCCCTTGGCGCCGGCACAGGTCTTGTCCTGATCCTCCGCTGGTACTGGTGGCGGATCAACGCATGGTCGGAGATCAGCGCAATGGTCACGTCGTTCGTCGTGTCAGCGATTGCGTTCCGTGTAGTTCCCGGGCGCTTTGCGCCAGGCGATCCTAACTCGGACGCGACCATCATGCTTGTTACCGTTGCCATCAGCACAATCGTCTGGATCAGTGTGACCTTCGCAACGAGTCCAGAGCCGGACTCGGTCCTCGAAGCCTTCTACCGGCGGGTGCGACCCGGCGGACCGGGGTGGCGTCGAATCGCCGAGCAAGCCGGGTTCGGTCGTGAGGGGATTCCGGGTGGCGCGCTTGCGTGGACGAACTGGATCGCTGGCATCGTCGCCGTGTACTGTACGTTGTTCGGGATCGGTAAGGTGATCTTCGGCGACACAGCAGCAGCTTTGGTGTTGCTTGCGATTGCGGCGGCTGCGTTCGCCTGGATCGCGCGCTCGTTCCGCGAGGAGGAACGTCCGGGCGGCGCGGAAGAGCTTGTTGCGGGATCGATGTCGCCCTCCGGCGGCGGACTACCCCAACCAAGCCCCTCCCAATAACTTACGAGTTGGCTCTGGAGGACCATAAATGTCGACATCAATCACTCCCGATCTCGAGCTTACAGTCACGCCGACGGCGGCTGTCGAGGTTCGGAAGTTCATGGACGCCGAAGGCGTTTCCGGTGAGCAGGGCGGGCTTCGCGTGTCCGTTCAGCCCGGAGGCTGCAGCGGCTTCAAATACAGCCTCGTCATCGAGGATAGAAATGCGGACGACGATTTCGTTCTCGAGAACGAAGGATTCAAGGTTTTCGTCGATCCGTTTTCAGCGCAGTACCTGTCCGGCGTCACCATCGATTACGTGAGCTCCATGCAGGGTTCGGGGTTCACATTCAAGAACCCCAACGCAACTGGCGGGTGCGGCTGCGGTAGCTCCTTTACCGCCTGACTCCTGCTTCCATTGATGACACCTCTTCGGGGGCGGTGAAATGAAAACTCATTTCACCGCCCTCGATCTTTTTGTGCTCATCGCGTACCTCGGCGGCACGACCGCGCTGGGGTTGTATATCGGTCGCCGGCAGCGCAGCTCGAACGATTACTTCATCGCCGAGCGAAACATCCCGTGGTGGGCGGTGATGTTTTCCGTAGTCGCGAGCGAGACGAGCGCGCTGACGTTCATCAGCATTCCCGGCCTCTCATACCTCGGCAATCTCGGTTTCCTTCAGGTTGCGGCGGGATATATCATCGGGAGAATCGTGGTCGCGTTCGTCTTGCTTCCCCGCTACTACCGTGGGAATCTCGTGACCGCCTATACGCTGCTCGAGAAACGGTTCGGGCTTGCGACGCGCCGGTTTACGTCGATCGTATTCATGGCCACGCGTGCACTCGCAGACTCGGTTAGAGTTTTCGCTACTGCGATTCCGATAGCGCTGATCCTGAGCGGAGTGCTTCCGCGACAGTACATCATGCCTGCCGCGATTCTTCTTCTCGGAATTCTGACGATCATCTACACGTACAAAGGTGGAATGAAAGCAGTCGTGTGGACTGAGCTATTGCAGGCCAGTGTCTACATCACGGGCGGCCTTGCCGCGGTTGCGCTTCTCGGATCGCGTGTTCCCGGTGGATGGACCGGCATCATCGACATTGCCTCCGCGAGAGACAAGCTTCGCGTTCTTGATTTCTACACGGGCTTCGACAGACCGCACACAGTCTTCGCAGGGCTCATCGGTGGCGCTTTCCTTTCGATGGCATCACACGGCGCCGACCAGCTGATCGTGCAGCGACTGCTTGCGTCGCGAAGCCTGAAGGACGCGCAGCGCGCATTGATCGGAAGCGGAATCGTCGTGTTCTGCCAGTTCACCCTCTTCCTGTTCGTAGGCATCGGCCTGTTCGGCTTCTACGGTGGACGTGTATTCCCCGCTTCCGATCAGATATTCCCGACCTTTATCCTCGAGCAGATGCCTTCAGGATTGATCGGACTGATTGTGGCAGCCATTCTTGCGGCCACGATGAGCACGCATTCCGGAGCGATCAACTCGCTTGCAGCCACGACTACTCACGACATTTACCTGCCGTTGTCGCGCAAGTCTGCTGACGATGACGCAACACTCAGGTTCGGGAAATTGAGCGCGCTCGTATGGGGCGTCATTCTTACAGGAGGCGCACTCCTGTTCAGGGAGCAAGGAACTCCAGTCGTGGTAGTTGCGCTGTCGATCGCATCGTTCACTTACGGCGCGCTTCTCGGAGGATTCTCCCTCGGCGTACTGTGGAACCGGGCCGCGCAGCGCGATGCCATACTCGGAATGTCGGTTGGCCTGGTAGTTATGTCGTTCGTCGTCTTCGCCAAGCAGCTCATACCGGTATTCCCCTCGATATCCGGAACGCTGACATCATTCTCGCACATTGCATGGCCCTGGTATGTATTGATTGGAACGTCCGTGACAGTGCTGACCGGAATGCTTTCCTCGCTAACACATCCTCCGCCGCCGGTGGTGGTTAAAGCATGACACGTATAGTCGCAGGAGTTGACGGTGGCGGATCCCGAACGCGCGCGGTTCTGGCATTCGCCGACGGTCGCGAAATAACTACGGTGGAGGGCCCCAAATCCGCCGTTCGCCCAGGTGAGGCAGCGCGGTCTGCAGATGTGATCGCGTCTCTCGTCGCGCAGGCGCTCTCGGAATCCGGACACGGAGGAGCGCGAGTCGCTGTGTTATATGCGGGTCTTGCCGGCGTTGGACGCGAAGAAGACCGGCGCGCCGCTCAGAGCGAGCTCGAGTCGCGAGATGTTGCCGACGAAATCGTGGTCGATACGGACGCCGCCATTGCGTTGCACGATGCTTTCGGTGACGGAGCCGGCATCATTCTCATCGCCGGCACCGGATCCATCGCGTACGCGCGCGGCGTCAACGGCAAGTTCGCACGATCCGGCGGGTGGGGACCCGCATTCGGCGACGAGGGCGGCGGATCATGGATAGGGCGGCGCGCCCTGAGCATCGTTGCATCCGCGGCGGATGGCCGGGAACCGGAGACGGCGCTGACCGGCGCGATTCTGACTGCAGCTGAAGTGAACACGGTGGAAGACCTCATACCGTGGGCGGCGGCCGCGACTCCAGGCGCACTCGCTGAGCTCGCACCGGCCGTATTCACCACGGCCGCGAGCGGCGATGTGCGCGCCGACGCACTTGTCGGGCTCGCGGTTGAAGAGCTCATGCTGCACGTGCGATCGCTTGCCGTCCGCGTTTTCGGCGATGAGCGCGCCGATATTCCCCTGGCTTTTGCCGGCGGGCTGCTCGGAAAGGGCTCGATGCTGCGGACGCGGGTGGAGCAGCGAATCAAGTCCGCCGTTCCGGGAGCTCAAATCAACCGGGTAGAGGTTCAGCCTGTGCGGGGAGCGATCCGGGCAGCGGTGCAACATACTCACCTTCCCACCGCGCCATAACGACGGTAGCGAGGCAGTTCCCCACCAGATTCACCGTCGTACGCGCCATGTCCATTAGCTCGTCGACGCCGAGGATGATGGCAACCGCTTCGAGGGGAAGTCCGAACGTCGCGAGTGTTCCGGAAAGAATCACGAGCGATGCGCGCGGAACCGCCGCAACGCCTTTGCTGGTGATCATGAGCGTCAGCATCATGAGAAGCTGCTGACCAAACGTCATGTGAATTCCCGCCGCTTGCGCCGCGAAGACGGATGCGATCGCGAGGTATAGTGTCGATCCGTCGAGATTGAACGAGTAGCCCGTCGGCATTACGAACGCGACGATACGCCGCGGCACGCCGATGGATTCCATCGCTTGCATAGCACGGGGCAACGCCGCTTCCGAGGACGTCGTCGAGAACGCGATGAGAGCCGGCTCCTTCACGGCTTTCGCGAACAGCTTGATCGGAACCTTGAAGATGTACGCTATGGGAAGCAGCACGAACACCATCAGGACGATGAGCGACCCGTAAAGCGTCAGGATGAGCTGGCCGAGGTTCACCAGCACTGACAGGCCGCTGTGTCCAACCGTGACTGCGATGGCCGCGCCGATGCCGATCGGCGCGTAGCGCATAACGATTCCGGTGAACTTGAACATCACTTCGGCGAGACCTTCGCAACCCGCGAGAACGATCTCCTTCGGTTTCCCACGCACTTGGGAAACGGCGACGGCGAACAGAATCGCCCAGAACACCACCTGAAGCACTTCGTTCTTGGTCGCAGCCTCGAAGAAACTTGTGGGCACCACGTGCTCGAGGAATGAGGTGGCTGTCTGCGTGCCGGCCGCCAGCTGTTTTCCCTGCTCTGCCGATGCCGCCAGCTTAACTCCCACGCCTGGCCTCACGAGATTGGCCGCGCCCAGTCCGATGAACAGCGCAAGCGTCGTCACTATTTCGAAGTAGATGATCGACTTGAGTGCGAGTCGGCCAACACGCTTCATGTCATCGCCGTGTCCCGCGATGCCGACCACCAGGGTCCCGAAGATGATCGGCACGATGATCGACTTGATCATCCTGAGGAAGATCGTCGACAGCGGCTTGAGCTTTACGGCGAAGTCGGGCGCGACGGCGCCGATGAGCACGCCGATCGCCATCGCGATGAGAATCCACTGCGTCAGCGACACACGACGCAGCTGCGCGTATATCACCTACGGTTCCCCGGTAATTTGCACGGGCACCGGCCGTGCGCCTCTGCGAAGAGTCGAGTTGCGATAGCCGTAGGTGAAGTAGAGCGCCAATCCTATCAGCAGCCAGATTCCGAATCGCTCCCACGCGCGACCGGGCAATCCGAACATCGTGTAGATGCACGCTGCTGCACCAGCGAGGGTAACCACCCAAACTAATGGCACGCGGAACGGTCGCGGTCGATCGGGCTCGATGTGCCGCAGCACGAGAACGCCGATACAAACGATCGCGAATGCGGAAAGCGTCCCGATGTTCGTGAGATCGTAGATCTCATTCTCGTCAGCCAGCAGTGCGCCGACTGCCACCGCGATGCCGGTCACGAGCGTCGTGATGTGCGGAACGCGCGACTTGTGATGCACCTTCGCCGCCCACGGCGGCAGCAAGCCATCACGGCCCATCGCAAAGAAGATTCTAGGCTGGCCGTACTGGAATACGAGCAGCACCGCGGTGAGCGACACTACGGCTCCGAGCGATACGATCCAGCTCACCGTGTCCAGTCCCGCCATTGTCAGCGCCTTCGCGAGCGGATCCGCTGCCTTCAGCTGCTGATACGGCACCATTCCCGTCGCCACCGCTCCGACGATTACGTAGATCAGGGTGCAAATCGCCAATCCGCCGAGAATGCCGATCGGAAGGTTGCGTTGCGGATTCTTCGTCTCCTCCGCGGCTGTCGAGATCGCATCGAAGCCGATGTAGGCGAAGAAAACAATCGCAGCTCCCTGGTGAATTCCACGCCACCCGTTCGGCGCAAATGGGACATAGTTCGACGTATCGATGTGCATGGCCCCGACGACGACGAACAATCCGAGCACCAGTAGCTTGATGACGACCATGATGTTATTCGCGCGAGCGCTCTCGCGGACTCCGCGCATCAGCAGCCAGGTGATCGCCATCACGATCGCGAACGCGGGGATATTCACGAGCAGCGGAATTCCCGCGACTCTCGGCGCGGTCTGCAGCAGTCCATGAACGGCGGGATCGGAGCTCAACAGAGCGGCGCGGTAGCCATGCGTGCTCCAGGCCGGAAGATTGATCCCGAATGCCGTGAGCAGAGAATTGAAGTAGCCGCCCCACGCCACGGCGACCGCAACGTTTCCCACGGCGTACTCGAGGATCAGGTCCCACCCGATGATCCACGCGATGAGCTCTCCGAGCGTCGCGTACGAGTACGCATATGCGCTCCCCGCCTGCGGGATCATTGACGCAAGCTCGGCGTAACAAAGTGCCGCCAGGCCGCAGACCAGCCCGAGAAGGATGAACGAAACAACGAGGGCGGGGCCGGCGCCGTAGCGCACGACCACGCCCGATGGGAGAATCTCTCCCGCAGCAGCAGTTCCGATCGACGAGAATATTCCCGCGCCGATCACTGCGCCGATCGCGAGCATGATCAGATCGCCCGCCCCGAGCGCCCGCTTCAGCGAATTCGGATGACCCTCTTCCGCGAGGAGCTCGGCAATCGGCTTCCGCGAAAGGAGATTCATTTCCCGCTACTGTTTCTCGATCCGCATGCCGTAGAACGAGCGGCGCACGAAGAACATCGACGTGAGCAGGAATAGCCCGGCGAGCACATGACCCAGTATTGGTCCGCGCTGATTCGTGAGCGATACCGCCAGCTCGACCGCGAGCAATCCGAAGAGTGTCGTGAACTTGATCACCGGATTGAGCGCGACGGACGACGTATCCTTGAAGGGATCACCGACTGTATCGCCGACAACGGTGGCAGCGTGGAGCGCCGTGCCTTTCTGTTTGAGCTCGACCTCGACGATCTTTTTCGCGTTGTCCCAGGCTCCGCCTGCGTTGGCCATGAAAATCGCCTGGAACAAACCGAACAGCGCGATCGACACCAGATAACCGATGAAGAAGTAGGGCTCGACGAATGCGAAGGCGAGCGTCGCGAAGAACACAGTCAGGAAGATGTTGAACATTCCGCGCTGCGCGTACTTCGTGCAGATCTCGACGACCTTCTTGCTGTCGGTGACAGACGCTTTCGTTACGCCTTCCAGCCTGATGTTCGCCTTGATGAATTCCACCGCGCGGTAGGCACCCGTTGTTACTGCCTGAGTCGATGCTCCGGTAAACCAGTAGATCATCGCCCCGCCGGTGATCAGGCCGAGCAGAAACGGCGGATGCAGCAGCGAAAGGTTTGCGATAAACTCCGGCTGCAGCCCGTGAGTGAGAGTGACAATGATCGAGAAAATCATCGTCGTCGCGCCCACTACTGCGGTGCCGATCAATACCGGCTTCGCCGTCGCCTTGAAGGTATTCCCCGCCCCGTCGTTCTCCTCGAGAAGATGCTTTGCTCGCCCGAAGTTCGGCTCGAACCCGTGGTCCTGGCGGAGCTGTGCTTCCACGCCTGGAAGCTGCTCGATGGTCGAGAGCTCGAATACCGACTGTGCATTGTCGGTCACCGGGCCGTACGAGTCGACCGCAATTGTCACCGGACCCATTCCGAGAAATCCGAACGCCACAAGTCCAAACGCGAATACCGCCGGAGCGATCATCAGAACATCGAGCCCGAGCGTGCTGACGCCGTATGCGATCGACATCAGGCCCATGATGACGATGCCCAGCCAGTACGCGCTGAAGTTTCCTGCGACGAATCCGGAGAGAATGTTGAGAGATGCGCCGCCCTCACGCGAAGATGTCACGACTTCGGCAACGTGCGAGGATCCCGTCGATGTGAAGATCTTCACCAGCTCAGGGATGATCGCACCTGCGAGCGTACCGCAGGTGATGACCGTCGACAGCTTCCACCACAGCGAAGGATCGCCGCCGATGTTCGGTATCAGGAGATACGACACGACATAAGTCGCCACTACCGACACCAGCGAGGTCAGCCATACGAGCGACGTTAGCGGCGCCTCGAAGTTCATCTCGTCCACTGTACGATAGCGGCCGCGGGCAATCGCTTCGTTGATCAGATACGATGCGCCGCTGGCGATCACCATCATCACACGCATGACGAAGATCCAAACGAGAAGCTGGACCTGCACGCCCGGATCGCGAACCGCGAGCAGAATGAACGAGATGAGTGCAACGCCCGTCACGCCGTAAGTCTCGAATCCGTCTGCACTCGGTCCCACGGAATCACCCGCGTTGTCACCCGTGCAGTCAGCGATGACTCCCGGATTACGGGCATCGTCTTCCTTGATGTTGAACACGATCTTCATCAGATCGGATCCGATGTCCGCGATCTTCGTGAAGATTCCGCCGGCGATTCTCAATGCTGCCGCGCCGAGTGACTCGCCGATCGCGAAGCCGATGAAACACGGTCCCGCGTAGCTGCCCGGGATGAACAGTAGAATGCAGAGCATCAGGAACAGCTCGACGCTGATGAGAAGCATTCCGATGCTCATTCCCGCCTTGAGCGGGATTGCATAGCACGGATAAGGCTTGCCCCTCAAGCTCGCGAATGCCGTCCGCGAATTGGCGAAGGTATTGATCCGGATTCCGAACCATGCGACTCCGTAGCTGCCACCGATTCCTATGAGGCTGAACAGCAGAATGATGGCGACGCGGACCGGCTCGAAGTGCTGTAGCCACCCGAAGTACAGGAGGATGACGAACCCGATGAACAGCTCGAGGAGCAGAATGAATTTCCCCTGAGTTATCAGATACGTCTTGCACGTCTCATAGATCAGCTCGGAGATCTCGAGCATCGACTCGTGCACCGGCATCTTGCGCAGCTGGCTGTAAATCACCAGACCGAACAAAAGGCCCATCACGCAGACGATGAGGCCGAACATCAGGAGGTTGCGGCCCGCGATTCCACCGAGGAAGCTGACGGTGTTCAAATCCGGGATGACGAGACTCGCTTCTCCTCCGGCTCGCTCCTGCGCGAAGGCTGCGGGCGCAAACAACGACCCCGCGAGAATCACGACAGTAGCGGTGATGACCCTGGGAAGGGCATTGCGGTTGAACAGGTGGATCCAGGTCCTCATTACTCGCTCCAAAAGGTCAAGGAGAACAACACTATTGTAGAGGCGCCCCGCGGAGCGCCCTGTTTTCGTAGGTACGGTGCTGCAGACTACCTGTCAGCCGTCGGCGCTTACGCCTCGGTGCTCGTCTTGCGCCAGAGGAAGAAGACCGGTACGCCGAGCGCCACCAGCACCAGTCCCGAGACGGCCTCGCCGCGTGTCTTGTCGGCAATCAGCAACACTATTGCCACTGTCGCCGCGAGCACGATGTACAGCGCCGGAAGCACTGGATATCCGACCGCACGATACGGCCGCTCAGCGTCCGGACGTTTGGACCGCAACATAAAAAGTCCAACCGTAGTCAGCACGTAAAATAGCAGGGCCGCGAATATGACATAGTTGAGCAGCTGTCCGTATGTGCCGGTGAGACACAGGAGGCTGGTCCAGATCGCCTGCGAAACGAGCGCGACCGCGGGAACGTGATTCGCGTTGAGGCGGCCGGCGCTCCTGAAGAAAACAGCATCTCGCGCCATTGCGTAATACACGCGCGCACCGGACAGAATCAGTCCGTTGTTGCACCCGAACGTAGAGATCAGAATCGCCGCGGCCATCAGGCTCCCGCCGATCGAGCCGAAGATCATCTCAGCAGCAGCGCTGCCCACCCGATCCTGTGTCGCGTGCTGAATCCCGCGCTCGAGCACAGTCGCTCCGTTCTCGACACCGTGCAGCGGGAGGATGTTGAGATAAGCGACATTCGCCAGCAGATAGAGCACGCTGACGAGTCCGGTTCCAAGCAGGAGCGCGAGCGGAAGATTTCGTTGAGGCTGTTGCACTTCCGCAGCAGCGAATGTCACGTTGTTCCACGCGTCGCTGGCGAAAAGCGAGCCGACGAGGGAAGCGCCGAAGCCGATCAGGAAAACGGAGCTGATGTCCACTCCGCCCGAAAACGCACCCCGACCAAAGTTCGCAGCTATCGCCTCGGCATTCCGGCCAATCGTGAGTCCGAGGATGATCAACAGTGCGAGTGCGCCGGTCTTGATGATGGTGAGAGAGGTCTGAACGAATTTTCCCTCGCGGATTCCGCGGATGTTGATCCACGTGAGAATCCAGATCGACACGAGCGCGATCAGACGCTGAGCCGATAATCCTGCCTCGACCGTTCCACCAGGGATGGTGAAATCAAACCTTGGGAACCACGTGAACCGGTCGGGTGTGATCGCCGGCCAGAGGACGCCAAGAAATCGGCCGAATGCGACCGCGACCGCTGCGATGGTTCCGGTCTGGATGATAATGAAGAGGGTCCAGCCGTAGAGGAAACCCATCAGCGGACCCATCGACTCGCGAAGAAACACGTACTGACCGCCGGCACGCGGATACATCGCTGCAAGCTCGCCGTAGGCGAGCGCTCCAAGCATTGTGATGACGCCTGCTGCAACCCACGCGAGAAGTAGCCAGAGGGGCGAGTTGACGGTGCGCGCGATGTCGGCCGAGACGATGAAGATGCCGGAGCCGATCATCGAGCCGGCAACGAGCATCGTCGCGTCGGTGAGCGTCAGCGCTTTTACGAAGCCCGTCGAGGTTCCCGTATCGGGTTGGTCAGCCATTTGGCGCGGGAATTTACCGGAGCCGGTACCCACCGGCTAGTCAATAACAGCTTTACTACGAACTTCGAACTAACTGCGAATTGCGGACTTACTGCGAGCTGCGAACAAACAGCAGCAAAACGCGTTTCACGATGTTAGTTCGAAGTTCGCAGTTAGTTCGAAGTTCGCAGTTAGTTCGAAGTTCGCAGTTGGTTCGAAGTTCGTAATTAGTTCGCAGTTCGCAGTTCGCAGTTATCCGTTCAGAATATGAACTGTATGTCCACCGTGTCTCTTACCGGCGTGCCATCCGCCTTAACACCCGGCCGGAACCGTAGCGCAAGCAGCACCTCACGCAGCTTTCGATTGTAGCCGGCATCCCGCGACGGATTGAAGCCGATCAAAGTCGCATTTCCTTTCTCGTCGACATCGAACCATGCTGTCAGGTGATATCCTCGAACGCTCGATGGCGCCGGTAACGGCGGAAGAAAGAATTGCGTGGGGGTCGGAGGATACGATGACGCATTGCCGCCACCAGTGCCCGGACCTGCCCCGCTTCCAATGCCTGGACCGATTCCGGATCCGATTCCACCTCCAGACCCGGGCCCAGCACCTGTCGTTCCGGCGTTCCCGGTTCCTTCACCGCCTGCATTTCCTGCGGTGGTGGGGGCGATCGGTGCAGCAGGCTGTGGTACAACGGCGGCCGGCGTTGGAGGCGGTTTTGGAGGGGGAACAACCTTTGGCGGCTCGACCACCTGTGCCGCGGCGTCAGGCGGAGTCACAACCCGGACGAATTGCAGGTGCTGCTCGCGCCGCTCTCCCCCCGATCCGCCGCCGCCACCGCCGGCCGGGCCGGGTCCTCCTGCGCCCTCCGCGTGCTGAGCGGTAAAAGAAGGCTGGGCTACTTCATATATAAGGAGGAACACAAGCGCCAAATGCGTAAAAAGAGAGGCGGCGACACCTTTCCACCGCCCCTCTCTTCTACTTGGAATTCCGACCGGAGGTCGGTACTTCCTGTCTACTTGCTCTCCTTGGGAGATACGCCGATCACCTTGACGCCCGATCCACGCGCTACGTCCATCGCGTAAATGACGTCCTGATATTTCACCTTGGGATCGCCCTTCACGAAAATGATTTTCTCCGGACGATCCTTATAGATCTCGGTTAGCCGCTTTCCGAGGTCATTCCTCGTGAGCGGCTGCTTGTTGACCATGTACTTCTGCCCCGGCAGAACCTCGAGAACGATCTGCGGCGGAGGATTGGTGCTTTCGGTCTGCTCGGTCGGATCCGGCAGCTGCAGATCGATCGCTTTTCGGGACATCGGCACGACGAGCATGAAGATGATCAAAAGTACCAGCAGCACGTCGATCATCGGCGTCACGTTCGGCTCGTTCTGAAGTCCCTTTGCGCCACCCGCGGTCATCGCCATTACTTCTTCCCTCCCGGCGCAGCCCCTATCACACGGTCAGACGCGATAAGTGAAACGGTTCCCGGCTGCTGATCTGTGATCATGCCGGTGACCGCGACGCCGCTGTGTGCAGCAATGTCGAGCGCGTCGAGAACCTTGGAGTACTCGAGGTCCTTGTGCGCCTTCACATAAAGAAGCTTGTCTTCGGTGCGAACATCGTAAATCGCCCTGAGCCGCTGCGGGAGCTCCTTATTGGGAATCGCCGCCTTGTTCAGGAAATACTGACCGTCAGCGTCGATACCGAGAACCTGATCGCGCTCCTCTTCAGGATGCGGCTTCAGATTGACTCCCTGCGGGGGAACCGCCTGGAAGCCGGCGCTGATGGCGGGGACGACGAGCATGAAGATGATCAGCAGAACGAGCATCACGTCGATCATCGGCGTGACGTTCGGCTCCGCCTTTACCGCCGCGCTGCCTCCCAATGACATTGACATATGGGAATCCTCCTCGGCGCGTTACTGCGCGATCGGAGTCGAGCCGCTGCCGGCCGTGGTGTTGAATTCCCGGGTGAAGCGCGACCGGCCGAATTCACCGCTCACGTTCTTGATCATGTAGTCGATCATTTCCTTGGAGGTGTAGGTCATCTCCGCGGTCAGATTGTCGATCTTCACCTGGAAATAGTTGTACGCCCACACCGCCGGGATCGCGACGAGAAGACCGAACGCTGTCGTGATCAGAGCTTCGGCGACACCCGCCGAAATCGCGGAGAGTCCGCCTGAACCGGACGCTGCCATTCCGACGAACGCGTTGACGATTCCCATCGTCGTGCCGAGTAGTCCGACGAACGGCGCCGTGGCGCCGACGGTCGCAAGTACGCCCAGTCCGCGCTTGAGATCGGTGATCGTCATCAGCATCTCGCGCTCCACCGCGCGTTCCGCCGAGTTGATGTCACCGACGGTGACCGTTCCATCCTGAATGAGCGGCTTGATCTCGGTCAGCGCGCCGCCGAGTACCCGCGCCACATGCGATTTCTTGTACTTGTCAGCGAGAGTGACCGCTTCGTTGAGATTGTCTTCCTCGAGAAACTGCGAGAACTCGGGGGCGAACTTGCGTGTTTCACCCTGTGCCTTGCGGAGGTCCCACCACTTCTTGATGGTGATGGAAAGTGACCAGATGGACATGATCGCGAGCGTGAACACGATGCCCTTCGCGAAGCTGCCCATCGAGGCCCATAGGTCGAGAAGCGAGAGTTGCATTGAGAGTCGTCTCCAGGTAGTTGGTTATCTATCGAGCTTGAACTGGAAGCTTTGCTGGACGAGCTGCTTCACCTTGTGACCGCCGACTTCCGCGGCATAGAAGCGCATTTGCGGCAGCGCGGAACGAACGGCCGCCGAGAAGAGCTCGTTGGTGGACTTGAGGACTTTGAACGTGCCTACTTCCGCTCTTCCATCTTCGTTGACCACGAACTGTGCCTGCACTTCGCCCTCGACTCCGGACGAGCGTAGCGGATCAGGATACCGCGGCGTGGCGGTTCCCGGGATCTGCATTACCGGCTTCTCGACCTGGAACTCGAAGTACGGCTGGTCGGAGAGACGCACCGGCGTGCCGCCCTCGACGCCCTTTGCGATGCCGCCCTTCACTCCCTTGCCGCTGAAATCGGCTTCGTCGGTGACCTTCTTGGAGAGATCGATTTCAGGGATCTTGATCGGGATTTCGACGGGCGCGCGCAGCACCTGGAATCCCTTTGGCGGGGGTGCCTTCATCACCACTTTCTCGGGTGGAGGCTTAGGCGGTTCTTTCGGCTTGGGCGGCTCCTGCTTCTTCATCTCCACGAACTGGATTTTTTCCGCTTTCGACTTGTCGTCGGCGATTCCAGCATTCGCGGTTGCGACGACCGCTGCACCGATCAGTGCGCTGTGGAAGACGAAGCTGAAGAGCGTTCCGCCTGCGGCCCTCTGCTTTCTCGGCTTCGATTCTAGTAACTGATTGAACATGGGCTCACCGGGGTGAAATCGTTGTGCATTAGGTTACCCGAACCGGATTAACTCCGGAATGCCGCAAAGATTAAGAATCAATGAATTCGCTCTTAATACTTTTTTCATCCTTGCGTTGCAGCTACCGAAGCGAGCGGCAAAGTGACCGTGAACATGCTTCCCCTCCCGAGCCGAGACGATGCGGTCAACGTTCCTCCATGCGCCTGCGCAATCCACTGGCTGATGGCAAGACCGAGGCCGAAGCCGCCGCGTTCGGACATCCGTGACCGTGCGCGATCCGCGCGCCAGAAGCGCTCGAAAATGTGAGGCACGTCGGCGGCGGCGATGCCGATTCCGGTGTCACGCACGGCAACAGTCACGTTGTCCGGATGAACACCTAGTCCGATTTCAACCTTGCCGCCAGCGGGCGTGTACTTGATCGCGTTGGTAACGAGGTTCAGGAGCAGTTGTCGAAGCCGTGTCGGATCGCCCATTACCGTCACGTCCGCAGTAAATGGCAGGTTTACTGCAACACCCGCGCCCTCCCCCAGAATGAGCGCGGTCTCGTAGATGTCCTGAACGAGCGGCTTGAGCTCCACCGGCTCGCGATGAATGTCGAATCTCCCTTCGTCAGCGCGAGCCAGCGTGAGGAGACTCTCCACGAGATCAGCCATACGCGTCGTTTCCTGCAGCGCTTCCTCGAGCGCGACCATTCGCTCCGACTTGCTGATCGGCTCGCTCATCGCGCGTTCAACATCGGCGCGCAGCACCGCGAGCGGAGTCTTCAACTCGTGACTCGCGTCGGCGGTGAATCTGCGA
>DATBRZ010000260.1:0-65645 GCA_036560025.1 Gemmatimonadaceae bacterium | reverse complement strand
ATACATCACTGCCACCCTGTCAGCGAGTGCGAGGACCTCATTCAGCTCGGCGGACACGAGTAGAATCGCCTTGCCGGCCGCACGTGCCGCGCGGAGTCGCTCGTGGATGAACTCGATCGCACCGACATCGACTCCACGAGTGGGCTGCGACGCCAGAAGCACGTCGAACTCGTGTCCCATCTCGCGGGCAATGACGACTTTCTGCTGGTTTCCGCCGGAAAGCGCCCGCGCGGGCAGAGTTGCCGACGGAGGCCTGATGTCGAACCCTTTGATCTGCGTCCGTGCATTGTCGTCGATGCGTCCGGCATCGAGAAGTCCGGCGCGGGTGAACTCGTCCTGCATCCCGAGCAGGAGGTTGTCGGCGATCGAATAATCGAGAACCAGCCCGCGACGATGACGATCCTCGGGGATGTGCGCCAATCCTGTATCGCGACGGGAAGCGACGTTGCGATCGTCGATATCGTCGACACCGATGCGGATCGTACCCGATTCGATTTTTCTCAATCCCGCAATTGCTTCGATCAGCTCTGTCTGACCGTTGCCCTCGACACCCGCGATCCCGAAGATCTCCCCGGCATGGACGGTGAAAGACACACCGTCGACGACGCGTGTCTTTCGCGATCCGAGAACAACAAGGTCCTTTACCTCGAGTCCGTTTCCGGTTGCTGCAGCGATTGCTGATGCAATCTCCGTCTCCCGCGGCGCGCTCACTGCCAGAGCCTCCGCGATCCCGCGCGCTGTCAGCGTTACATCACGACCGACCATCGCTCGCGCGATTCCTGCCGGCGTTGTCTCAGATGTCTTCAGCCGCTCGACGGTTTCACCGGCGCGCATCACGGTAATCGTATCCGAGAGATCGATCACTTCGTCGAGACGATGTGTAATCAGAACGATCGTTCCGCCGGAGTCGCGCAATCGGCGCAGTACCGTCCAGAGCTCCTTCACCTCAGGCGGAGAGAGGACCGCAGTCGGCTCGTCGAGAACAAGGATCTTCGCTCCCCGGAACAGAGTCTTGAGAATCTCAACGCGTTGCGCTTCACCGACGGAGAGGTCCGCGACTTTGGCTTCGGGATCTACTGAGAGACCAGTCTCCTCAGTGATTCCTCGAACAGCAGAGATCGCTGCCCCCTGATCGAAGCTGAATCCGGTCTGCGGCTCGATCCCGAGCACGATGTTCTCGGCGACTGTGAGCGTTGGGACGAGCATGAAATGCTGGTGCACCACGCCAATGCCGGCTGCAATCGCATCGTTCGTCGTCCATCCTGTGACGTCGCGCCCCAGGATTTCCATTTTGCCGGCGTCGGGTTTCATCAATCCGCCGAGTATTCGCATCAGCGTCGATTTGCCAGCGCCGTTTTCGCCGACGAGCGCATGAATCTCGCCGGGCATCACTTCCAAGCTGGCATTGCGATTGGCGCGGACCGGACCGAAGAACTTGTCGATTCCGGTCATGCGGATAGCTGGTACGGCGCGCTCGGAGCTCCCGGAGACGGGCGCGGTCATCGCGTGCTGGGAACCTTTATCCTGCCGGCGATGATTTCCTGCTTGAGCTGTTCCACCCGCGTGTGAACGCTGTCGGGAATCAGCGACTTGTTCCGATCGTCGTAGACGTATCCAACGCCACCTTCGCGAAGGCCGAATGAATAGATGCCGCCCTTGAACGTCTTGTGGGCTACTCGTTCAATTGCGTCAAATACCGCAGCATCCACCCCCTTCACCATCGACGTCAGCACGTAACCGGGGGCTTCGTCGTACTGATCGGCGTCGACGCCGATTGCGAGCTTATGCATCACACGCGCGGCCTCGAACACACCCTGACCCGTCGATCCCGAAGCGTGAAAGATCACGTTGACGCCTGACTGGTACTGGCTCAAGGCGAGCTCTTTTCCCTTGCCGGGATTCTTGAACGCCTCCGGAGTGACGCCCGCGTACTGCGCGATCACCTCGCAATCCGGACAGACCTGTTTCACTCCCGCGCGATACCCCGCTTCGAACTTGTGGATCAGCGGGATGTCCATGCCGCCGACGAATCCGACTTTCTTCGATTTACCGACGAGTGCAGCGAGAGCACCGACAAGGAAGGACCCTTCTTCTTCACGGAACTTGAGCGCAGCGACGTTCGCGGGTGGTGGCAGAACGTTCCCGTTCTTGTCGACGGCGAGCGCGTAATCGACGCACGCGAACGCGACGTTCGGATACTCTTTTGCAAGAGTCGTAATGTCGTCAGTGAAGATGAAGCCGACCCCGATGACCAGGTCCATGTGCTCGGCCGCAAGCAGGCGGAGTCCCGCCTCGCGGTCGGATCCTTCACCAGGCTCGACGAAACGGACGTTCGGATGCAGAACCTTGACCGCGCTGTCGGCGCCGGCGTACGCGCCATCGTTGAAAGACTTGTCGCCGCGGCCGCCAACGTCGAAAACGATACCGACGTTCGTGGCTCCCGCTCGCTCCGCCGATGCGATTCCACTCCGGCCGGCGAAGAGCAGCGCAACATGAATGGCCAGGAGCGCGCCGAGAAGAATCAGAAGTTTTCGCATTCGACCGGAAAGAATCGCCCACCAACAAACGAATGGCAACTCACAACAAGGTCCCTCTAACGCCTACAGGGGAATAGGAACGGAGCACGCGGAGCGCGCAGAGAACAACGGAACAGCTTTTCTGTTGTTGAAAACCAGAAAGACGATTTTCGTGGTTTTCCTCCGCGTGCTCCGCGTGCTCCGTTCCTATTCCCCTGTAAGTGTTCGAGAGGCTCATTCTGTCGTCGATACTTTCCTCTACACTCGGTATCATCTTGATTTCCAATCATGGCCGACCGGATTCGTTCGCGGTTCCTTGTTGTCGGAAGCGGAGTCGCAGGCTTGCACACCGCGTGGCGGGCATCGTCCGAGGGCGAGGTGCTCGTACTTACGAAGCGGTCGCTGTTCGACAGCGCCACCGCTTACGCACAGGGCGGTATCGCAGCCGCGCTCGGCGCAGGAGACTCTCCGGAGCTTCACCGGCGTGACACGCTCGCCGCCGGCGGCGCGTTATGTGATGCCGAGGCGGTCGAAGTCCTTGTCGAAGAAGGACCGGCGCGTGTACGCGAGCTGCAGACTGCCGGCGCGGACTTCGATCTCGAGCCGAGCGGGAAGTTCAAGCTCGGGCGCGAGGCGGCGCATTCGAGGCGACGCATCGTCCACGCGCATGGTGATCAAACCGGCGCGGAAGTAGCGCGCACGTTGATCAAGCGAGTGCGAGAGAGCAAAAGCATCGCCGTGCTCGAGCGTACTCGCGTGCTCGATCTGATTGTGGAAGACTTGAGATGCTGCGGAGTGCGAGCGACCGTTGCCGGTAAAGCGACGGAGATAATCGCGGACGCGACTGTTCTCGCAACCGGTGGGTGCGGGCAGGTCTACCGCTATACGACGAATCCGCAGGTTGCGACTGGTGACGGCTACGCGATTGCGCAGCGAGCCGGAGTGCGACTGGCCGATATGGAGTTCGTTCAGTTTCATCCTACCGCGCTCGAAACCCCGGAGAATCCGCTGGCTTTGATTTCCGAAGCGGTTCGAGGTGAAGGTGCGGTGCTCCTGAACGACGCCGGCGACCGGTTCATGCTGAAGCGTCACCGCCTTGCGGAGCTGGCGCCGCGCGACGTCGTTGCGCGGGAGATTTTTCGCGAGCGCGCCAACGGTCGAAAAGTGTGGCTCGATGCGCGAATGCTCGGCGCGTCATTCAGAAAACGTTTTCCGGGGATCTACGCACTTTGCAAAGCGCGAGGGATAAATCCCGTACGCGATTTGATTCCGGTAATTCCAGCCGCGCACTACATGATGGGCGGCATTGTTACCGATCTGAGGGGACGATCGACACTCGAGCGGCTGTATGCGTGCGGCGAGGTCTCGCGGACCGGGGTGCACGGCGCAAATCGTCTTGCATCCAATTCGCTGCTCGAAGGATTGGTCTTCGCCGAGCGGGTCGCGCGTGACATGATATCGACCGAGAAGCTTCCAGCTGTTCCGCGCAAACGCGTATGGCAGGCGCCGCCACTCGTGGACCGCGGTGCCGCGCAGGTTGCCGCGGATGACATTCGCAGCGTGATGTGGGATCACGCCGGCATCGATCGTACTGCGCGTGGCTTGAGGGAGTGTCTCAGACTTTTGTCGGGGATCGAGCGCCGGCTGCCCGAAGGAGCGACCGAAGAGGCGAACATGACGCAGACAGCGCGGCTCATCGCCGAGGCGGCGCTACTGCGCAAGGAGTCGCGCGGGGGCCATTATCGGAGCGATTTCCCCAGGTCGAAGCGCAAATGGCAGGGGAAGCACATAGAATGGTAGTATGACCGCCATTGCAACCCATGTCGAAACGGAGCTGCTCCGGGCCCGCATCAAGGAGATGGCAAAGGAGCGCAACGCCGTCATCCTCGCGCACAACTACGAGCGGCCGGAGGTACAGGACACTGCTGATTTCGTCGGCGACTCACTCGGGCTGAGCAGGGAAGCGGCAAAGACCGAGGCGGACGTCATCGTGTTCTGCGGCGTTCACTTCATGGCGGAGACGGCGGCCATTCTGTCTCCGTCGAAGATGGTACTTCTTCCGGACCTTGCAGCGGGATGCTCACTTGCCGCCTCCATCGACGGTGATCAGCTCCGCGAATGGAAAGCGGAGCATCCCGGTGCAGTCGTCGTTTCATATGTCAACACGACTGCCGCGGTGAAAGCCGAAAGCGATTACTGCTGCACATCGGGCAACGCCGTCGAGATCGTCAGATCGATTCCTGAAGACAAGGAAATCCTGTTCCTGCCCGACATGTTCCTTGGCGCGCACGTGCGCCGCGTCACTGGGCGGAAGAACATCCACGTGTGGATGGGCGAGTGTCACGTGCATGCGGGCATCGATCCGGACCACATCAACCGGCAGCGGGCGGCTCACCCCGGCGCCGAGTTTCTGATTCATCCCGAGTGCGGTTGTGCGACGAGCGTCGTCGAAGCGGTGTCCGCCGGCGATATCGATCCTGAAGGCGTTCAGATCCTGTCGACGGAAGGGATGATCAATCGTCCGCGGATCTCGCAGGCGGACTCGTTTATCGTAGCTACCGAGACGGGAATCCTTCATCGGCTCCGCCGCGAAAATCCAACGAAGCGATTCACGCCGGCGAGCGAGCTTGCCGTCTGCGCATACATGAAGGTCACGACGCTGCCGAAAGTGTTGCGCTCGCTGGAACGGCTGCAGCATCACATCACAGTCGATGAGGAGACAGCGAATCGGGCGCGTGGTGCGATCGAGCGCATGATTGCGATCGGCGGTAAGACGCCACTTTCACCAAAGCCCGAGACGACCGAGGATCCCGGGGAGTGAGTCCCAGTCCGCGGCGAGTGCGCGCGCTCGCCGAGCGGGGTTTCGAGCCGACGCGCGGTCTGCGATTCCCTCTTGCTCGCCGGGCGACGGCCACGATGGTTCGAGACGCGCTCGCCGAAGACGGAGCAGACCAGGACATGACTACGATCGCCACGATCGTATCCGACAGGCGATCGAGAGGGGCGATCGTCGCGCGAGAGCCGGGGGTGATCGCCGGAATTCCGCTCGCGCGCGAAGCTTTCCGCCAGCGCGATGCACGGGCATCGGTTAGAGCTGCGGTGCGAGACGGTCAGCGAGTGGTGGCACGAACTCCTGTGGTTTTCGTGACGAGCCATGCGCGCGGACTGCTTTCAGCGGAGCGTGTCGCGCTCAACTTCATGCAGCATCTCTCGGGCATCGCGACGCTGACATCGAAGTATGTCGATGCGGTGAAGGGAACCGGTGCGCGAATCCTCGATACGCGAAAGACGACTCCCGGATGGCGGAGGCTGGAGAAATACGCGGTGCGGGCCGGCGGCGGGTTGAATCACCGTATGGATCTCGCGTCGGCGGTGCTGATCAAGGACAATCACTTGTCGGCAGTCGACGGCGACATCGAGCTGGCAGTGCGGAGAGCGCGGGAGCTCGCACCTGCGGGGATGGTGATGGAGGTGGAGTGCGATACGCTCGATCAGGTGCGATCGGCGTTAGTCGCCGAAGTGGATGTGATCATGCTCGACAACATGTCGCTCGATGAGATGCGGCAGGCAGTGGAGCTCGTTCGGGGTCGCGCGGTGATCGAGGCTTCGGGTGGAGTGACGCTCGAGCGCGTTCGGGAGATCGCTGCAACAGGGGTCAACTGGATCTCGGTTGGCGCGCTGACACATTCAGCGAAAGCGCTGGATCTTGGGCTCGACTTCGAGTGAGAGAAGCAGAGCCCGAGATTGTATGCGACGTGTGCGGTTCCTCGAAGATCATCGAGATCAAGTGCAAGGTGATCTGCGGGAACTGCGGAGCGGTTCTGAGGACGTGCTCGGATCTGTAGGGTGGCTGCCTTAACGGCTACGATGTGGATCTATAGGGGAATAGAAACGGAGCACGCGGAGCACACGGAGAAAAGACCTTTAAGGGTTAACGACAGATCAGATCTCGCCCGATTCAACGTTTTCCGTCGTTGCAGTTAACAAAAGATTTTTTCCGCAGTTCTCCGCGGCTTATCTCCGCGTGCTCCGCGTGCTCCTTCCCTATACTCGCGTAGAATTAGTAATAGGTTGCTACTAAAAAGATCTTTCCAAGATCGCATCGTCGACGAAATAACCACCGGCTTGTCTGACTGAGCCTGCCACCGCGCGGCGAACATCGTCGACATCATCCTCCCGTCCGCCCAGCGCTATACGATTCGTCCGGAATCTCCTACCCGATTCGACGCAGAAAAGATTGCACAGATCGATCTCACGCTCGCACTTCGCTGCGCCGCGGGACTCGATCAGACTCTGCGTTCTCGATAACACGCAAGCAGTAGCAAGCAGCTCGATTGCCATGTTCGCCAGCCGCTCCAGGATGAGCTGGCGCTCCACGATCTGGCCACGATGCTTCATGATTGCTCGATCCGCTGCGTCCTTCAGCTCGGCAACATGCTTCTCGAAGTACTCCTTGTGCTCCGAGAGGCTTTTGTCGAGCGGCGCATCCAGTGTCGCGGTGCCGCCGAAGCGGCTCCGTATCCTCGAAGCTGCATAACCGCTCAACAGTCCGAGATTTCTGAGCGGTCGCCTGAGCGCCGTACCGACTTCCTTCAACGATTCCGCGGGACCCTGTACGCCGTTCAGGGCTATGAAAAGACGCAGCACTTCGTTCGCGCCCTCGAAGATCCTGTTGATGCGCGCATCGCGAAGCAATCGCTCATACGGATACGGCTTCACGAATCCGCGGCCACCCGCGATCTGCACCATTTCGTCGGCGGAGCCCCAGACGAGATCGCTGGCGAACACCTTGGCGCATGCGGCCTCGAGTGAGAAGTCCGTCTCGGATCTGTCGGCGAGCGATGCAAGAACGCCGAGCATCGCGTCGCACGCGTATGCGCCGCTCACGACTGTGGCGAGCTTCCGCTGGGTTATCTCGAAGTGAGCGAGCGGATACCCGAACTGGATTCGCTTCTCCGCGTACTGCGTCATTTCGTTCGCGAGCCGTTTGACACCGCCTGTGCATCCCGCCGCAAGTGTCAGCCTCCCCGCGTTCAGCACGTGAACGGCAACCGCGAACCCTTTTCCGACGCTGCCCAGCACATGATCCGCGGGCACTTCCAGATTCTCGAATGACAGCTCCGCCTGTGTGGAGCCGCGTATCCCGAGCTTTCGCACCGTGCCGACAACACGAAAGCCTGGCATGTCCGGCCGAACGAGAAACGCGGTCAGCCGGTGCACAGTCTCGCCGCGACGCTCCACCGATGTCCTCGTGAATGTCGCAATCACGCCCGCGCGATGCGCGTTGCCGATCCAGATCTTCCTTCCATTGATGATCCACTTCGATCCATCAGCGGAGAGCTCCGCGGTTGTCTGAATATTCTGCGCATCCGAGCCGGTCTCGGGCTCGGTCAAAGCGTAAGCGGCGATCGTTTCTCCACGGGCAAGGAGCGGCAGGTACCGCTGCTTCTGCTCTTCGGTGCCGTACATCACGATCGCCTTCGATCCGAGGCCGCAGTGCACACCGAAGAACACAGCGAGCGAAGCATCCGTTGCCGAGATGTGCTCAAACACACGCGCATAACCGGTGACAGACAGCTCGAGCCCGCCGTATTTCCTGGGGATCGTCATTCCGAGCAAGCCGGCCCGCGCAAACTCGCGGATGAGACCATCCGGGATCGTTTCCTCTTCGTCCATCCGCGCTGAATCGATGAGACCGTCACGCTCCAGTCGCGTGATGTCAGCCATCAGTCTGCGGACGAGCTCCGCCTCCTGCGGATTTCGCTGATCGAGCTTTTCGGGATAGGGGAATAGAAGGGAGTCGTGCACCACGCCGGCGAAGACGCCGCGCGTGAACGAAACGCCGGAGTCGTTCAGCCGACTGTCGACTGCCGGCGCAGCCATCGCCAATGCATCAGGAACAGCCCGAGCGCAATCAGGATCATGAGCGAGCTGGTGACGAGCGTACGCGTCGATCGGAATCGCACGTTCGCGGTCATGTCGGCTTTCTCCTCGTCGAACATTCGGCGCAGCTCCGCCTCAGTTGGCGGAGGAACTGAGTCGGCAGCAGTCGGAGCATCGACGCGCGTTGGAGCCATTGTTCCCACAGGCCGCATTCGCGGCGGAGTCCGCATCCGTTGCTCGCGCTTGTACGCCTCGAACGAAGTGAGAGGTCCGCCCCTGCCGTATCCGCCTTCGGCTCGAAGCGGATCGCTGAGGTTGAATCCGGCGTCGACGATTCCCTTTGCCGAAATGATGAAAGTGATCACCGCAATGAGACAGACGGCGTAGCCGTAGATCTGCGCTATTCTGCTTCCGCCTTCCATTTAGTTACCCTCTGTAAAGGCAGGCTGTGCAGCACCTGCCGCGTCGAGCTGCCTTCCAAGAACGTCGGCACTCGTCGCCGGCTCATCGCAAGAATAGGATCTGCATACATAAGCTGTCGCCCGGCCGTTGATCGATGTCCGGCCTTCCATCAGGGCGATATCGTGCGACATCCCGGAATCTCCGCCGGCCAGAACGAGCGACGGAACGTAGTGCGCGGCAACTTCGCTCTCCAGTAGCGAGAAATCCGCCTCCCCGGGACGTCCTGCGATTGCGACCTCCACGGCGCCATGCACCGCGAGATCAGCCGCGCCGAGCAGATGGCCGAACGCGGTTGGATATCTCGACATCGCTGCGGCCGACGCCTCGATGACGAACGTTGCATGCCGCCGCAGCTCAGCGTCGTGTTTCAGCTCCGCGAGGTGCAACAGTAATTCGGCAGCAAGCGAGTTGCCGGATGGAATCGCATTGTCCGTGACATCACGCGGTCGTGTAATAAGCCGCTCGGCGTCGCGGGCTGTGTCGAAGAAGATGTTGCGCTCCGGATCCCAGAACCATTCGACAATCGCGTCGGCAATCGCGGATGCCCGATCGATCCACGACGAATCGAACGTCAGCTCATACAGTGAAAGAAATCCCAACGCGACGGCGGCGTGATCCTCGAGAAAGCCGGGAATGCGCGTCTCTCCGTCCTTGTGGGAGCGCATCACCCTGCCGTCCCGAACCATCACTCGCCGCAGGAAGTCACCGTTGCGAAGCGCGAGCTCGCGCCATCGGTCACTGCGGAAAATCCGTGCAGCCGTCGCGACACCACGTAGCATGAGGCCGTTCCATCCCGCGAGTATCTTCTCATCCCGGCTTGGCCAGACCCGCTTCGCACGTGCCTCGTACAGAATCGGTTTCGCCTCTCGCAGGACATCTTCGAGCTGAGCGACGTCGACGCCGCCGCGCGCCGCAACCGCTGTAGACTCGATCGGAACATTGAGTATGTTCTTTCCCTCGAAGTTTCCCCGCGATGTCACCCCGTAATACGATTTGACGAGAGCCGAGCGGTCGCCGAGGAGCGAGTCGATCTCCGGTTCGGACCAGACATAGAACTTTCCCTCGTGTCCCTCGCTGTCGGCGTCGAGCGACGAATAGAAGCCGCCATCGGATGAGGTCATTTCGCGCTCGAGCCATTCGAGCGTTTCTTCTACAACTCGCCTGACCTCGGGATTTTTCGTTGCCTGCCAGAGATGCGCACCGAGCCGCGTGAGGAGGGCGTTGTCGTAGAGCATCTTCTCGAAATGCGGAACGAGCCATACGGCGTCGACTGAATAGCGGTGAAACCCGCCGCCGGCCTGATCGTAGATCCCGCCGCGTGACATTTTCTTGAAGGACTCAGCTACCATCTCGAGAGCGTACTGAGTTCCTGTTCGTTTCCAGTACCGGAGGAGAAAGTCGAGCGTCATCGTCGGCGGAAATTTCGGCGCGCCGTCGAAGCCTCCGTTGCGCACGTCGTACTTCTGGGCAGTGCCGCGATACGCGAGCTCCAATGTATGAGCACTGAGAGCGCCTTCACTCCGAGCCTGCATCGCGGCCGCGGCGTAAATCTCGGCAATCTGCTGAGCGGTAGTCGCAACTGCGTCGCGCCGATTGCTCCACGCATCGGAAACAGATCGCAGAACTCGCCGAAACGACGGCATTCCACGCTGATCACTAGGCGGATAATAAGTGCCGCCGTAGAACGGCTCTCCTTTCGGTGTAAGGAACATCGTCATCGGCCAGCCGCCGTGACCCGTCAGTGCCTGGACCGCCTGCATGTAGATCGCGTCGAGGTCCGGGCGCTCCTCGCGATCGACCTTGATGTTGACGAACAGCTCGTTCATGAGCTGAGCGGTTTCAGGATCCTCGAATGATTCGTGCGCCATCACGTGACACCAGTGACAGGCGGCGTACCCGATGCTCAGAAGGATCGGCTTGTCTTCGCTGCGTGCGCGCTCGAGAGCTTCGTCTCCCCACGGATACCAGTCGACCGGATTGTCGCGATGCTGGAGCAGATACGGACTCGTTTCGCCCGCGAGCCGGTTAGCCATTGTGCCCGACCATCTCCAGTGCCTTTGCAAGAACTTTTCGCTCGTTTGCAAAAGCCAGCATTTTCTCCGCCTCGTCTGCGCTTACCCACCGCGCCTCGTTCACTTCGTGGTCGTGATCTTCCACGTTCCCGCTTCGGTATCGCATGAGAAAGAAGTGAACGAACTTGTGGTACCTGACACGCTGTGCTCCGCTCTTCGATTGATACCAGTACTCGACGGTCTCGATGGGCGTGACAAGATCGGCTTCAATCCCGGCTTCTTCGCGAACTTCGCGGACTGCAGCTGTCTCGGGCGTTTCGCCTTTGTCCACCAGGCCCTTCGGAAGCTGCCAGCGCGGCGGGTTGCCGACTGAAATCAATGCGACATCGATTCTGCCCGCGCGCTCACGAACAGCGAGGCCACCGGCGGATACCTGGCGTTGGGTCGTAACTGGCATAGGCAACTTTAGTTTATCGTGATTTCGGTCGCGTACCATTAACTTCTGCGTGCGCTTGACCGCTAATTCCACACCGAAAACAATGACTCCAATCGATATCTCCGATCTCGAAGCTTTCCTGACGCAGAACGATGCGCGAATTCACGAGGAGCTGTTCGAGTTCCTGCGCATCCCGAGCGTGAGCGCTCGCTCCGAGCACAACAAGGACACAGCACGGGCTGCCAGGTGGCTGAGAAAATCGATGGTCGATGCAGGTCTCAAGGCGACCATCCATCAGACTCCCGGACATCCAGTCGTTGTCGGTGAGTGGAGAAAGGCCAAGGGAGCGCCGACCGTACTCGTGTACGGTCATTACGACGTTCAGCCTGCCGAGCCGCTCGAGCTGTGGACATCGCCGCCATTCGAGCCGGCGATCCGCGATGGAAAAATCTTCGCGCGCGGATCAGTGGACGACAAAGGGCAGCTCTTTCTTCATGTGAAGGCGCTCGAGGCTCATCTCAAGACTCGCGGCAAGCTGCCCGTGAACATCGTTCTGATCGCGGAGGGTGAAGAGGAAGTCGGAAGCGACAACCTCGAGAAGTTCATCGCCGACAACACGAAGCTCCTCGCCGCCGAGGCGGCGGTAATCTCCGATTCGGCGATGTTCGCGCCGGGTCAGCCGTCGATTCTCTCGTCGCTTCGCGGGATGGCGTATTTCCAGATCGACGTTGTCGGCCCCTCTGTCGATCTGCATTCGGGGAGTTACGGGGGAGCCGTTGTGAACCCTGCGACTGCGCTGGCGCGCATCATCGCAACGTTCCACGATGAGAACGGGCATATCACGATCCCCGGTTTCTACGATAAAGTGCGCGAGTGGGAGCCCGAGGTTCGTGCGCAGATGAAGACGCTCCCGTTCGATGAGGAGACCCTTCGTGAAGAGACAGGCGCTCCTGCGCTCGACGGTGAGAAGGGATACACCACGCTCGAGCGGCTCTGGTCGCGGCCGACGTGTGAGGTGAATGGACTCCTGAGCGGATACACAGAGGAAGGCGCGAAGACCGTGCTCCCGTGCGGCGCGATGGCGAAGGTGAGCTGTCGTCTCGTTCCTGATCAGGATATGCACGAGATCGAGCGGCTGATGCGCGCGCATGTCGAGCGCGTCACTCCGCAGGGAGTGAAGTCGACCGTGACGTATCTGCACGGCGGGAGGCCGTGGCGTGCCGAGCTTTCGGGCCCGCTCTTCGACGCTGCGCGCCGCGCGCTCAAGACGGCGTTCGAGAAGGAGCCTGTGATTGTCGGCGAGGGCGGATCCATTCCGGTTGTCGGAGATTTCCAGCGGCTCCTTCACACGCCGGTGCTTCTGGTCGGGTTTGGCTTACCGGGTGAGAACGCTCACGCTCCCGACGAGTGGATCAGCGACGACAACTTCAGAAAGGGAATACGAGCGATGGCAGCTCTGTGGGATGAGTATGCCGCGGGCGTGTCTAAACATTAGGGATCGCTACGGACGAATTCCGTTCCGGATAGATCTCGCGTTGGCCACAGAGACGGAGAGACACAGAGAACTGTAGCAGTCTCGTTATTAACGACAACGACAGATTAAGGTCGATCGCCGCCGGATCCTCGCATGTAAAGCAGTTGCCATCCAATTCGATTCTGAGTCTCTGTGACTCGGTGGCCAACGCGAGATCTGTCACTCGATTCAAATCCTCAGTCGCCGGGCGGCGCACTCGGTACCGGCTCCGTAATCCCGATCGATGCCAGCGCTTTCCGGGCTCTCGCTCTTCCGAGATTCCACTCGTACCACTCCTTCCTCCACAGGAATCGTCGCTTTCCGTAGTGTGAGGCGAGGTTGGAGCGGATCGGCGTTGCGAGTGAATCCGGAAGCGTCGGGAGAGCGCTGACTATGGATGGAATCGCGTTCGGCGAGAGATCGCGGGTGAGATAGACTGTATCGAGCTTACCCGTAGTTGCGGAGCGCCTGATGTTCTGAGTCGCGATCCAAGCTTCGTGATTCCAGTAAACGAGGATCGCGAATGTCGCGACGGCGGTCGCCAGACTGATTCTGAACAATCGGCCGCTGTCGAGCCGTGTCGTGACCTCGCGCGCCAGAGCGACAATCGCCACGGCCATGACGATCATGTACGCCTGCGCATAAAGTCGCGCGACCGTATAACCGTACGCCTGCTCGTAGAGGGAAACGCGACGGAAAGCGGAAACGAGAAGGAGCATAAGCGCCGCGACGAGCACGAGAGTCACTGCTCTCAATAACCCAGCGCGGCTGTTTGACTCACCGAACAACTCCGTAAACACGATCAGCGCGACGGACAATGTTGCGACGATGGTGATCTCTCCGAATCCGCGCCGCGCGTAATCGGCGAACGTAATTCCGGAGCCGGGAACCGTCGGTGCGTTTCCGAACAGGTAGCTCACCTGTGCGGCAAGAAAGATCCAGAAGAGAAGCGCCACCGAAGAAACGAGTATCAGCCGCTCGGTGGCGCCGAGCAGCGCGGCTCTCTGCCTCGGCTCTGTTTTTTCGGTGATGGGCAAGTTGTCGGCGATCGTCTGTGCGCGAAGAACGTATCCATATGCTCCAAGCACAACGACGAGCATCACGAAGAAGAACACGACTCTTGGCACGAAGTCCCAGTTCGCGATGAGTCGCGCGATGTCCTCGCGCCAGAGAGCGAAGAGTGGATCGGCGTTGGACAAAAGGAGTGCAAAGACGAGAATGACCGGGAGCGTGATGATGGCTCCTCTCACTACCGCCCGTGCGCGCGGCGAGCGAATCGTTTGCGAGAGATCACCGAATCGACGCACCGACTCGACCAGTGCATTGCCTGCAGCGACGACCGGTGCCGTGATGAAGTAGAAGAGTGTCAGCGGCCGGAAGGTCGGCTTGAGAATCATCAGCATCGACAGTGCGAGCAGAGTAATGACCGAGAGGCAAATGAGAGCGCTGACGAGTTCACCGGCCGTTATTGACGCGCCGGCAGCCAGCACGACAGCCGTGATCAGGATCAGCATGCTGGGACGGCCCGGCGTTGCGTTACGAGCGCGAACGATCCATACCAGGCCGAGTGCTGCCGCGAGGGTCCAGATTCCCCAATTAACGCCCGGCAGTGCGTCGTACATGATCCACGTGCCAAGTAGTGCGACAGCGAGGGCGCCGATCCAGAGGTGCGGGGGACGGTCGGAGTCAGTCATAAGCCGGATTATGTGCCCGACTCCCTATATTGTCAAGTACTTTGCATAGCAAAGGAGGAACAGCTTTACCACAGATGACTCAGAGAAGTGCTGATTGAAAAGAAAAAAACCTAGTACCGCCACTCTCTGATGAGGAACATCCCTAGTACGGTCGTAGTTCTCGGGGTTTGAAGCGCGAGCGTCGGCTCACGAAGCAGATAGCGGGGCTCGAAGCTCGTCTCGAGCCGGTAGCCCTTGAATCCGCCAAAACGGTGCGACACGAAGAGACCGGGGCGCCGCAGCGCCTGCGGATCCGGACGCGCCTTGAGACTCATGAATGTGTGAGAGGCGATGTACTTGCCGAACTCGATCTCCGTCGCGCGGAGGAAATTTCCAACGTCCGTCTGCACGTCCGCCGGTGTGATGTTGAACACATCGGCGCCCATCTGCCGCGCCGCTTCGCCGGCAAACTCGTCAGCCAGTACGCCAAGCGCAACGCCGGCGAGCTGCTGAGTCGCGAGCGCTGCGCCGGCACCGACGAGATTGTTGTTGCTTCCCACACCAGTTCCTTCGAGCTGCAACAGAGCTGACGACGATCGCCCGAACGCGAGATAGCTGAGCAGATCGCTCTGCGAAATCGGAGGCTGCGCATCACTCTCCAGAGAAATGCGCGGATTCAGCATCGTTCCGCCGATGAGAATTCTGACGTTGATCGCTTCGCGCGACGGCAGTCGCACCTCGTATTCGCCCGTCACCTGAAGCGTCGGATTGATCTGCTCGAGATTCGCAAATGTCGCCGATCCTCGCTTGATGACGAATCGTTTGGTGAGGAACGTGTACTCGCCGCGCTCGCTCAACAGAACTCCATCGAGAATCAGCGATTGAGTTGCGCGGTTCACGCGAATCGACAGATCACCGTCGCTGTACACCTCGACATTCGCGTCACGTGAACGGACGAAGACGTCATGATCAACCCTCAGATTCACGTCCATCCGCAGGTTCCTGAGGATTGGCGACTGAGCCGGGAAAATCTCCCTGTTCGCAGCGACCGCTGTGTCGAGAACGTTGAACACCGCGGGATCGTCGGCACTGATGATCTTCTTTCCCTCGGATTCAGGGATGTACAGAACGCCATTCCGGATCCGCACGTTCCCGCCGACGAAGACGTTCTTGAACGGCCCTTCGATCGTCAGGTCGGCGTTCGCGTGAAGATCGCCCTTGTCCTTGTGACTCAGCACGTGCGCATTGACGGCTCGGAGCTTCAGATCGAACGAAGGCTCACGCGGCGTTGCGATCCCGATGCCTCCGGTGATCTTCAACCACCCATCCGAGCGAGCGACCAGGGAATCGACGATCAGCGTGTCGTGCAGCATCCTCACGGTGCCATCGATGTCGTTGAGATTGACGCCGAGCGGAATGATCAGCGCTGCTGCGTCGTTGAGCGCGAACTGGCCGGTTACCTCAGGTTTCGAGAGCGTTCCCGCGATCTTGAGGTCTGCGATCGCGCGACCCTTCAGGTTCGACACGTACGTGCTGAGCTGCGGAACCATCGCGAGCGGCAGACTGTCGGACTTTACCGTCAGCGCGATCTGCCGATCCTTCGGCAACCGTGAGCCGGTGACACCCGTGAACGCGAGGTTGATCGGAACTGTTCCCTCGGCAACCAACAGTGTTCCGCCTCCGGGCGCGTTCGCATCAGCCCGGCCGGTGAGCGTCTGGTTCGCGTACTGCACCGTCCCGTGGATCTCGGGAATTGCAGTCCCGTTGTAGATGAAGTTCTGAGTTCCGAACGCTCCGGTGAACGTTGGATTCGCTGCTGTTCCCACGGCACGCACATCGAATGACACAAGCCCGCGAGCATTGATGTCGCTTTGCGTCAGTCGAACCACGTCCTCGACCGCGAAATTATCGACTGCAACCTGAAGGTTCGCGCTTCCTTCCTTCGGTATCAGCCCGTCGACAAAGATCCGGCCGTTGCCGCCGTTCCTCAGCTCCAGCTTGTCGACGTCGATTCCCGCGCGTCCCCAATGGATCAGCGACGGGCCGGTGCTCGCCCAGAGACTGCTGTCGAACTTGAGCCTGAGCTCATTGAACCGAATCTCGTTGCGATCCTTGTTCAGCACGAACGCAGCATTTGCAGCGTAGTTCGTTTTGTCGTCCTGATTGATCGTGAGCGTCACACTGCCATTCGGTTTTCTGTACCCGAGCTTGAGCTTGACGCTGTCGAGATCGAATCCGGCGGTGAGAAGGTTAGTAGCGTCGGCGTTCAGCTCGAACAACGACTGCGGTGTGCGCGCAGCGGTCCAGTTGTAATCCGCGCGGAAATGCTCCACCGAGTTGCCGAGTGCAACAATGCTGTCACCGGTAGCAGTTCCGCGCGCACCGAAGTTCTTGATGTTTCCCGTCGCAACACCTTCCGCCGTGACTCTTCCCGAGAGCTGGGTGCGCGGTATCGCACGCGGCGTGTCGACAGCTGCAAGCGTAGGAGGACGCCCGCCTATCGCTGCGCGCCGAACCTCCGTGGCCTCTGCAATGCGTGCCGAGTCGGATCGTGCGCGCTCGATGCGGCGAGCGAGAATACCGGGCCGCGGCGGGAACTCGCCCTGCTGCGCCGGGAACAACGGGGCAAGACGCGATAGAGAGTCGACCCTGAGGCTGTATCGCAGCTCGCCAGTTACTCCCGGCTTCAGCCCGAATGTTCCGCTTGCCTTCGCGATGCCATACGGAATCTCGAGGGCGAGCGTATCGATTCGAGCTAGCCCATTCGCAGCGGTCAGACGAACCAGCGCGGAATTGATCGACAGCGTGTCGTACGTTGAGCTCTTGAGGTCCGCGACGAGCGTCGTGTTCATGGTCGCCGGATCGAATCCGCGACCAGTAGCGCGCACATCGCCGGTCACCGAAGTGCGAGGAGCCTTTGCCAGAATCGTGTTGGCGTTGAACAGCTGCATTTTCGCAACGACGTCGTAGCCCTTCTGCCTGCTCGCCAGGTCCATCATTCCTGTGAGCGACAGGAATCCTCCGTCGGGCAATCCAAGATCTGTCTTGACCGAGAGATTCCGCGTCGTTCCAGTAAGGCGAATCGGACCGGTTGCTGTTCCGCGCAATCCCGCCGACGGGAAGAGTCTTCCGACTTCAACGAGTGACAGAGGATGCAGACGCGCGTCGACGTCGAACCACGAGCTTGCGATGCTCGCTCCTTTCCGCATCGCGACCGTTCCAGTGAGTGCCGACGTGTTCCCGCGATCCACATGCGTCACGTCAGCGCTTGCCCTCATCGAAGCAAGAGAGCCATTCAGCGTCGCCGTTCCGGAAAGCGTCCCGTCCACGGGCATGTTTCGCGACGCATACGATCGCAGCATATCTACTTGAAGCGGTCGCATCGTCAGCCGAAGGCTCCTGGCGTTGAATCCTTCGCGACCGAAGCCGACTTCCCCTTTCGCGAGCACATGGCTTCGTCCGGCGCGGCGGTCGTCGAAGACAACGTCGGCGTCGACGTCCATTGCGTGCTCGTCACCCTCGACCTTCGCGCGACCGCTGAGTATCCCGGAGCGGGCGATCTTCGTCGGCGGGAACATTCTCTCGATCAAGCGCGTGTCGACGTTCGTGAACCGAAGATCAGTGTCGTGCAGCGAGTAATGATCGGTGATCGTTACGCCGAGGTCGCCGGTGAAATGCGCGGTCTCGAGGCGAAAGTCGGTGTTGCGCGCAGTGTAGATGCTGGTGTCGCCCACCCAGTCGAGGTCGAAATCGAGAGTGCCGCTTCCACTCTCGGGCATCTGCGGATAAACCCATTGGATGTCCCGAGCGGCAACCGGATTAGCGCGCAGCCTCAGATGGAAGTCATTCGTGTTGAAGTTGTACTTACCAGGGCCTGACAGTCTGCTCGCAGGAAATTCAATCTGCGCCGTCTGCCACCACGCCGAATCCTTGTCGAACTCGAACGTGCCCCTGAGATTGCGAACGTCCGCCATTGGAGGACGGAACGGCTCGGCGATCATTCGCGCGCTCGAGACTTGTATGATGCGAGCCTTGTAATTGGGATCCTCTACGCGGAAGAACGGAATCGTGGCGTAGACGTGATGGAATTTGGAGACTTTCTGATATCCATTTCCGACTCGCTCCACGACCAGCCTCGCATCGGGGCCAAGCGCCACCCGGATCGCGTCCTCGCGCTTTGCGCCTGTCAGCCGCGTGTCGGGCTCCCACGGCGACCGAAGGGTATAGTCGCCATCGACGATGGTGAGATCCGTGAAACGCACCCACGTTCCCCATCCTCGCGGTCGCAGTCCCTCGGGTGTGAGTGTGTCACGCGGAAAGATCCGCTGGTAGTTCCAGACGCCACCGGTTTTGCGATCGAGAACCATGATCGGACGGATCAGAACAACGTCGTCCAGATAGACGTGCTTGCTCCTCAGCTGGTTTAGACCGTAACGGGCGCGCACTTCTTCGATGTCGACAAATGGAGCGCCGGAGGAATCCGTGATCACGAGGTCGTGGATCGTGAATCCCTTGAGCAGATTCCCGGTCACGCGTCCCGTCCGAACGATTCCGTGCGCGGTTCCCTGAATCGCGGCGACAACCCGCTTTCGGACCTGCTCGCGTCCCCAATCGGTATTCGTCAGGACGATCATCACGGCAACGGCGATTATTGCGAGGGCGAGGATTACCGCCAGTCCGCGAATAACCGCGCCCCTCATCAGAACGCCTCGCCGATCGAGAGATGCAAAATCATCCGGTCGAGTACACCGCGGAAGCCGGATCGAGCCGGTTGGAATCTCCGCCGCTGCTCGAGCGTTACGAGTTGGCGCTCGCCGTTCACGATTTGCTCGCTTACGACGGGTAGTTCCTCGGCCCTTCCCGGGTTGATGCCGATATCAATGCGAATCGGCCCGACGGGGGAGAGATATCGTGCTCCAAATCCGGGAGTGATGGCGGCTTTGCTGCGCGGCAGTGTCGGATTGATTCGCTGAGAAACCCATCCTCCATCGACGAATGCCGCAGCGAAGAGAGTCGGAAGCATGACTGGAACACGAATCTCCGCGCTCGCGTCCACGACGATGTTGCCGCCGAGCGGACGCGGATCGAAGTCGATGTCGCTGAATCTCTTCGAGTTTGGATCGCAGCTGGTGATCGCCTTCGACGCCGGACAACCGACGGTATCCTTGCGCAGCGTCGTCTCCGCGATCGTCAGGATGCGAGGGCCAAGCTGATTCTCGCGGAATCCGCGCACCGATCGCGAGCCGCCCGCGTAGAACCGTTTTCTCGGATGCAGAATGTCGATTCCTGCCAGCGAGCCGACTGCCTGCTTCGTCGTCCGGCTCGCCTTCACCCATCCGAGACGAAGATGTCCGGCGAGAACTCTGTTGTTCGCGAGCGAGTAGTAAGCTGCGCCGTCGCCGAACGCGCGGTTGTAGCGAAAGTCCGAGAGCGTGAACTCGGATGCATGCTCGAACTCGACATTTCCGCGGACACCCTTGTTCGGCTCGAGCGGGTCGTTCGACCGGTCGATGTTGCTGTTGATGATGAGCGGCGACAATCGCTGTTGTCCGCGTAGCGCGTTCAACGTCGACTCGTCGCAGACGCTGTAGTTCACGCAGAAATAGACGTCGCCCGCCTCGATTCTCGTGATCTCGAATCGATAGTTGAGGCTCGCTGACGCGCGCTCCAGAAGAGTTCTCGTGAATGTCGCGCTCGCGCCGTATCCGCGGTCGACGTAGATGCCCGGAGCACTTCGCCGATGACCGAACGCGCCGATTGCGAGCTCGTTGAGGCTGGAGATGAACCACGGCTGCCGTAGGTTCACGCTGGCGTTGTACGTCGGTGCGAAGTAGCGAGCTTTATCCGCGCCGAGGCTCGTGCGAACGTCGTGGAACAGTCCCTTGCCGTTGAAAGTGCCGGCAAAGAGGTTGCCGACGGCGGCCTGAACTTCGAGACGCCGCGCCCCGCCGGTGAAGTTGTAGTGAGTGAATCTTCCCTCGAGCTGGAAGAAATCGACTGTGTTGAATCCGAAAGCGAGCCGTGCATCACGAGGCGGCGCTTCCTGGATCGTCACCACGACGATCTTCGTCGAGTCACCCTGCGTCGGCACCTCGATCGAAGCACGTCGGAAGAGATTTGACTCGTACAACCCGCGCTGGCTGCGCAGCAGGTCTGACCGCCGGAAAAGCTGACCGGAATGGAACGTCAGTGATTTCCTGATCGTTCGCTCGCTCAACCGGTCTTCGCCCTCGATGAGGATGTCGCTGATCGTGGCTTTCCACTTGGGGTCGATGGTTATTGTGATCGCGGCGCTGCGAGCGATGCTGTCGAGCACGACACTCGTATCGATCACCGCGTCGGCGTAGCCCTTGTCCCAAACACGCTGTTGCAGGAATACGACTGTCGAATCGAGACGCAGCAGGTTCAGGGGCTGACCTTTCTTGAGCAGCGTTCGATCGCTAACCTCGCGCGGTGACAGCACCGTGTTCTGCTGCACCACCGAGATACTGTCGGACAGAGTGGTGGGAGGGCCTTCCTTGATATCGAAGGTGACCGCGACCCTCTTCGTTCCGCGGTCGGCGACAACCGTGTCGACCTGGGTCTCTCTGAACCCGCGCTTCCAGTAGAAGACCCGGATTCTCAGGACGTCTCGCCTTAGCTCGTCATGATCCAGGTACTGTTTGCGATAGAACAACCTTGACTTACTGAAGGAGCAGATGGGGGCGAGGATGAAGCTGGTGCAATGAGACTTGCCGGTCGCGATGCTCAGCAGGAGCTCGTCGGGGTCTACCGACTTGATGCCCTTGAGGGTTAGGGCGACCACCTCTGGCTTGATCGGTGGCTGGGGGGCGGGTTGCTGTGCGACGAGAACGGCCGGGAGCGCGAGAAAGGGCAGCACTCCCGGCAGCCTGGTATAAACAGACCGCATAGTGCGGTCGTACAGAGCAAGGGGCGGGCCCCAAAAGCGGACGCCGGACGTCGCACGTCGGTTGCGGGTTACGGGTTACGGGTTACAGGGACCGGCGACGGGCGACCGGTGACGGGCGACCGCTCTTACAGCCCCTCTAGTAGCGCGTCGTTGCTCGGTGTTGCCGCGATCCTCTTGATCAGCCACTCCATTGCGGAAGAGGACGGCATCTGCTGTAGCCCGCGTCGAAGCGTGTAGACGTGCTCCAGCTGGTCAGGGCGGAAGAGCTTGTCCTCGCGTCGAGTTCCACTCGTCGAAACATCGATCGCCGGATATACCCGCTTCTCGGCGAGCGAGCGATCGAGCTTGATCTCGCAGTTACCGGTTCCCTTGAACTCCTCGAAGATCACGTCATCCATCCGCGATCCGGTTTCGACAAGGGCCGTGGCGATGATGGTAAGCGATCCGCCGCCGTGCTCGGGCGCAACTGAGCGAGCGGATCCAAAAAATGCCTTCGGTCGAGCCATCGCAGTGGCATCGAGACCGCCGCTCAGCGTGCGGCCCGTGCCTCTTTCCACGGTGTTGTACGCGCGAGCCATTCGCGTGATCGAGTCGAGAACGATGACGACATCCTTTCCGAGCTCGACCAGTCTCCGCGCGCGCTCGAGAACCATTTCAGTGACATCGGTGTGACGCACTGCGGGCATGTCGAAGCTCGATGCAACCACTTCGCCGTAGCCCCATGTGATCATCTCGCTGACTTCCTCGGGCCTCTCGTCGACGAGCAGCACTAGAAGTGCAGCCTGCGGGTGATTGATCGCGACTCCTTCGACAATCGCCTGAAGCAGCATCGTCTTTCCGGCGCGGGCCGGCGCGACGATCAATGCGCGTTGTCCATATCCGATCGGTGCGATGAGATCGATTGCGCGTCGCGTGAGCTCGGGGCCGCCTTTCGCCGGCCGGCCGGTTTCGAGCTTGAGCTTGCGATCGGGATACGACGCGATGAGCGATCCGAAATCGGGTCGCCGCGCCGCGAGAGCAGGATCGGCGGCGTTGATCTGGGTGATGTCTGCGACCACGACGCGATTTCGATGATCACGTCCGGTGGTAGCGACGACCGCGTCACCGCGGCGCAATCCGTACTGGCGGCCGATGTGGGGCGGCACGTATGCATCCCCGGGCTCGGCGAGGTAGCTGTTCGATGCGCGGCGAACGAATCCGCCGTCGCGCTGCGGATCGTACCATCCGGCTGTTTCGCTATCGGGAACGATCGGGCCCATTGGGGCGCGCTGGCCCTGATCGCGCTGAGGTCTGTTGTTGCGTCCGCGGCCGCGGGCATTGCGCTGATTGCGACGCCCGTTGTGTCGATGATCGCGGTCACCCTGAGGTCGTCCCTGGGGTCCGCCGTACTGATGGCGTTGCTGGTTGTTGGTGTAGGGCTGAGCCGGCGCAGGTGGCGCCTCGGCTGGATTCGACGGTGGGGAAGAGGTTTCGGCAGGCGGCGGGCTGTAAGGCGTTTCGTCGTTCACCGCGCTCCCGTTTCCTTCGGGGCGCGGCACGGCGGGCTGCGGTACATCGATGCCGTCTCTTCCTGGATAGTTCTGGTCCATTGGTTCTCGGTACGGATCCGCATCGTCGTACGGTTCATTGGCACTGCGCCCAGACGGGCGTGGCCCTCGGCCGCGACGAAAGGGACGTCGGCGTTCGTTCATTAATTGTGGTCTGGCAGGGATTACGTGAAGCGCGACTGGCTGTCGCGGCGGGCGCGGGGTAGACTCACGCGGCGTGCCGCAACTTCCTTCTTTATGGGCTGTATGGGCGGCGCGCCAACCTGGGCTGCGCTCGTTCCAGAATGGTACACGCCACCCACGCAAATGTCCAGCAACAGGTCGTTAACTGCGGGACGGCTATCGCCCCGGACCTGTGATTTTCTTCGTTCCGCCGTCTGGTTTTTCCTCATGGATGATACCGATCTGTCGATTGAAGCTTTGGAGCGTATTGTTGCAGAAAGTCCTAAAGACGCGCGCGCGATAGTCGCGCTCGCGAATGCTTACTGGCTCTCGGGACGTGGGCCCGATGTAGTCGGTGAGCTGGCGTCACGCGCAATTGCCGCTGACCCCGGCAATCGCGCCGGATGGCATCTCTGGGCGTTGTCCGAGTCGAATCCGCGCGACCGTGTAACTCGGTGGCAGCAGGTATCGGCGCGCTTTCCCGGCGACGATCTGGCGCGTGTCAACGTAGCCGACAACGCCGCGGCGCTCGCCGGCGCCGAACATGATTACGACGCCCTTGACCTTGCAATCGCAACGTACGAGCAACTTCGGGCCACGGCTCCGGGGCCTGAGCACCGGTTAGCGCTTGATGAAGCCATCAGCAAACTCAAAGGCTGGCGCTTCTAAGCCCAGTAGCCATTTAAGGGGGAATAGGAACGGAGCACGCGGAGCACGCGGAGAGGGCCAGCAAAATCGGTTTTCTGGTGTTAACAACAGAAAAGCTGGTCCGTAGTTCTCCGCGTGCTCCGCGTGCACCGTTCCTTTTTCTTCGTAAGCTTCAACGTGGGCTGCTAGGCGGATGAGCGATTTTGGCAGCATCCCCGTCAGAGACGTACCGGTTTCCTGATCTATCAAGTCGATCGAGCATGGGCTCGAGCTGCTCCGCGAATACCTCCACGCGAGTCATGTTCCGCGGATCGAATGCCGGATCGTAGGGACTTCTCGTCGGCCCGCCCGAAACGTTGAGCACCGCATCGTACTTGTAGGTCACCGTTTTCTTCGATCGCGGATCAGTCCACGATCCTTCCCACGCCAGCGGCCGATTCTTCGGCCACACGCCGAGTGGTAAGGCGAATGTTCTGACTTTGTAATCGGGAACCGCTGAATCGATCGCCATCTGGCCGCGCGCGATCTGCTCCTGCACGAACGGATCAGGATACTTGCCCAGATTCGCGTGCCACAGCGTGTGATTGCAAAGCTCGAAGCCGCTGTCGGCGAGAAACTTCACCTTCTGGAATCGCCACTCGGTCTTCTGTCCCTCGATTCCTTTGTTCCCGAAGAACGACCGGCCGGCTTCGGCGTTCGGCAGCATGCAGAACACTGCGCTGTTCGTCCAGTCGGGATGGGTTTTCCTGAAGGCGAGCCAGAGCCCTACGGCGCTTCCCGGATCGATCTCGAGCTTTCCGTTCCGCTCGATGTACTTGAATTGACTTGGCGACGCGTCGTCGAACACGAAAACAACGGGGGAAAGCCCTCGCGGGAGGTTCAGCTTCCGGTCCAGAATCTGCGAGATCGTAACCGGCCTGTAGCCGCGCTCGTAGAGAATCTTGAGGTCGTTGAGAAACCGATCATGCGAGCGCTCCCATCGGCCATCCGTATCGGCGATCAGATGGTACTCGAGGATCGGTATCCGGCCGAGCTCGTTCGGAGCGCGTGCCGAGTCGGCGGCTGAGCGGCGCGGGGTGGCCGGAGAGGCGGTCTTTCCCGGAGTGGTATCGTTGGACGCGGAAGGTGTATGAAGTGGTGCTGCGGCGCCGGCTGAATGTGCCGGAGTAGCGCCGCGGGTCTCACATCCGCTGGTGAAAGCGAAGGCAAGCGCGGCGAGAACAGTGAAGCGAGACATCGATTGGTGGCGCAGGTTGAAGATCGAGGATCGGCGAGCCGTAATACTAAAGGGCGCGCTCGCAATAAGTATTCTCGGCGTCATCGTTACTGATACCTGGTTGTTCACGTGCGGGTTCGAGAGTTGTCCGACCCCGCGCCAGATTCAGGTATACCAGCCCGACGAAGGCGGTCGCATCTTCGACCGCAACGGCAGGATGATGGGCCGCCTCGCCGTCGTCCGGCGCGTGAACATTCCCATCTCGCAGGTTCCGATCCACGTGAGGCAGGCATTCATCGCCACGGAGGATCGCCGCTTCTTCAAGCATAATGGCGTCGACTGGCGTGGGTTCGTACGCGCCGCGTTCCGCAACATCGGATCGCTCTCGGTGCAGCAGGGCTTCAGCACCATCACGATGCAGGCGGCGCGCAACAGCTTCGTCGTGCATCGCTATCGTGACCGATCGTTGCCAAAGAAGCTGATCGAGCTGCGTGTTGCGCGACTGATGGAGAAGTCGCTGACGAAGGACCAGATCCTTCAACTCTACCTGAACGCGATCTACATGGGGAACGGCGTCTACGGCATCGAGGCTGCTAGTCGCGATCTGTTCGGCAAGAGTGTGAGTCGTGTAACGCTGCCTGAAGCGGCGATGCTGGCCGCACTTCCAAAAGCGCCTTCAGCGTATACGCCGCGACGGAATCCGCGAAGAGCTCTCATGAGACGCAACCTCGTGCTCGCGCTCATGGTGCAGCAGGGGTACATCTCGCGCGACCGCTTTGCAGCGCTCGCGGGAACGCGACTACGTATCGCGCGCTCGGAGTGGCGACCCGACGTCTCGAATGATTCGTACGCGCTCGATGCGGTGCGCGCGCTCGTCGATTCCATTCTCACGCAGGGTGACAGGGACGTTGCCGATGTAACAGTGTACACGACGCTCGACATGAGCGCGCAGCTCGCCGCCAATCGATCGGTACGACGTCACGCTGCGGCGATCCAACGCGAATCGAGCGGATGGTGGGGCGGCAGATCGCACTTCGTGCAGGGCGCGATGGTCGCGATCGACCCGCGGAATGGCGACATCCGCGCACTCGTCGGCGGCAGAAGTTATGAAAGAGGAAACTTCAATCGCGCGTTGCTCGCGCATCGACAACCCGGATCCGCGTTCAAGCCGTTCGTGTACGCGGCGGCTCTGGTCGCTGGATACTCACCGGCGTCTGATGTGCAGGACGACCCGGTGGAAGTGGTGCAGGGCCGCCAGGTCTGGACTCCGGCGAACTACAATGACGATTACGCCGGCCTGATCACTTTTCGCCGAGCGCTGATGAGATCAGCGAATGCGGCGACAGTGCGGGTCAGTCAGAACGTCGGCATTCCGCGAGTAATCGAGCTGGCGCATCGCAACGGAATCCAGAGCGACATTCCCAACTATCCGGCAATCGCGCTTGGTGCGCTCGAGGTGACTCCGCTCGAGCTCGTTCGCGGCTACGCGCCGTTCGCGAACGGTGGATTCCGTGTTACTCCCCGTCTCGTGCGGCGAATCGAGACGCAGAGTGGCGACGTTCTCTGGAGCAATGAGATCGTGGCGCCGGTGCGGGTTCTCGATCCTATCAACGCGTACGAGATGACGTCGATGCTCCGTGCAGTGGTGGATTATGGAACGGGTCGTCCGATTCGCGATTGGGGCGCGCGCGGAATGATTGCAGGAAAAACCGGAACGACCAACGATGGCGCCGACGTGTGGTTCGTTGGATACACGCCGAATCTCGTAGCTGCATTCTGGTTCGGATATGATGAGCGGCGTCAGCTGAGCTATGACGCGTCAGGTGGCCGACTTGCAGCCCCTGCGTGGGCGGAATTCTACATGCAGGGTTGGAAGGAGCCGGTGTCGCCGAACGCGTGGGATCCGCCGCCGGGAATGGTAGCGGCGACAATCGACCCGACAACCGGCTGGCTCGCAAACGAATGGTGTCCCGATCGAAAGGTCGAGTATTTCCGTCCCGGTGGTGAGCCGAGGACCGAGTGCATCCTGCACGGTCCGCCCGAGGATACGTTCGAGCCGATCTGGCAGGATCCGCCGGATTTACCGAGAGACATGGACAGATTGCGCCGCAGAATCGGACGCACGCTCGGACGAATCTTCAAGTTCTAGAGTTTCTAGACGATCCCTAACCCGCCTTGCGGCGAGAATCCCGGGAAAATCTTCTCCAGTTTGGTTGCGCCGAGATGCTTACCTGTGACCTCGGCGAAAACAGTCCGGAAGTCTGTGGTGAGTGCGAGATCCCTTCCCTCGTATAACTGCTCGCGCTCGAGCCCCGGCCATTTGCCGTAGACCTTTCCGCCTTTCACGCTGCCGCCGATAACGAACAGCGCGCCTGCGTGGCCGTGATCGGTTCCCCGATTTCCATTCTCGCTCGCCATGCGGCCGAATTCCGACATCGTCATGATGACAACGTCGGACATGCGATTGCCCAGATCGGTGACGATCGCATTGATCGACTGGGCGAAATCCGTGAGACGCAGCGCGAGCTGTCCCGTTGTTGCACCCTGATTTACGTGCGTGTCCCATCCGCCGATGTCGGCGAATGCGATCTCCAGTCCGACGTTGGCCTTGATTAGCTGCGCGATCTGAAGAAGACGCTGGCCGAACTGCGACCGCGGATACTCGGCGCCATTGGCGGGCAGGTATTTCTGCGGATTTGCTGCGCGCAGCAGCTTCACCGCATCGAACATCTCTGCGCCCGTCCCGTGAACGAGGTCCGCCGATCCCGTTCGATACAAGGCTTCCAGCCGATCCGCCTGTGATCCGGTCGTGCGAACGGTGAATTCGTCGAGGCTGTTCATCGCGACGGTTTCGGCGGGTCCTTCGAGAATTCGTGGTGTTTGCGGCGTTAGCGCAACTGCGCGGAATGGATTCGGCGAGCACTCCGCGCACGTTCCCTGGATAGCGAGATAGCGGTTGAGCCATCCGTCGGTTGTGCCTTTGACGTCGGGCGTTCCCGTCTCCATGTAGTCCTGCGCATCGAAGTGCGACCGCGTTGCACTTGGACTTCCCACCGCATGGACTGGAGCGAGAATGCCGCGATCGTACAACGGCTTGAGCGGTGCGAGTGCGGGATGGAGTCCGAAGAATCCATCGAGATCGATCGCGTTCGCGGATGAGATCCCCCGCGTTAGTCCACCGGGACGCGGAATCGCGATCGACGGACGAAGTGCGTAGTACGCTTTCTCACCATGCGGGACGACGACGTTAAGGGCGTCAGCAGCTCCGCGCTGAAAGAGGCAGATGAGCGTCTTTCCCTTTGCAGCGCCTTTGAGCTCCATGCCGAACGCAGTGCGTCGAAGGAAGCTCGGGCTGAGCCCCATCGTGACGAGCGCGAGTGCTCCTGACTTTACAAATACGCGTCGTTCCATATGCCCTTACCTAGTTCGCGGTTCGCAGTTAGTTCGCAATTCGCACTTAGTTCGCAGTTCGAAGTGATCAGTTACCGCCGTTGAAATTCCGGTGATCCCAATGCCAATCCAACAACCTGAGCCAAGCCGGATAGCTCAGGCACCGGCCCAAACGCGCGCGCGATCGCGTTGCGAATCGCAGTCTGACCGGCCTGTGGACGCTGCTGTCCTTCCGTCATTTCCGCGCCGCCGTCCGCGGGCTGCATCATCGTTTCGTTGCCGGCGGAAGCATTCTCGCCTTTACCCGCGAGCGGATTCTGACCTGATACGAGTACCGCACGTGTATCGGGCGAAACGGCGCCTGCGAGCAGTAGAGACACTACCACATCGACCTGCCTGGCTCGCGGCGCATTCTTCAACGAATCCGCGCCGGGAAGCCGGTCGATCGAAACACCGGGCAAACGATTCGCCGCCACCGCGAGTCCGAAGTTGATCCTGTTGAGAATCGAACCGGTGTTCATCCACGCATCACCGGTTTCCGGATACCCGTTCGGGGCCTGATGCCCAAAAATCGGCTGACCAAGATACGCGACCGCCAGCGCAGTCCTCGGCGTCGGATCAGGTTCGGCATTCAGCGCACGCATCGCGCTCACCACAACCTCGAATGGGGATTTCACCTTGCTGCGGAACGCCTGCCTCGAGTAGAACTCGTTCGACGTGATGATCGTGCGAACCACTTCGCGAATGTCACCGTCGGTTTTGGTAAACACAGCTGCTGCTTCATCGACAAGCGCAGCCGGAGGATCATCCGAAACGAACCGGCGGACCAGTTTGGTCGCGATGTAGCGCGCGGTCGACGGATGTCGCGCCACGATGTCGAGGACGTCTTCGCCGTCCTCGATCCCGCGTCCTGCCTTCAGCCTGTGGCCGAGCACGATCTTGTCGCCCGCGTCGTGCATTTCGGGGCGGAATACGAATCCTCCGCCCATCATCGGCGGACGAATCGTCCACCCGGTGAGTGCGCGCGCAACGTTGATCACATCCTGCTGCGTATACCCGCCGTCGACGCCAAGCGTGTGCAGCTCGAGCAGCTCGCGGCCATAGTTCTCGTTCAAGCCGCCGTTGCGCAACTGGTTGAGTCGCCGCCCTGCTTCCTGCATTTCCTCCCGGGTCATGTCCGCACCCCCGCGTCCCAGGATTCCAGTCAATGGACCCCGGCCGGGACGGCGATTATTGCCGATGCGAACTCGCGGCGCTGATCCGCGATTGCCGAAGATCGGATTGGCACGCGGATCCACGAGTCGCGGGCGCGTGCTGTCGGCCATGCTGCGCGCGTTGTCGAGATAGAAAAGCATCGCGGGACTCTTCGCGACGGCTTCGAGCAGATCGCGGAATTTTCCCAGCGCATTCGGACGGATGATCTTGCTCTCGTACTCGGCCAGATAGTACGGCTCCGGCGGACCCTTCTGCGCGAATACGTTGAAGTGATTGAGCCAGAAATCGGTCATCACTTCTTCGAGCTGACGATTACTCGCGACCGCTCGCGCCACACGCGACGATTGGAGTTGTCCAACGATCTGTCTGCGATTCATCGCCAGCTCGCGCCGCATCGCGCTGTCCTCACGCGACAATTGCCGTGTCGTATCAGCCCGCTGTCGCCGAACCGCGCGCCGCTCGCGCTGCGCGTCGGCGTACTGTCGGAGAAGATCGTTCTGATTGCTGTTCAGGATCTCGTATCGCGCGACGAACTTCTCGAGGGCGCCGTCATCGATTCGCTCAGGATGCAGCTGCTGATCGATCCACTTGTAGAGCCCGATCGATCGCACTCGTGATGCATCGCCCGGTCGCGGCCCGAATGTGAGCCTGTTCAATACCTGCACGACCTGAAGATCCGCGGTAAGCTCGCGATGATCCGGCCGCGGTGCCTGCGCCACGACCGCGGGTGCGTAGAGAGTCGCGCCGACTAGCAGCCAGGCGGCGCCGAAGAATCGGCCTTTTCGGGTCATATGATGTGGTAGACGCGAGATACGCCCGATCGTTAAACGGCTCGGCTTGCAGCCCGCAGCCCGCAGCCCGCAGCCCGCAGCCCCCAGCCCCCAGCCCCCAGCCATCAGCCGGCGGCCCGTTGTTTTGGCCTATTCCCCTTTGAGCGTCTTGAGGTATGGCGCCAAGGCAACCTTTGGCTTCGGGTATCTCAGGTTGAGTCCTTCGAGCGTCGTGACCAAGCGCCGAGCTACCAGATAGTTGCGAGCTTTGTTCTTGTCGCACGGTACGACGTACCACGGCGCCCACACAGTGCTGCACTTCCTGAGCGCGTCCCGGTACGCCTCAGTGTATTGGTCCCACCGTGCCCGCTCGTCGAGATCACCTGCCGAGAATTTCCAGTTCTTGGTTTTGTCCTCGACGCGCTCGATCAGCCGGTCGCGCTGCTCGCCGCGCGACACGTGCAGAAAGAACTTGAGAATCACGACACCGTTCTCCGCAAGAATGCGCTCGAACTCGTTGATCTGTTCGTAGCGCTGAGACCACATCTCGCGCGGAACGAGCTCGTGCACTCTAACCACAAGCACGTCCTCGTAATGCGACCGGTTGAATATCCCGATCATGCCCTTTTCCGGCACCGGCTTGTGGATGCGCCACAGATAATCGTGCGCGAGCTCCTCGGCCGTGGGGACCTTGAACGATGTCACGCGAACACCCATTGGATTGCATGCGCCGAAGACGGTGCGGATTACACCGTCTTTTCCTGAAGCGTCACGGCCCTGTAAAACGATGAGGAGCGCATGTCGACCGTCAGCGTAGAACAGCTGCTGAAGCTCACCGAGTCGCTCGAGCAGCTTGTCGAGCTCTTCGTCGAGCTCGTCACTTTTGGGAAGCCCCTTCGGAGGAGACGCATCGGCATCGCTCAAGGTCAGCTTCGATCGCGATGACACAGCGCGTATGAGCTCACCCATCAGAGATCGAGCCTCATCTGCAACAGTGAGATGCCATCGCTGTAGTAGTCGGGAATGCGCGATTCCTCCTTGAGGCCGATTCCCCAGAGAATCGCTCGGTACTCCGACACTCGGTGATCGTCCGGCAGCTCCGCGATGATGAGTCGAGCACCGATTGCCTGAAGATCGTCGCGGATGAATCGCGCGATCTGCGATCCGAACCCTCGACCTCTTTCCTGGGGCGCAACCAGAATTGCGTGAATCGCCGCCGTCCCAATTGTTCCAGCGATCGAGCCGAAGAGGCCGACCCCAATGACTTGCTCGCGTTCTCTGATGCAGACCGCGCGGAGCTCGCGCCCGTCGCCGCTGACGGCAGCCTCGAGCATCTCCGGGATGTCGTCCAGCCATTCGTTGGACGCTGCTTCGCTCTGAACGAGCCGGATCGCCCCCGAGAGATCCTCAGCTTGAATTCGCCGAATGGTGAGTGTGTCCGTCACGAGCATCGCAGCTCTACCTATATATGTATCGGTCGGCCAAGTACGCCGAGGGCTGCTTCCTTAACGGCTTCGGATAAGGTCGGGTGCGAGTGAACGGTGATGCCGATGTCCTCCGATGACCCGCGATACTCGAATGCGAGCACGATCTCCTGAATCACCTCGGACGCGTTAGGCCCGATAATGTGCGCGCCCAGCAGCTCATCGGTCTTCGCATCCGCGATGAACTTCACGAAGCCGTCCCGCTCTGCCATGGTTCTCGCGCGCGCATTCGCGGAGAACGGAAATTTGCCTGTGCGGTACTCGCGGCCTGATGCTTTCACCTCATGTTCTGCGAGTCCGACCGTTGCGATCTCCGGCCACGTGTATACAATCGACGGCATCGACGTGTAGTTCATCTCGGCATGATGGCCGGCAATTACCTCTGCGGCCACGACGCCTTCTTCCTCTGCCTTGTGCGCCAGCAGCTTCCCACCGACTGCGTCACCGATCGCGAATACGTTGGGAAGATTCGTCCGCATCTCGGAATCCACAGCGATCTCACCGCGTTTGCCGAGTGTGAGTCCAAGCGCTGCGGCGTCGATTCCAGTCAACGATGGCTTTCGTCCGATGCAGACCAGAACGTGCTCCGCCTCGAGTGATTCGGTTGTGCCGTCTTTCTCGATGTCGATGACCACACGATTGCCCTCCCTTCTTCCGCCCGTGACCTTCGTTGCGGCGCGGATCTCGAGACCCTGACGCCGGAACACGCGATCGGCTTCCTTGATGATCTCTTCGTCGTTGCCCGGAAGAATCGTCGGCAAGAGCTCGATCACGGTCACCTTCGTGCCGAGCCGGCGCCATACTGAGCCAAGCTCCAGCCCGATGATCCCGCCTCCAATGACGATGAGACGTTCGGGAACACGTGGAATCTTGAGAGCGCCGACATTCGAGAGGATTCGATCTTCATCGAACGGAAGAAACGGCAGCTCGATCGGAATCGATCCGGTTGCAATGATGACGTTCTTCGCCTGATACGACGTGACGGCGCCGTCGTCGCCTGCAACATCGACCACGTTTCCGGACTTCAGCGTGCCGCGGCCCTTCGCCCACGTGATCTTGTTCTTCCGGAACAGAAACTCGATTCCCTTGGTGTTAGCGCCGACGACGTCGTCTTTCCGCTTGAGCATCGTTGCAAGATCGAGTGTTACGTCGCCGATCTTCACGCCGTGCTGCGCGGAGTGAAGGCGCGCCCACTCGTAATGCTCGGATGATGTGAGCAGAGCCTTGGATGGAATGCAGCCGACATTGACGCAGGTGCCGCCAAGTGTCCGATCCATCTCGATACAGACAGTCCGCAGTCCGAGTTGTGAAGCCCGGATGGCGGCGACGTATCCACCAGGTCCGCCGCCGATGACGACTACGTCAGCCGGAGTTGTCAGGAGACCAGCATCGAGGCTGGATCCTCGATGAGCTCCTTGATGCGGACGAGGAACAGCACCGCCTGCTGACCATCCACGATGCGGTGATCGTAGGAGAGCGCGACGTACATCATCGGTCTTATCTGGACCTGACCGTTAACAGCGACCGGACGGTCCTGCGTCTTGTGAAGCCCGAGAATGCCCACTTGCGGAAAGTTGATGATCGGAGTCGACACGAGCGACCCGAACACACCGCCGTTCGTGATCGTGAACGTGCCGCCGGTCAGGTCTTCCATTGTCAACTTGCCTTCGCGCGCGCGTTTGGCGACATCCGTGATGTCGCGCGTGAGCTCGAGCGTTCCCTTCTGGTGCGCGTCCTTGATGTTCGGCACGACGAGTCCTGCATCCGACGCGACAGCGATTCCCATGTTGACATAGTGCTTGTAGATGATGCTGTCCCCGTCGATCTGCGCATTCACGACGGGGAAGTTCTCGAGTGCCATGCATGCGGCTTTCACGAAGAAGGGCATGAACGTGAGCTTCACGCCGTGCTCTTTCTCCACGCGCTCCTTCATCCGGTCGCGGAGCGCGTTCACCGCCGACATGTCGATCTCGTTGAAGGTCGTGAGATGTGCCGTCGCGTGCTGAGATTGAAGAAGATTCTCGGCGATGCGTTTCCGGCGCGTCGACATTTTCTCACGCGTCTCGCGCTCGACTCGATCTCCGTTATCGCTCGTGAACTGGAATGCAGGTGGTCCGCTCGGCGCGGGCGCGCTTGGTGTCGGCGCGCTCGGCGGCGCGGGTGCGGGGGTCGCGGTTCGCGCTGCAACTGCATCGAGCACGTCCGGTTTGCTTACGACGCCACCGCGGCCGGTGCCGCTTACTGACGCGACATCGATCCCTGCATCGGCCGCGACCTTTCTTGCCGCAGGCGATGATTTTGGCTGAGAGACTGTCGCTTCAGACGTGCCGGCTGCCGGCTGCTTATCGCTGGCAGCTTGCTGCGTTTCGATCGTAACGGGCTGCTTTTCTTCCTTCGGAGCAGCCGCTGCGCCTTCCTCGAATTCTCCGAGTACTTCGTCGACCCTTACAACATCTCCCTCATTCTTGGATCGCTTCGCCAGCTTTCCCGCCCGTGGCGCCGGAACCTCGACAGTGATCTTGTCTGTCTCCAGCTCGAGGAGCGTTTCTCCGCTCGTAGCGGAGTCGCCTTCCTTCTTCAGCCAGCGGGATACGGTCGCTTCGACGATCGATTCACCGAGTGGCGGGACCTTGAGGGAGATCATTGACGTCGGAGCAAAAAGAAAAGGATCCGCGTATCTTCGACTGCTTCCAAGCTCGTCAACTTGGGTTCGAGTCTCAATATAACGCTCGAGGTTTTCGGTGCGAGCACTCACGATTTCGGTGCACGGCTCACTCGACGAGCTCAAACTTCGCGATGACATTCGAATCCCGGACGTTCCACCGGGGCACGTGCGCGTTCGCATTCGCGCCGCGGCACTCAATCACCTCGATCTGTTCGTGGTCAAGGGACTGCCCGGCGTCGAGACACCGAAGCCGTGGATTCTCGGCGCCGATGGTGCCGGCGATATCGACGCACTCGCCGATGACGTCGGACAGTCGACAGCTGTTAGCGTCGGCGATCGCGTCGTAATCAATCCCGGCATCAGTGACGGCACCTGCGAGTACTGCCGCGCCGGCGAGCAATCAGCCTGCGTTCGATTTGGAATTCTGGGCGAGCACAAACCCGGCACACTCGCGGAGTACGTCGTTGTGCCTGCGCGAAATGTTGCTCGTATTCCGGAGACGATTCCGATCGAGCTCGCTGCTGCATTCACGCTTTCAACCATGACGGCGTGGCGCATGGTTGTGACACGGGCGGCAGTCACGCCTGAAGACGAGGTGCTGATCTGGGGAATCGGCGGCGGCGTTGCGCTCGCGGCAATGCGAATCGTTAAGCAGATCGGCGCGCGCGTGTGGGTGACGTCGAGCAGCGACGAGAAGCTCGCACGCGCAGCAGAGCTCGGTGCCGACGAAATAATCAATCATCGAACGACGTCAGTGGGAACAGAGGTTCGCTCTCGCACGGGAAAGCGCGGCGTTACCGTTGTTCTAGATAGCGTTGGCAGCGCGACATGGTCGCAGTCACTGATCGCCCTCGGGCGACGAGGAAGACTCGTGACGTGTGGTGGAACGTCTGGGCCGATGGTCGAGACTGACGTGCGAAGATTATTCTGGAATCAGTGGTCGCTGATGGGCTCGACGATGGGAAACGATGCGGAGTTTGCAACAGTCGTCGACGAGCTGCGCGACGGTCGACTGCTTCCGATCGTCGATTCGATACACGATCTCGATCGGGCACGGAGTGCATTCGAGCGATTGGCTCAGGGCGCGCAATTCGGCAAGATCGTCATCCGCGTCTCCGGCTCGGCGGAATTGCCTGAAGCGCTGCGCAACGCCCGCGAAAAGATGGACATTCCCGTTGATGAGCAGGCCCAGGCCGCATGAGTGAAGCAGCGCAGTACGAGCAATGGGAGCTGGCCGAGATTCGCGATCGATTCACGTCCGGAAATCCGGCGATGTGTCCGCGATGTCAGGTGGGTATGACCCGCCGGGAGATCGGCGGCGGCTCGTTCGGGCTTGGCTACGCACGCAAACGGGAGTGGCTCATCTGCCCCAGATGTCACCGGAGCGCAATCTTCGACGTAAAGCGGGGGACAAGGAACTAACTAAGGGGTGTCTAGCCCGGCGCCAGCCGTTTGCTATTGTATATCCATAATCCCTCTCTACCAGAGCCCCCCGTGGACACCCTCGATGTGAGCTTCTCCGACAGGCTGCAGGAGAGCTTCGCGCAGCTGTACCGCTACGTACCGGCGCTGTTCGGCGCGCTGGTAATCCTCTTCGCCGGCTACCTGCTGGCACGGCTGTTCGAAAAAGGGACAGAGAGACTCCTCCGCCGAATTCGGTTCAATCGAATGCTCGAGCGCGGCGGAGTGATGGATGCAGTCGAGCGCGCCGGCTCACATGTAAACCCGACGCGCATTGCGTCGAGCCTCGTCTTCTGGTTCGTGATGTTCACGGTGATGCTCGTCGCCGCGAACGCACTGGGGCTGCAATCGCTGGCGAACGTTTTCTCCGAGCTCGTCAGCTACATACCGAGCGTCATCGCCGCGATCGTGATCATCATCGTCGGAAGCGTGCTCGGTACGTTCGTCGGCGGGCTGATCATGGCATCGGCGGGCGGCCTTCATGGTGGTCCGACGCTCGCGCGGGTGGGGAAGGGCGGCGTCATTCTGCTCGCGATCTTCATGGCGCTTCAGGAGCTCGGTGTCGCGAGCGAGATCGTTACGACGGCTTTCGCTCTTCTATTCGGCGCGATTGCGCTGGCACTGGGTCTCGCCTTCGGACTGGGTAATCGCGATCTCGCCGGCGAGGTCACTCGCGAATGGTTCGAGCGTTACCGAGCCGAGAAAGAGGCGATCGACCGCGAGCACAATCAGCTGGATCTCGAGGATGAGGCAGACGCCGCCAAGTACGAGGGTCCCCCGCATTAATCGCCGCTAAACCCCTCTAACACCGGTGAGGGAGTAGCCACGGAGCGCGCGGAGCGCGCGAACAACCACGGAACGGCGTTTCTGTTGTTCAAACCAGAAAGACGATTTTCCTGGGTTTCTCCGCGTGCCCCGCGTGCTCCGTTCCTATTCCCAGATAGGTGTAAGAGGGGGCGGCTAGCGTCCCCTTCTATAAAGTGACCTCCCTCGCCTCTCCCCCGTCATAAGGGGTGCAGTCGCCTGTCTAACGGCGACCCGCTCGGCCCCGCGCCGTCCACCCGCACCATCACAGATGAAGCGAAAAAAGGACGTAGTGCCAACGGTAACTGCGGAGTTCCCGGTGCGCGGAAGCCGTGCCCAGATCATCGGCCTAACGCGCCGGCTATTCACGACAGCGACACTCGCCCTCGCCGCAATCGCTTTAACGATCATCGCGCTGGAAATCGTCAATCAGCGTACCAATCAGTGGGTCAATCGCACGCGCACGGTCGGACGCCTGGCGCGTACGTCGTACGCAGTCGCTGCAGAACGGGAGATGACGCTTCGCAGCGCGATCGTGAGCGGATCGCGCAGTCAGCTCGAATACGAGCGGAAGCTCGATGAGCGGCTTACAAGAGCGCTCGACTCGATCGTTCTCCAGACGAAGGATGATCCCGAGGAGCACCAGCGTGCTCTCACCATCCGCGAAGCTTCGCAAAAATGGAATGCCCGGACTTATGCCGCGTTAGCGCGCGACCCGGCAGAAGTCCGAGGCTCGATTTTGCGCGGTGAGCGATCGGCCCTGCGCCGAGACTTCGACGTAGTCCGAATGAGAATCGGCTTGCTCATCGGCATGCAGGAAGCCCACTACGAGCAGCGACACATGCAACAGGAATGGGGCGAGCTCATCGCAGTGATTTCAGTGCTCGCCGAGATCGTCGTTCTTGTGACAGTGCTGCTGGGACTCAAGCGGCGACTCATCGGTCAGGCGGGAATCGTTCACGATCAGCAGAGCGCGCTCACGAACCAGGCGACTCGCCTCAGACAGCAGGCCAAAGAGCTCGAGGTTTCAAACAAGGAATTGCGTCTCGCGCTGGCGGACAATCAGCGGGAGCGCCACGCAGCTGAGGAAGCTGCGGCCGAGCAGAATGCGCTGTTCGCGGCGATGACCGACGTGATAATGGTATTGGGATCGGACGGCGAGTTCCTCAAGATCGCTCCGACCACGCAGCCTCTCCTTTACGCGGCTCCTCAGGATCTCCTCGGCAGGAAAGTCTCCGATGTTCTGCCTGCGAAGACTGCGAAGATCGTCATGGACACGATCAAAGCCGCACTCTCGAGTCGCCAAAAGGTTGACGTCGAATACGACCTTGTCATCAGCAATCGCCCGGTGAGATTCGCGGCCAGCGTTACGGCGCTCGGAAATGAGCGTGTTCTGTGGGTTGCGCGTGATATCACCTCCGGAACGATGGCGGCTGAAGCGCTGCGCGAGAGCGAAATGCGGTTCCGCAACCTGGTCGAGCTCTCTCCGCAGGGAATAGCATTGCATTCCGAGGGGCGGCTCATCTATGCGAATGCAGCCGCGGCAATGTTGTTCGGCGTCGATGGCCCGAGCGTGCTGCGCGGCGAGATGCTGCTCGATTTCGTCGACCCCGCCGCGCGCACGCGTCTCGCGGAAACGTTCGCGAATCTTCAGCGCGACGGCGGCAGAGCCATAACCCGGCAATGCCAGTTCGTGCGGCGTGAAGATGAAGCGAAGCTGGACGTCGAGGTGACCTCGGTTTCAGTGACGCACGACGGCAAGGCGCGGATCCTCTCGCTGATGAACGACGTCACCGAGCGAAACGCGCTCGAGGCGCAGCTCGCACACCAGGCATTCCACGATCCTCTGACGAACCTCGCAAACCGCGCACTCTTTCGCGATCGAGTGGAGCATGCGGCACAGCGCGCTGCGCGCGCAGCTCAACCCCCGGTCGTGCTTTTTCTCGACCTCGACAACTTCAAGAGCGTCAACGATGGTCTCGGGCATTCCGCGGGCGATCGCCTGCTCATCGAGGTCGCTGCGCGCCTGTCGAGCTGTCTGAGATCAGCCGACACAGTTGCGCGACTCGGCGGTGACGAGTTCGCGATTCTTCTCGAAGACGTCGCGACGCGCGAGGATGCCGACGCGGCAGTTGCAAGAGTTCTCGATGCATTCGCGCGACCGTTCTCGGTTCAGGGAACGGATCTCGTCGCCACTGCGAGCATTGGAATCGCGAATGCCTCCGCCCACGAGACCGCCGACGACGTGCTGCGCAACGCCGATCTTGCATTGTATCGCGCAAAGGGCGCCGGAAAGGCGCAGGCCGCGTCGTTCGAGCCCGCGATGCACACCGCGGCGCGAACGAGACTCGAGCTGGAGACCCAGTTGCGGCGGGCAATCGAAGGTGATCCCTCCGCAGGGCGACTCGTTCTCCACTATCAGCCTCTCTTATGGATGGCGACGGGGGAGCTCGCGGGATTCGAGGCACTCGTGCGGTGGGAGCACGTGTGGAAGGGACTCCTTCGTCCACTCGATTTCGTTTCACTAGCAGAGGAGACCGGGCTAATTGTGCCGCTGGGCCAATGGGTCCTGACGCAAGCGTGCTCGCAGATCGCCCTATGGAGTCACCGATATCCATCGAGCGGCCTAACCCACCCCGAGAAGCTGAGAGTCGCAGTGAATCTCTCGGGACGACATCTCGCTCAGCCGGACATGGTGCAGGATGTCGCAATGGCGCTGAAAGTCTCGGGCCTCCAGCCTGCTCGATTGGTGCTGGAAATGACGGAAAGCATGCTCGTCCACGACAATCGCGCGACGCTCGAGCGCCTGCAGTCACTGCGCGCGCTGGGAGTCGGCTTGTCGATCGACGATTTCGGAACCGGTTATTCGTCGCTGTCGTATCTGGAAAGCTTCCCCGTCGACAGCCTGAAGATGGACCGCTCGTTCATCGTGGGCATCACGCGGGAGCAGGGGAAGGCGCCGCTTGCGCAGGCGGTGGTTGCACTGGGTCGAACGCTGGGATTGCGCGTGGTCGCTGAGGGGATCGAGACAACCGAGCAGTGGGACTACCTGCGCAATCTCGGATGCGATCTGGGACAGGGATTCCTGATGTCGAAGCCACTTCCCGCGGAGGAGCTCGAAGCTGTGTTCGAGGGAACCGTCCGCGGACTTACGGGCGCCAATCCCTGGGCGCCCCCGGCTCACCCGCCGAAGCTCACGAAGGCTGCGAGCTAGTCCGGCAAAAAGAGGAGATCCAAATGCGAAAAATCAATTTGGTACATGTAGCCGGTGGTGGAGTAATCGCCGGTGTGATCATCAATGTCGCGGCGATTGTCGTCTGGGAAACGTTTCTCGGCCGCAACTATGTTGCGCAATTGGGAAAGGAGTTCCCGAACACCGCGGTACCGAGGTCTATGTTCTGGGGCTACATGATCGCGATCGCAGCAGTCTGGCTTTACGCAATGCTGCGCACGAGATACGGTCGTGGAGCGAAAACAGCGCTCATCGTTGGTTTCATGACATGGTTCGTCGGAATGGCGCTACCCAACTACGCATTCTGGGCGATGGGATTGTTCAACGGACCACTGATGTTCGTCGCTTCCGGGATCGGACTTGCTGAGATGCTGGTGGGAACGCTGGCCGGTGCGTGGATCTATGAGCGTCCCGGAGTGGACGGAAACACCGGAAGTGCCGTAAGCGCTGTGTAAGAACTGAGCGCCGGCGCCGTCAGGCCCGAGCGAAATTCTGTGCGGCTTCCTATTCTTAAGGACGTTTCACCGCACACTCGCCCGACGACAACCGTGCGCTTAAGTACCAACGCAGCCTCTCGTCTGAGAGTACGTAACGCTTTACTCCTCGCCGCGGTAATTGCCGCGGCGTCGTGCGATTCGCCTGCCGCTCCGGCAGCGAAGCGTCGGCCGAGTGATCTGTCGGGTCCGTGGGTCGTCGCTGCGCCCGCGACCGTCGACATCAATGCTGCGCTCCTTTCATCGGCGTATGCGAATGCGCGAGCGATGCCGGGGATGCGCAGTCTGCTTGTCGTGAGACGAGGGAAGCTCGTCGGTGAGGAGTACTTCAATGGAAACCGCGCCGATTCGGTCAATCATCTTCGTTCAGTCACTAAGACGGTGACTGCGCTGCTTGTTGGAATCGCCGTGAGACGCGGATCGATTCGCAGCACAGCGCAAACTCTCCCTGATGTGATTCCGCCGACTGTTGCGGTAATTCCCGATGACAAGCGACAGATCACTGTCAAGAATCTTCTGACGATGACGGGCGGATTTCAGTGGAACGAAGTGCAGAACGTCACTGAGTACAACAACTGGGCACTCGCGCCGGATCAGATCAATTACATCCTTCAGCGTCCGATGTCGGATGCACCCGGCGCCCGCTTCAACTACAACTCGGCTGCGACGCATTTGTTGTCGGTGATTCTGACCGAAGCGAGCGGAAAGTCGACGCACGCGTTCGCGCAGGAGCACCTGTTCACACCGCTCGGTATCACCGAACTCAGCTGGGAGACCGACAATCGCGGATACAACAATGGCGGTGCCGGTCTCGCTCTCAAGCCGCGCGATCTCGCCAAGATCGGATCGCTGATTCTTCAGGAGGGTTATTCCGGATCGACCGAGCTTGTCCCGTCCGATTGGATTCGGGAGATGACGACGGCGAAGTCGTATGGCGTGTGGCGGTACGGCGACATCGGCCTTCTCGATTACGGCGATCTGATCTGGCTGGGCAGGGTGCGCGGTAACGATGCGTACGTCTGCGAGGGATACGGTGGACAGGTCGTGCTCATAGTGCCTTCGCTCGATCTCGTCGTGGTCGCAACGACGACCTGGCGGTACCTCGGCTCCGATGCCCAGCCTCAGGCCGCGGCGGTGATCGATCTCATTATGGATCAGGTAATTCCGGCCGTGAACTGAGCTCGACTTAGAAACAAACCAGTCCATCGAACTCTTTTGCCGGTGTCGGTGTCAGTAGGTAACGAGCGACTCGAATACACCGAACGAGAGAGATTAGCTGATGCGACTACTCACCCAAGTACTTGCTCTTTCAGTCTGCCTTGCTGCGATTAACCCAGGCGTTGCGTCGGCGCAGGGTTCTGCGTCACGACAATCACGAACGCAAGCAATCGTAGCGTCATTCAACAAGAGCAAGCATGTCGTCAAGGAGAAGCACGGCGTCAGAGTAGACAAATACAAAGAGATCCGCAGCGAACCCGCGGTGAGAGCGAATCCTGCCACGTATTCCGGAACCTACGAAGTAGCCGATCTCGGATTGATCCTCCGTCTCCAGGTCGACGCGACCGGACGCGTGACCGGAACCGGCGAGGAGCCACTGGGAGATAACGCGCAGGTGATGCGGCGATTCACACTCGCCAATCCAAGGATCGACGGGGCACTGCTGACGGGGACGAAGGTCTACGCTTCCGGGAGCTCCCAGCCTTTCGAGGGCGTCTTCATCAATCGAACTTCATTCGAGAGCCCAACCGACACGGGGGTGACCGTTTTCGGCCTCGGAGTACTCAGCTCACCGGTCCATATCAACGGCATGACCGTGGACAAGTTCTTTTACGAGCTGAAGCGGTAGTTCGCCCAGCCTGGAAAGGGCATTTCTGCGGCCGGTAAACCCTTGGCCGTCAAGGGGATACGGCCCGTCATTTCTATTGGAGATGACCCCACAAAGCAGTATATTTAGAGACTATTCTCCGGGCACTCGCTAACCCCTCTGCCCGGCCAGCCGCACCCTCTGATCCAGCCCGATGACCGCGCCTATCAACCGCGAGCGCATACTCCCGCGCCTCATCCACGAAGAAGTCAAAGAATCGTTCATCAACTACTCGATGAGCGTCATCGTCTCGCGCGCACTGCCCGACGTGCGAGACGGTCTCAAGCCGGTCCACCGGCGAGTTCTCTACGCGATGAACGAGCTCGGACTCGTTCCCGGCCGGCCATACAAGAAGTCAGCGACGGTCGTCGGTGACGTGCTCGGCAAATACCACCCGCACGGCGACTCGTCGGTCTACGACGCGCTCGTCAGAATGGTCCAGGACTTCTCGCTTCGTTATCCGCTCGTCGACGGTCAGGGAAACTTCGGGAGCGTCGACGGCGACCCGGCGGCGGCTTATCGATACACTGAAGCGCGTCTCACTCGCATTGCAGTGGAGATGCTCGCCGACATCGACAAGAACACGGTCGATTTCGCCCCGAACTTCGACGACCGTCTGCTCGAGCCAAAAGTTCTGCCGTCGGCGGTTCCCAATCTGATCGTCAACGGATCATCGGGAATTGCGGTCGGAATGGCGACCAACATTCCGCCCCACAACCTGGGCGAAGTCGTCAAGGCGACGATCGCGATGATCGACGACCCCGACATGAAGCCGAGCGAGCTCAGAAAAATCATCAAGGGTCCCGATTTTCCTACGGGCGGATACATCTACGGGCGCGCGGGAATCAAGGATTATCAGGAGACCGGACGCGGCCGCATCGTGATGCGCGCCCGCGCGGTGATCGAGGAGAAGGAGAGCTCCAACAAATCGCAGATCGTCGTCAACGAGCTGCCGTATCAAGTGAACAAGTCGAAGCTCGTCTCCGACATCGCTGACCTCGTTCGCGACCGGAAGCTCGAGGGAATCGCAGATCTGCGCGACGAGTCCGACAAGGACGGAATGCGAATCGTGATCGAGCTCAAGCGCGATTCCATTCCACGCGTCGTTCTGAATCAGCTCTACAAGCACACGTCGATGCAGTCGACGTTCGGAGTGATCATGCTCGCGCTCGTTCCCGATTCGCACACGGGACAGCTCGTGCCGAAGATCATGCCGCTCAAGGAGACGCTCGAGCATTACATCGCGCACCGACACCATGTAATCGTTCGCAGATCGCAGTTCGAGCTCGACAAGGCACTCGAGCGCGAGCACATCCTCGAAGGACTCAAGATCGCCGTCGACAACATCGACGCAGTGATCAAGCTGATCCGGGCGGCGGAGGACACGCCGACCGCCAGCGCAGGACTACAGAAGAAGTTCAAGCTGAGCGAGCGACAGGCCGAGGCGATCCTGAACATGCGCCTCGCAAAGCTCACCGGGCTCGAGATCGACAAGCTCGAAGCAGAGCTCAAGGAAGTCCGTGCGCAGGTGAAGGAGCTTCGAGAGATCCTGGCCTCGCGTCCGCGACGTATGTCGATACTGAAAACCGAGCTCCAGGAAGTGTCGAAGCGCTACTCCGACGAGCGCCGCTCGGAGATCACCAGCGATGAAGGCGAGTTCACCATCGAGGATCTGATCGCCGAAGAGGACATGGTGATCACGATCTCGCACTCGGGCTACATCAAGCGCACGTCAGTCTCGACGTATCGCAAGCAGCGACGAGGTGGACGGGGGCTCAGCGGACAGGGTTTGAAGGAAGAGGATTTCATCGAGCGATTGTTCATCGGCTCGACGCACGACTACATCCTCTGCTTCAGCGACGACGGCCGCTGCTTCTGGCTCAAAGTCCACGAGATTCCGCAGGCCGGGCGTGCTGCGCGCGGAAAGCCGATCGTCAATCTGATCAACGTTCAGCCGGACACGCAGATCAAGGCGATGGTTCCGGTGCGCGAGTTCAGCGAGACTCAGTTCCTTCTCTTCTGCACGAAGCACGGCACGGTGAAGAAGAGCGCGTTGTCGCAGTACTCGAATCCGCGGGCAACAGGAATCAAGGCGATCAAGATCGAATCGGGTGATGAGCTGATCGACGTTCAAGTGACGAGCGGAACGAACGACATCATCCTCGCGACGAGGCACGGACTGTCGGTGCGGTTCCACGAGCAGGACGTCCGCGAGATGGGTCGTGACACGACCGGTGTGAAGGGAATCGAGCTCCGCGACGGAGACGCGCTCGTCGGGATGGTAGTCATCAAGCGCGACGCAACGATTCTCGTTGTTACTGAGCGCGGGCTCGGCAAATGCTCCAACATCGACGACTACCGGGTACAGCGACGCGGTGGTAAAGGAATCATTACAGTTCACAGAACTGAGAAGACCGGTGATGTCGTCGGCGTGATGGAGGTTCTGCCCGCGGACGAAATCATGTTAATGACACGAAATGGTGTAATCATCCGTTCATCGGTGGCTCAGGTCAGGGTAACCGGACGTATCGCGCAGGGGGTCAGACTCGTCCATCTGGACGAAGGTGACATGGTCACTGCCGTTGCCCGCGTTATCCCTGAAGTGAACGGGGATGCCGAGGGCGACGATTCTGTCGCTCCCGAGGACGTCGTGGCGGAGGCGAGCGCGGAAGAACCGTGATTCCCGCAACCGAGGCCCAAACCGTTTGGCTGATCCCGCCGAGCTCAATGAATTAAAAGCGGCAAAGGAGGCGCTCCGCACGGCGGAAGCGGAGCTTGCCCGTGCTCGCGACGAATGCGAGGCACGCAGACATCTCCTCGACATCCTCCACGAGGTGATGGGGAATTATCCGACCGACGAAATCTTTCACCTTCTCTGTCGTCGACTGGCCCGCGCTCTCAACCTCTCGCACGCATCGGTAATTCGCGCCAGGCCGGGCGCGCGCACGGGCGTCGTCGTCACAGCCTACGAGCAGCCGCTGCTTCATGATCTCGAGATCGAGCTGGAGAAGTACCCCGAGCTAATGGGCGCGTTGCACGGACAGGTTCCGATTCTCATTCCCGACCTTGGCATTTGCCCCAAGTACGCGCCATTACGCGACGCGTGGGCCCGCGAAGGAACCGTTGTGAATGTCCGCTCGATCATGGCGATTCCGTTCCCGCTCGATAGCGAAAACGTGGGAATCTTTCTCCTGAGACGAACCCACGAGGAGCCGAAGTTCAACTCCAACGATCTCGAATTTGCGTCGACTGTTGTGAAGAGCGGCGTTGCCGCGATCCAGCGGGCGCACGCGATTGAAACCGCCCGCGCAGACAACAGCCGGCTCCATCTGCTCGCACACACGGATCATCTCACGCAGCTCGTGAATCGGCGAGCGCTGACGATTCGCCTTGTCGCGGAGATGGAGAGAGTGCGGCGATACAACGCGCCGCTGGCGATTCTCCTCGTGGATCTCGATCACTTCAAGCTGGTCAACGACACCTACGGCCACCTCGCCGGCGACGAAGTCCTCTCGGCCGTCGCTGGCACCTTGCAGCGCGCGGTACGAAGTGTAGACATGGTCGCGCGCTACGGTGGAGAAGAGTTCGTCGTAGTTCTTCCGGAGACGGGAGTGCAGGGCGCGCTCGCATTCGCTGAGCGAATTCGCGATCGGATCGCTTCGCATCGATTCTCGATCGCTGAAGGCCAGGAGATCCACGTTACCGCGAGCATTGGCGTCGCGAACTTCCCCGAAGCCGGTGTCGATTCAGTCGAGGATCTATTCCGAGCAGCGGACATTGCGCTGTACCGGGCGAAGGGAGGGGGGAGGAACCTCGTTTGTAACTGACGGGCCGATTTCCGCAAGCCGTGCCCGTACCAGCTTCCCGAATACCGATAACCGAACACCGACAACCGACAACCGCCCATGAGCGTGCGTGGCGCACGACTCGTATTAGGCGGCTAATTTCGTTGCGCGCATCCGGAGATCGGAATTCGGGAGGCGGGTGTCGGGCAACGGAAAGCTGGTACGGGTACGGGTAGCGGTTAACGGAGAATTCATGCGGGAGCTCAGACTCGCTTCGTTGTTTGCAGTGGCGGTCCTTGCGGGATGTGTCGAGGTCAGCAAGAAGGAGAGGGCTGACACAGCTACCGTTCGAACCGCACCAGCAATTGCAGTGACGCGCGTCAATCGGGGCACATATGGGATGGCGTCGCAGGTACGGTGGATACTTTCACCGGACAGCACGGTGATCGTCGCTGTTGTGGACCCTGCGGGAGTCGAGAACGACGCACTTCCCAACGCGTTCTTCTTCGGCAGCGAGACGCGGAACTTTCAGGCGCGGATGGACAGCGTCTGGGATGTCGCGCCATCGCCTGATTGGCAGTCGATTGCGTTCTCGCGTGCGTACATTGTGAGCGTTCCCGAGCTCGACTCCATCCCACCTGACGCGTGGGTCACGCTTTCACGCCGCACCGGAATCGATACGGCTACCCTCAGAACCGGATCATTTCCGACAAGCGGGATGGTCACTGCACACGGCGTTGCTCAACCAGGTGTAATTCGAGTCCCGGCGGACGTGCGTGCACCAGGCGCAACTGATGCTGCCGCTCCCCGACTCTTTCCGATTTCACGCGGCTGGCGCGTTCGCTGGACAGCCGACGGAAAAACCATCGCATTAGGCAACAATCCCGGGAGCTCCAACGACGACGCAACGAGTGAGACGTGGGCGGCGCTCGATCCTGCCACCGGCAGCTATCACGGAACCCTTCCGGAGAAAACGGCTCTTCTCATTCCGAAGTGGACGAAAGGACCGCGACTCGAGATGTCCGTCCCGGTTGATGTAAGTGGTGCACAACCGATCAACGTTCGCGCAGGGAATCGAACGTTCTCGATCGAAAGTTCAGGCGGCGTAATCACGGCACGCGAGACCACGGCCGGCGCGCCGGAGAAACCACCTTACACGATTGGACCGGGGAAGACGCTCGCCGCTACACGAGGCGGCAGATTCATTTTGGCGTTGGCGCCGAGGACCAATCTTGTGGGAACGGAGATGCCCGTTGAAGCGGTCGTGTACACAGTCGGTTGGTGAAACTGCACTGCGAACTAAACAACAGAACGCAGCTAACGGCCGATACGGCGCAGCTCCACCATCAGGCAACGGTCCTGAACGACGCGAATACCCGCGCGAGCGAGTTGCGCCGCGGCGGCATCGTTTCTGATCCCTGACTGGAACCACACAGACTTCGGCTTCTTCGCGATGATGTCATCGACATGCGGCGGAATGTGCTCGGGGCGTCGAAAGACATTCACCATATCGATGTCGCCGGGAATCTCCGCGAGCTTGCGATAGACCTTCTTGCCGAGGATTTCCGTGCAGCCGGGATAGTACACAGGCACTGGGACAATCTCGTATCCTGCTTCCTGCACGTACTCGGGAACGAAATACGCTGGGCGATCCGATTCGCATTTGATCCCGAGCACCGCAATTCGCTTCGTGTTCTCGAGGAGCTCACGAATTCCCGAGGACTTTGTAATCAGGTTCTCGCGCCAGGGTTCGTCGTCATTCATTGACGGCAATGACTGCAACGAGCGAGCCGAAGGAACTGCTACATCGATTTTCGATGTTGCAGTTACATAGTTGTACGGGTTTAGATTTCCCGCACGATGCGAATGCTTGTCCTCGGGGCCGGTCTTCAGGGATCGGCCTGCGCGTATGATTTACTACAGAATCCGGAAGTCACGGAAGTAAGGCTCGGAGACATACACACCGGAAATCTTCCGGATTTTCTGGGGCCGTACTCGGGAAAGCGACTGATCCCGACTCCGCTCGATGTTCGCGACCGCAGCGCCGTCGGCGCACTGATGCGCGAAGCCGACGCGGTGATGAGCGCAATCCCGTACTACTTCAACCTCGATCTAGCGACGCACGCCGCGAAGGAAGGCGTTCACTTCTGCGATCTGGGCGGAAATACCGAGATCGTGTTCGAGCAGAAAAAGCTCGACGCCGAAGCGAAAGCAAAAGGAGTCTCAATCATTCCGGACTGCGGACTCGCGCCGGGAATGGTGAACATCCTTGCCGAGCTCGGCATTCGGCAACTCGATCGTGTCGATGAAGTGCGGATCTATGTTGGCGGGCTCCCGCAGGATCCTGAACCGCCGCTCAACTATCAGATCGTCTATTCACTCGAAGGAGTCCTCGACTACTACACGACTTTGTCGTGGATCATCCGCGACGGAAAGCGCACCCAGGTGAAGGCACTGTCGGAGCGCGAGGCGGTGATATTCGACGAGCCCCTGGGCGAGCTCGAAGCGTTTCACACCGCCGGCGGACTGTCGACGATGGCGTTTCGATACGAAGGAAAGATTCCTTCGATGGAGTACAAGACTCTACGGTACCCCGGCCATGCGGCGATCATGGAAGCAATCCGCGACATGGGACTTCTCGACCAGGATCCCGTTGAAGTGAAAGGGGTCAGGGTCGCTCCACGCGATCTCGCTCTTACAGTGATGGCACCGCGGCTGACGAAAAAGGATGGACGCGACATCGTCGCACTGAGGGTCACCGTCCGCGGAACTCGTAAGGGGAAACCAACGAAACTCGGCTGGGAGCTCGTCGATCGTTACGACGAGGAGCACGGCATCAGCGCGATGATGCGAACGACCGGCTACTCACTCTCGATAATCGGGCAGATGCAGGCTCGCGGGGATGTCACCCTCAAGGGAGTGCGCACACCGGATGAAGCCGTGCCGGGAGAGAGTTATATAAAAGAGTTGGCGAAAAGAGGCGTCCGCATCCGAGAGATCACGCAGTGAGACTCGCTGAAGCGCGTAGTTCTATCGCGCGAAGCTGGCGAGTGTCTCTCCCATCACGTCCATCATCGATTTGGCTGTCCATCTATCTCGTCCATTGTAGATGAAGGAGAACGCGATCACCTCGCCATTCGTCGCGGTGACGTAGCCTCCCAAAGCAACGACATCATTGGTGGTCCCGGTTTTCGCGTGGAGATTCCCCTGCGCGGGGCTGCCACGCATCCGCCGGCGCAGCAGCTCCGATTCACCGGCAACGGGCAGCGACGCATGGAACGACGGGCCCCATTCCGCACTGTGCGCGTAGCCGAGCATCTGCGTCATAGCGCGCGGAGTAATGCGGTCGAGAGTCGATAGTCCGCTGCCATCGGCGATGCGGAGATTATCGACATCTGCATGCACCTTCGAGGTCAGAAAGTCTTTCACGACCTCGCTGCTGTTGTGTATCGTCCCCTGAACACTCCTCTCCGGCCCGCGCGCCGCATCTCTGAGCATCAGCTCCGCGAAATGATTGATGCTCTCGCGATTCATCGCCGAGGCAATCCGGTCGAGGGTGGGCGATTGAATGCTGGCGATCTTCACGGCCGACGATGGCGTTTTGCCGAGGCCTATTCCGCCATCCACCTTGATTCCCTTCGCGATGAGCGTCGCCCACAGCGCTCCGGTCGTGAACTTCGCGGGATCCTCTACGATGTAGACGTAGCGCCTCGGTATGGAGCGGGAGCCGATAGTTCCGTTTACCTGAACCGATCCGTCGCTGAATCTCCGCACCGACAACCGCGCGCCCGTTCCCGCAACAGTGCGCACGTTGCTCACGAGACGAATTGCATTCGTCGCGGGCTCGAGTCGCGCGCCGCTGCCCGGCGCAACCGTTACCCACACGACGTTCTCATTCAATGACAATGCTGAAACACGTGCTGCGTATCCCGATTGCAGATAGCGCGACAACCAACCCTCGGGAACGAGCTGGTCATCGAATGCACTCGCATCACCGATTACGGATCCCGTGATACGGCGGACCCCGCGCGAAAGCAGCTGATCCGCGAGGAACTGGATTGGTGCGTCGGGACGACCGCGCATGTATCGGCCCGATAGAGACGGATCGCCATCGCCTCGCAGATAGACGTTCCCCTCGAGCGTTCCATCGGGTGATAGCCTGCCATCGTACAGCACGTCGGTGCTGAACTGATAGCGGGGCCCGAGGCGCTCGAATGCAATTGCGGTCGTCACCATCTTCAGCGTCGACGCAGGAAGGAGCGGTATTCCGGCGTTCCATGTGAATAGCGTGTCGCCGCGGGTGAGCGAGATCGCCATGATGCCGAACTGACCGCTTCTCACTCGCGAGGCGAACGAGCCGAGGTCGGCGCTCAGAGCCGTCGCGCTGCGCGGAGAGGTGAATTTCACCACCGGCACCGGAGCGACCGATCGGCGAACCGGCTTTTTTCGTGTCGTTCGCTTTTTTGTCGACTTCTTCTGGCTCGCCGAGCGGGTGATCCTTCTCGTCGTCTGGGCTTCGATTGAGACAGCGGCTGAGAAGGCGAGCGCCAAAGCGAAGGCGCAGCGCATACGTAGCGTGAACTTCATTTCAAAATCTGAGTGGCTGTGTGCATTTAAGACGATTTACCCCGCAACGCGAAAAACAGACCAGAACCGATGAGGTAGCGGCGAAGTTGTAAGCGGTTATCTTCCCGCTTGTACGACGAAATCAAGAGGAAAGTGAATGGCTGAGGGCCACAATTCGATCCGAGAGGGTGTAATTGCGGGCGCCATAGGCGCGACAGCCATCGCCGTCTGGTTCTTCATTATCGACATCATCGCCGGGCGACCACTCAACACCCCAAGCATCCTCGGCGCGGGCCTCATCAGCATCCTCGGCAAGCCGCCGATGATGCCCGACAGCGTTCTCTTCCATGTCTTCTTCTACACGATCTTCCACTACGTAGCGTTCGTAATAGTGGGGATAATCCTGGTCAGCATCGTCCACGAATCCGAGCGTACACCTGCCGTTCTCGCCGGAGTGCTCGTGGCGTTCGTCGCGTTCGAGCTTGGCGCAATCGGAATCACGACACTCTTCGCGGAATCCCGTCTTCGTGGGATGGCGTGGTATCAGATCTTCATGGCCAATCTGCTCGCCGCGGGATTGATGGGCTGGTACATGTGGCGGCGGCATCCGAGTCTCCGCAAAGACTTCGACAGGGCGCTCACCGGCACCGATGATTACCGGGCTCAAACTAGCGAGCCCACGAGTACCAGGCCGCCAAACCCCTAGGCTGCTTTCGGCTTCCAGTCAGCCTGCGCCCCGGCGGTCGTATCGTCGCCGCGCGCAACCCACCTGAAGAACACAACGGTCATGATCAGGGCGAACACCAATCCGCCCGGTATCCACATGATGAGTCCGCCGAGAAGCTGATCCTCGAGCGGCGAGAGCGCGGTCACGCGCGGCGCGGCGGCGTACGCCGGATAGAGAACGTGGTCAGCCATCGCGATGTACACGGCAATGACGGACATCGGGACGCTCATCAGAAAGCAGTAGAGCATCTGGCCAGGGTAGGGAAGCCGTGGCAATTCCGGCAGCGGGCTCATGATCGGCCACCACATCAACACCGCCACCGTCATGAACATCAAGTGCTCGACGATGTGGATGTTGTGATTCGCCATGGCCGCATTGTAGAAGTCGGGAATGTGCCAGAGCGCCATCACGATGTTGAAGAGCGCGAAGCAGATGCCGGGGCGCGTGAGAAACCGCGCGACACGGCGCACCCCGGCGTTGCGAAGTGCCGGGCGCAGCATCCATCCGGGAGTTCCGGCGAGCAGAAGCGGCGGCATGGCCAGGGTCAGCAGTAGATGCTGAACCATGTGCGCGCTGAACAGGTAATCGTCGCTCAGGTCGTGGATCGGCCCATTGAGCGAAACGAAGATCACGAGCAATGCAGCGAGAAACGAAACGCGCCGCGCGGGATGAAGTGATTCACCCGAAGGCGCCGGGCGGGCACGCCAGGTGTACAGTGCGCCAAGGGCTATCAGGCCGACGACTGTGCTCGGGTGAATCGACCACTGAAGCCAGCTGACCCGCGTGATGGGGTGCAGCAGGGCGAAGACCATCGTAGTTCCTTACGGCGGTGGCGTGCCGTGTGGTGGACCGGAAGGGCCGAAGTTCGCCACGACCTGACCGAACAGGAAGAGGAGCGCCATCAATAGCGTCGCAGCAATCAGCAGCGGTCCCGTGAACAGCACTCTGAACAGCTTGTGGTCGTACTTGAGGTGCATGTAGAACATCACGACGATCGCGAACTTTGCCCCTGAGAGCGTGAGCAATGTCGGCACGAACGCTCGTGACGCGACGAATGATGGGATGTAGTAAGCCCAGACCTCCGCGACCGTGATAACGAAGAGAACCAGGGCAACCCACTTGTACGTGCCCCACTGCGGGTGGTGGTGCTCCTCCGCGTGCGCGTGTGCGGTCATCACCGCCGGATCCGAATGAACGGTGTCGTGATCCATTGTTCTACCTTAGCAGGTACACGAGTGTAAAGATCGCGATCCAGACGACGTCGACGAAGTGCCAGTACAGCGCCGCGATGTCTACGTTGAGCGCATCCTTCGGGCCCAATCCGCGGCGATAGTCAATCGACAAAAGCGTCAGCAGCCAGATCACACCGGCAGTGACGTGCGCTCCGTGGAATCCAGTGAGAGTGAAGAACGACGAGCCGAACAGATTGCGGCGAATCGTCAGTCCCTCATGGACGAACGATGTGAACTCGAACGCCTGGAAACCGAGGAATGTGGCGCCTGCGATTGCAGTCGCCCAAAGCCAGAGCTTCGACGACCCGAGAATCCGATCCCCGCGCGTGTGCTTGGGAATTTCCTTGTTCTGCACCGCTGCAAGCGCGAGCACCATGAACAGCGACGACATGAGCAGCGTGAATGTCGATGCAGACGTGACTGGAATGTTGAGAATCGGCCGGAATACGTGTCCTGTCGACGGATCGGTCCACACCTCGTGCGGGAACGGACCGACGAGACTCCGTCCCTTGTAGATCAGGTACGTCGATATCAGCGAGATGAACAGCATGCACTCGGAGCCGATGAACGCCCAGATGGCGATCTTCCGGCTGTCGAGTCCGGTGCTCGTGTAGTGGTGCGGGACTGGCTGGGCTGATGCGCTCATGTGATTAGTGGTGCTCGGGCTCGAGCGGGCTCAACAGCCAGCTGTAGAGCGATCCGACGATGATCGCCGCGCCAAGGAAAACCAGAACCTTCGTCGTGATCAATCCGGTGAACATCACAATGATCCCCGCCGCGACGATCAACGGCTTGATCGTCGGGTATGGGAGAATGATTCCGAGATCCGCCGCTGTCTTTCCTTCCTGCGAATTGATGCGCGCGCTCTCGAGATCGACTTCGCTTCCTTCCCAAAGCGGATAGCGCGAGGTCACCGTCGGCACCGTGGCGAAGTTGTACTCCGGCACGGGCGACGGCAGCGACCACTCCAGCGTTCCCGCATGCCACGGATTCGGTCCCGCAATCTCGCCGCGCTTTCTCGATCTGAAGAAATTGTGGAAGAAGATCACGCTCGCGACCACCAAGATGTACGACCCGATGCTCGACATCAGGTTGAACGTGTCCCATCCCTGTCCGGAATCGTAGGTATAGATGCGCCTTGGCATGCCTAGCATCCCCGCGAAGTGCATCGGGAAGAACGTCAGGTTCATGCCGATGAAAGTCAGCCAGAAGTGCCAGTTGCCGAGCTTCTCGTCCATCAGCCGGCCGGTCATTTTCGGGACGTAATGGTAGATGCCGGCGAAGATTCCCATGATGGATCCGCCGAACAGCACGTAATGGAAGTGAGCGACTATGAAGTAACTGTCGGTCTGCTGAAGGTCGGCGGGCGGAGAAGAGTGCATCACGCCCGAGATTCCGCCGATGGTGAACAGCGCTACGAGACCGATCGCGAATTTCATTGAAGTCGTGAAGCGGATCGACCCCTGCGCCATCGTCGCCATCCAGTTGAAGATCTTCACGCCGGTGGGAATTCCGATGAGCATCGTTGCGAGCGCGAAGAAGCTGTCGGCAATCGCACCCATTCCTACCGCGAACATGTGGTGCGCCCACACACCGAATCCGAGCACACCGATCAGAATTCCGGAGTACACCATCACCGGATAACCGAACAGCGGCTTCCGCGAGTAGGTCGGCAGAACTTCTGACACTAGTCCGAACGCCGGCAGAACCAGGATGTAGACCTCCGGGTGTCCGAAGATCCAGAACAGGTGCTGCCAGAGAAGAGGATCGGCTCCCGCTGCGACCTCGTAGAACTGCGTTCCGAAGAAGCGGTCGAACAGAAGGAACACGAGCGCGATCGTAATCACCGGGAACGCGAGGATAAGCAGGAACTGAACGACGAACGACATCCACGTGAACATCGGCATCCGCATCAGCGTCATGCCCGGCGCGCGGAGGTTGATGATCGTGGTGATGAAGTTGAACGCCGCCGCCAGCGACGAGATGCCGAGTATTTGAAGCCCCATCACCCAGAAATCGATGTTGATCCCCGGGGAATACGGACGCGTGGTGAGAGGAGCGTAGCCGAACCATCCGCCGTTGGGCGCCACCTGGAAGAAGATCGGCAGAGTAATGAACAGACCGCCGAACAGATAAACCCAGTAGCTGAACGCGTTGAGGCGCGGGAATGCGACGTCGCGGGCGCCGATCTGCAGCGGAATCAGGAAATTGAAGAACGCCGCCGACAACGGCATGATCACGAGGAAGATCATCGTCGTGCCGTGCATCGTGAACAGCTGGTTGTAAAACTCCGCTGACACGACATGCTGATTCGGCGCCTGGAGCTGGATACGGATAATCACAGCCTCGATTCCGCCGACAACGAAGAACGACAGCGCAGTCATCAGATACAGCATCCCGATGCGCTTGTGATCGACGGTTGTGAGCCACGCCCACACGCCCGATTTTCCGGGCTCGTATGTCGGGTGAATCGTCGGTCGTGCCGGGGCTGCCGTTGTCGCCATTAAGTGTTCCCCTTTACTTCAGCGATGAGAGGTAGGCGACGATGTCAGCAATCTGCTGATCGTCGAGTCCACCAGTCGTCACACGGGTCTTGAGCACCGGATCGTACTCGTTCTTGCCAAGCGTCGGCATCAGGATGTCGGGCTTCATCGCTCGCGCATTCTTGATCCACAGAGCGAGATAAGCCGGACTGTTCGGGAAGCTGCCCGCTCCGATCGTGCTGCGCGATCCAAAGTGCGTGAGATTCGGACCGACGTTGCCTACAGACATCGGGTTTCCCGCGATGGTGTGGCAGCCGATACACGCAGCGGACGAGTACACCTGTTGACCGCGCGCGGCATTTCCGGTGAGGCCCTTTGTGAATGTCACATTACCTGGAATCGGCGTATGCGGCTTGGCGTACTCGGGAAGCTGCTCGCGCGGATAGATGTAACCGGGGCTGCCGGCTGCCGGCTGCCGGTTGCCGGCTAAAACAGCGTTCGGAGCGGGAGCAGCTACCGTATCCGCGCCCGGAATAGTCGAGCCCGGAGGTCGCGGCACTGCCGGCGCTGCGCCACCCGCCGATGTCACACCGGACTCACGCGGCTGACCGCCGGCTGGAGTCGTTGCGGTTCCCGCCGCTCCAGTGGAGGCGGTCGCACCAAACACGGCAGGCCCGCGCTGATGCTCCACCCAGCTCGCGAACTGATCGGGCTTAACCGTGAAAACGCGGAATTTCATCTTCGCGTGCGACGCGCCGCAGTACTCAGCACAGAACCCATTCCAGACACTCGGCTGCATAGTGGAGTCGGGCGTCAGCCAGATGTAATTGGTGCGGTTGGTCACCACGTCCCTCTTTCCGCCAAGCTGCGGAATCCAGAACGAGTGAATGACATCGTTGGAGTTGAGCTTGAAGTTTACAGTCCGGCCGACAGGCAGATAGATCTCATTCGCGGTGGTGACGCCGTATTCGGGATACCTGAACTCCCACCACCACTGGTGACCGATCACTTCTATCTGAAGAGCGCCGGCCGCGACCTTGGCCTGAGTCGTAAAGATCGTGCGAACAGTGGGAATCGCGATGAAGAGCAGGATGAACGCGGGTATCAACGTCCAGATCACTTCGATGATGACATTGCCGTGCGTCTGCGGGGGTCTTTCGTCGGTTTCCCGACGACGATAGCGGATCATCACGTAGATCAGCGCGCCCTCGATGAGAACGAAGACGATCGTGCCGAGCAGGAGCAGCCGGTCCCAGAGGAAGTCGATCTCCCGTCCGTACTCCGAGTGCGGGACGAACGTCGTATTGGGATAATCCTGCTTGCACGCTCCGAGGAAAAGCGCGAGCGCTAACGCAATGCCTGTAGTCCCGAGCACCCGCAGGCGGGAGGTTTCTCTCATCAAGTTCCTCTGGAAAATCGCAATCAAACTAACCCAGAATGCGGTTACGGGGTACGGGTTACGAGGTACGAGGTACGGGTCAGACGTACCGGTTGCCTGTATCGCGAAGCCCGCAGCCCCTCACCCGTACCCCGTACCCGAATTTCTTGGCTCGATCATCTCTTCCGGATTCAATAACCGGTCAAGTTCTTCCCGCGTCATCAGCCCTTTCTCACAGACGAGGTCGTACACGCCGCGCCCCGTCTCCAGTGCTTCCTTAGCGATTTGCGTCGCAACCTCGTAACCGAGCACCGGGACCAGCGCGGTGATTATCCCGATCGAGCTCTCGACGAATGCGCGCATCCGCGCCCGATTCGCCGTGATTCCATCGACACACCGAACTCGCAGCACATCGCACGCGCGGTTCAGGATCACCATTCCCCTCAGCAGCCTGTAGGCGATAATCGGCTCGAACACATTGAGCTGAAGCTGGCCCGCCTCGGCGGCCATGGTCACCGTGATGTCTCCGCCGATGATGTCGAAGCACACCTGATTCACGACTTCCGGAATTACGGGATTGACCTTGCCCGGCATTATCGACGAGCCGGGCTGCATGGGGGGAAGATTGATCTCACCAAGGCCCGCGCGCGGCCCGGAGCTCAGGAGACGAAGATCGTTGCAGATCTTCGACAGCTTCACGGCGCATCGCTTTAGAACTCCCGACAGCTGCACGAACACACCGGTATCGGCCGTAGCCTCGACGAGATCGGGCGCGGTGATCAGCTCGATCCCCGTGATTTGCGCCAGATGATCTCGCACACGCTCAGCGTATCCCGGCGGTGTGTTGATGCCGGTACCGATCGCGGTGGCGCCCATGTTGATCTCTCGAATGAGCGCCTGCGCTTCGCCAAGGCGGTCGACGTCTTCGACAATTGTGTGCGCGAACGCCGAGAATTCCTGGCCGAGCGTCATCGGGACCGCATCCTGAAGCTGGGTGCGTCCCATTTTGATGTCGTGCGCGAACTCCTTGCCCTTGGCGAGAAATGAGCCGGCAAGCGCGCCCATCGCTCCGCGCAGCTCGTCGATGCTCCGGTGCATCGCCAGCTTGATCGCCGTTGGATAGACGTCGTTGGTTGATTGACTGAGGTTGACGTGACTGTTCGGGCTGATGATTTCATACGAGCCGCGAGGATGGCCGCATATCTCGAGTGCCCGGTTTGCAATCACCTCGTTGGCGTTCATGTTGGTGGACGTTCCGGCACCACCCTGGATCATGTCGACTCTGAAGTGGTCGTGATGCCGGCCATTCCGGATCTCGCGACACGCAGCGATGATCGCGTCGGCAACATCGTCATCGAGCAGTCGCAGCTCGCGATTCGCTTCGGCAGATGCTTCCTTCACGGCGGCAATTGCCGCTATCAGAGTGGGGAATTCGCGCAGCTCGACGCCGCTGATGGCGAAATTCTCCATCGCGCGGAGAGTCTGGATACCGTAAAGAGCGGACGATGGAACATCGCGCTCGCCGAGTAGATCGTGCTCGAGGCGAGAAGTCATTGTGAGAAGAAGCTATACTCTTGATCGGCCTATTTCCTCTCAACCACGGGATCCACGATGACCATCTCTCGTCGTGACTTCATCGGCGCCGGAGCTGCCGCCGCAGGTCTTACTCTCGCGAAGCCACTCCGCGCATCGACGTTCGTCAGCGTAGTTGACCGCGCTGCTCCTCGCGCAGCAAAGGGCACGGTCATAATCGCGTCTCGAAATGGCATCCGAGGAGTGGCGAAGGCCTACGACGCGATCACCCGCGAGAACGCCGACACACTCGATGCGATCATCGCCGGCGTGAACATCCAGGAGCTCGATCCAAACGATCAGAGCGTCGGACTCGGCGGACTTCCCAACGAAGAGGGTGTAGTGCAGCTCGATGCATCGTGCATGCACGGACCGACAAGGCGCGCAGGTGCTGTGGCAGCGCTCGAGGACATTGCGACTCCATCACTCGTCGCGAAAGCGGTGATGGATTACACCGACCACATCATGCTGGTGGGTGCGGGCGCGAAGAAATTCGCCCTCGCGATGGGATTCAAGGAGCAGAATCTCCTCACCGAGAAAAGCCGGCAGGACTGGCTCAAGTGGAAGAGCTGCCTCAACTCCAACGACAACTGGCTCGATCATGAGGATCCGATCCGCATCAAATTCTCCAGCGGCACTATCCACATGGACGCCCTTAACGCTGCCGGTGACATGTCGTCCATCACCAGCACCAGCGGATTGTCGTGGAAGATTCCCGGGCGAATCGGCGACTCGCCGATCGTCGGAGCTGGTCAGTACTGCGACAACACTGTTGGTGCGGCAGGCTCGACCGGACGCGGCGAGGCGTGCATCAAGGTCTGCGGAGCGTTTCTGATCGTGGAAATGATGCGGCAGGGAATTGCGCCGCAAGAAGCATGTCTGCGGACAATCGATCGTGTAATTGCGATGACGGAATCACGCTTGCTCGATGCGAACAAGCGGCCGCTGTTCGACCTGGCCTTCTACGCGCTTGCGAAAGACGGACGCCATGGCGCCGCTGTCGCTTATGAGGGATTGCAGTACGCCGTCGCTGACGCGTCGGGCGCGCGTCTCGAAAGTGCTGCCTACCGGTTCAAGAAGACTGAAAAGCCGGCTTTCCCCTCGCAGGCGTGTCGCCGAGCTTGAAAGTGCCCACGAGCTGAGCAACCCGTTTTGACGCTGACGAGAGCGAGCTGGCTGCGCCGGCAATCTCGTCGATGTTCGTGCTCTGCTGCTTGCTCGCTGTGGCGACCTGGTGCATTGCGCTGGCGAAGTTCTGAGTTCCAAGCGCGACGTTCTCGAGACGATGCGTCATGTCGACAACCAGTTTGCCGGACTCTTCGACAGCCGTCTCGATCGCCGCACTCCAGCTCTCCGCGTCGATAACGCCCTGCTCGACCTGAACGAACGACTGCCTGCCATGCTGCGTTGCGGCCTGTACAGCCTGGAGAGTCGTGAGAGTGCGTGCAACGGAGTCGCGCGATTTTCCGACACGCTCCAGCATCGCCCGCGCGAGCAGGTCCGTACGCTCTGCCGCTTCGGCCGAGTCGGCTGCGAGACGGCGCACTTCGTCGGCGACGATGCCGAATCCTTCACCATGCTCGCCGGCCCGCGCTGCTTCCATCGCCGCATTGAGCGAGAGGAGCTTGGACTGACGTGAGATCTTCTGAATCAGAACCAGAAACGCGCGAATCTCATCGACCGCCGTAGCCAGCGCCTCGATGGACTCGGCGCTGACACGCGCATCGTTCGTAAGCTGTTCGACGGCGTTGGAGCTTTCATCGAGTTTTGCGCGATTTTCCTGCGCGAGCGTGCGCAGTCGCTTCTCGCGTCTCAGTCCTTCCTGTGCGCGGCCGCGCAGCGACCCGGAGATGTCGACGAGCTGCGCTGCATCATGCGCGATCTCCTTGAGGGTCGTCGCCATCTGGCTCGATTCCTCGCTGAGCGCGGTCGATGTAGCGGCCGTCTCCTGCGCAGCGGTAGCAACACTCTCTGAAGCGGCGGTTATCTGAGCGGACAGGCTCGTTGTGTCACGCGCCGATGCGCGCATCGTGGTAGCGAGACGGCGCAACGCGAGGATCATCGCCGACGTGGCTCGACTCAGTCTTCCGACTTCGCTGTTGACGGGAGAAGGAGTGAACGGAACGGCGAGCTCACCGCTCGCGACAGCTTCGGAAAGGCGAGCGAGCTCGCCTACCGGAGCGGTTACTTCCCGCTCGATGATTCGCAGAACGAACAGCACCGCAAGCGCGAGAAGTCCGACAATCCAGACCGCAGCGATCCAGAGTGTCGACTTCACCTCGGGCGAGGCGAAGAATGCGCTCCGCATCTCGGGCGTAAAGAAGTTGAGCAGACGGAGGCAGACCCATGCGATGCCGAAATGGAAGATCAGGAGCGACATCACCATCACGGCTGCTGCGCGGCGCTGCAGCATGCCGACCATGGGTGCGAGCAATCCCGTTTGCACTTCGGGAGGCCGAGCGCGGATCATCAGACGCAGCGTGTCGAAACGCTTTGTGTGACGGCGATTGGATGAAGAAGGCTTTGGAACGTCCACGAGCGGCGTTCCTCCCAGATCCGGCGATGTCGCCAGCTCCGTCTCGGTCATCGAAAGTTGTTTCATCGACGCTCTTACCATGCTGCAGGATGAAAGTGCATACCGCCTTCGCTAGCTTGTAATCATGCAGAGTCAGACAAGTCCGGATACCGATAAGCGTCCGGTCGAATACGATCCCGGCACTGTCGAGGAGAAATGGCAGCAGCGATGGCGCGAGCTGTCGACGAACGCGACTGACATTCGCGGCGCCGACCACCCGTTCTATGCGCTGATGATGTTCCCCTATCCATCGGCGGAAGGCCTCCACGTAGGCAACCTTTTCGCCTTCGTCGGGAACGACATATATGGACGATTTCAGAGGCTCCAGGGACACAATGTTTTCGAGCCCCTGGGCTATGACGCCTTCGGGATCCACTCGGAGAACTACGCCCTCAAGGTCGGGGTCCATCCGGGCAAGCTGATCCCCGAGAACATCGTCAATTTCCGGCGGCAGCTGGAACGCGCCGGGCTGATGGTTGACTGGCGATACACGCTGGCAACCACCGATCCCGAGTACTACAAGTGGACCCAGTGGGTCTTCCTCCAGCTCCTCAAGCAGGGGCTGGCCTACAGGAAGAAGGCTGCGGTCAACTGGTGTCCCAGCTGCAAGACAGTCCTCGCCAACGAGCAGGTGATCGGCGGCAGGTGTGAGCGCTGCGATACACCCGTCGAGCAGCGATTTCTCGAGCAGTGGTTCTTCCGGATCAGCGCTTACGCGGAGCGGCTGCTCAGGAATCTCGACCACCTCGATTGGTCAGAGAGCACCAAGACGGCGCAACGTAACTGGATCGGAAAGTCCGAAGGCGCGGAGATCGAGTTTTCGATAAGCGGCCGGCAGGAGGTGGAGCCGATTCGAGTCTTCACGACTCGTCCCGACCCGGTGTTCGGTGCGACCTATATGGTTTTGGCGCCGGAGCATTCACTGGTTCAGACGCTCACAACCGATGCTCAACGCGGCGAACTGGAGGCGTATCTCGAGCGCACCGCGAAGCGCGACGTTGTTGCGCGCAAGACCAGTACGGAAAAAACCGGAGTGTTCACGGGCTCGTATGCGGTGAATCCTGCGATGGGCGCCGACATTCCGATCTGGGTCTCCGATTACGTGCTGATGGAATACGGCACCGGTGCGATCATGGCTGTGCCGGGACACGACGAGCGCGACTTCGAGTTCGCGCAGGCGTTCAAGCTGCCCATCGTCCGTGTCGTGCTTGCTGAAGGTGAGGCGCCGGATGCCCCGCTCAGATCGGCGGTGGTCGCGTGGGATGGAGCGACGCTGGTGAATTCGGGTCGATTCGATGGACTGCCTGTAGAAGCAGCGAAGCGTGCGATCGTGTCGATGCTTCAAGAGCACGGAGCGGCGCATCCGGTGGTGAATTACCGGTTGCACGACTGGTGCATCTCGCGTCAGCGGTACTGGGGTCCGCCGATTCCGATCATCTACTGCGACAAATGCGGACCAGTGCCCGTTCCCGAGAAGGATCTGCCCGTGATTCTCCCGTACGTCGAGGATTTCAAACCCGATGATTCGGGCGTGTCACCACTCGCGCGTCACGAGGACTGGTATCGCGTTCAGTGTCCGCAATGTGGTGAGATGGGGCGTCGCGAGACCGACGTTTCCGACACGTTCCTCGACAGCGCGTGGTATTTCCTGCGGTATCCGAGTGTTGGGCTCGATGACGTTCCATTCGACCCCGATATCACGCGCAAGTGGCTGCCGGTTAACTCGTACATCGGCGGCAACGAACACGCGGTGCTGCACCTCTTGTATTCGCGATTCGTGACGATGGTGCTGAACGAAGCGGGACACCTCGATTTCGAGGAGCCGTACGTTCGCTTCCGGGCGCATGGTCTGATCATTCGCAATGGTGCCAAGATGTCGAAGAGCCGCGGCAACGTAGTGATTCCGGACGAGTACATCGAGAAGTGGGGCGCGGATGCGTTCCGCACCTATCTCATGTTCCTTGGGCCGTTCGAGGAAGGCGGAGATTTCCGGGACGCGAGCGTGTCGGGGGTGAAGCGATTCCTCGACCGGCTGTGGGCATCAGTTGTGACCGCCGTCGAATCAGGTAACGGTGCCGGGACGAGCGATGCGCTCGACGTCAGGCGCAAGCTGCACCAGACGATTCGAAAGGTCGGCGAAGACATTCCCCGACTGAGCTACAACACCGCGATCGCGGCGATGATGGAGTACATGAACACTCTCCGTCGAGGGGAGCGTACGCCATCACGCGCGGAAGTCGAGCCGCTGGTTCAGCTCGTGTCTCCGTTCGCGCCGCACATCGCGGAAGAGTTGTGGGAGAAACTGGGGCGTCGAGGAAGTGTCCTGGACGCCGGCTGGCCGGCTTACGATCCTGCGCTGGTGGAAGAGGAGATGATCGAGCTTGCGGTGCAGGTCAACGGGAAGCTCCGAGGGCGACTCCATGTTCCAAAAGGAATCGCTGAGGAAGCGGCGGTAGCGGAGGCGATGAGGGACGGAGCGATCGCGAAGTTTGTCAGTGGCGAGCCGAAGAAGATTGTCTTTGTCCCCGGACGGCTGCTGAACATCGTCGTATAGCTGAATTGCGAATAGTTCGCAGCTCGCAGTTAGTTCGCAGTTCGTAGTGCTTTTTTAGAAGAGGTTCCCGATCCATCCCCCGACGTAGTAGCCCACGACCGCGACCCCCAATCCAACAACGAACATATCCAGCCCTGATCGAATAACTCCGCGTCCAGTAAATACTGATCGGGCAGCTCCAACTCCAAAGTGCGATAGCATCGCAATCGTAAACGCCAGAACGATGGCCGTTCTCCCACTCGTCAGGAAAAACGGAAATACCGGAATCACCGCTCCAAATGCAGTCGCCAATCCGGTGACCCAGCCCTCACGAAACGGTGAGATCGTCTGCTCACCGATCTTGAGCTCCTCCTGCACCTGCTCGTCGAGCATCCGTGCAGGATCGGCCATGACCTGCGTCGCGAGGTTGTGCGCCATCTCGCGATCCATTCCCTTGGCTTCATAGATCAGCGCCAGCTCATCGCGCTCGATCTCCGGCATGAGCGCGATCTCGTCCTTCTCCATCGCGATCTCGTAGTCGTATACCTCGCGCTCACTCTTCGCCGCGAGGAATCCGCTCGATCCCATCGACAATGCATCGGCGACCGCGCCGGCGACGCCGGCGACTACGATCGCAGCATGCTGCTGGGTCGCGGTGGCACCGATAACTCCAGCGACCAAACCGAAATTCGCGGTCAGTCCGTCATTGAATCCGTACACGACATTGCGCAGGAATCCGCCGGATTCGGTACGATGCCACGGCTCACCGCTTTTTCCCGCGATCCCCGCGAGCTCGGTCGCGTGCTCAGCTGATTCCTTCGCGAGAGTGAGTGCTTCGCCACCGCCCGGCGCGCCGGTAGGCGTCGCACGATGCATGTCGAGGTAAGCCTTTACCTCCCGACCTTCCTCCTGGAGAAGCATTGGTAGCAGAAAACCCGGCCCAAACAGACTGCCCAGTCTCGCGAGAAGGCGAGCACGACCGCTCGGCTTGAACTTGCCCGGCGGATTGCCGTGCTTCGCGAGAAGCTCGCCCCAGACCTCGACGTGGCGGTCCTCGACGGCCGCGAGCCTGCCATAAATGTCCTTCTTCCGCGGGTCCGACTCGGCACCGGCGAGAATGCGGTAGAGGTAGGCTGCATCCGCCTCGTCCTGCCAGTGGTGCTCGAATGCATGAACGTCCGGCTCGTGGTCGCGCCGGGTGCCGGGATCGAGGGTGGTGGCCATCTTTGGAAATATCGCCTAACGGGTCCGATCAGGGGCACCGGCAACCTTCCGGGGCGTCTCATCTGTCCTATGGGACAGAACCCACGTATTTGGAGACTCAATGAGAATCTCGTATTTGCTCGCGTGCGCCGGAATCGCCCTTTCCGCAGCGACTCTCGGAGCCCAAAAGCCGAAGAAAGCAGAGCCGAAGAAAACACAGGAAGGATGCGTGGACCTTCCCGGTGGTAGAGTTGAATGCCGCTTCGAACGGCGCGGCATAGAGGATTCGGCGAGAACCCGCATTTTCCGGAAATTCGGTGAGGCCGATTCAGCGGCCATGCGGCGAGCTGCGCTTGGCATGCAGCTCTCCGCGACCGGAAGCCTCCGCGACACGATTGGCGTTTTCGTCACGCGGGTGACTCCTAAGGGACCCGCAGAGAACGCTGGGATCGTCGAGGGCGACCGGATCGTGTCGATCAACGGCGTCGATCTTCGTATTGCTGCCGCGGACATCGATGACGGTTACACCAGTGGGCTCCCGTCGCATCGATTGACGCGTGAAGTCCAGAAGCTGACTCCGGGCTCGCGAGTGAATCTGCGAGTTTATTCAGGCGGCCGCGTTCGCGATGTGCAGGTGACCGCCGGCCGCGCATCCGATGTGTTCAAGGGAGAGCGCGGGTTCGGATTCGGAATCTTCCCCGGCGGGCCAGGCATGATCTACCAAGGAGCTCCGCCCGGCAGCATGAGGATCTTCCGCGATGCCCCGGGAGCTGACATGCGGATCTTCCGCGATGCCCCGGGAGCTGACATGCGAATCTTCCGCGACGGCATGCCAATGGATTTCGAGGACATGCCGAAGCTCGATGTGCGGCAGCTCGAGGAGTTGAAGGCACTGCCGGGGAAGATGGAAAGTCTCGACAAGATCAAGATGCTCGAGCCGAGACTCATGGAGCTGCAATCGAAGATCAGGGGCCTCGAGGACTTGCGGATGCGGAGCCTGGAGCCGTTGCAAAAGATGCGGCTCATCAATCCGTGGACGATTCGAATTATGGAGACGACGCCGGCGAGAACTACAACTGCGATAAGTACGTGAGTGCGATAAAGGCATCCGTGATGATGCCTCCTTTCCCAACTCGCCGTCAGTAATGCGGGAGGGCGCCTTTCGATTACTTCTGGAAGGGATGCTCGAAGCTCAAATAGAAAAAAACTCCCTTGTCTCCTGAGCTCGGCCCAA
>DATBRZ010000259.1:0-64204 GCA_036560025.1 Gemmatimonadaceae bacterium | reverse complement strand
ACGGTGACACCGTCGTCGCGAAGTTCTTGGCGAGGAACGGACCAAGCGGCTGGTACTCCCAGCTTTGGATATCTCGGGCGGACCAGTCGTTGAGCAGACAGAAGCCGAACACATGATCCTGCGCGTCATCGATCGCAATTGAGGATCCAAGCGAATTGGAGCCCCTCACGTACGCACCAAGCTCCATTTCATAATCCAGCATTCGAGTCGGGCCGAACTTTGGTTCCCGATCGTTTGCCCCCTTAGTCTGTCCGCGCGGTCGTACCACTCGCGTGCCGCTCACCACTATCGACGACGCACGTCCGTGATACCCGATCGGCAGGTACTTGTAGTTGGGAAGAAGAGGATTGTCGGGCCTGAACATCGCGCCGACGTTGGTCGCATGATGGATGGATGCGTAGAAATCACTGTAGTCGCCCACCGCGACTGGCAAGTGGAGCGACACCTCGTTCAGCGGAACGAGCAGGTCCGCTGCGGATCGTTGTGCATTCGAGGCGGAGTCACCGCTCGCCGACAAAAGATCGCTGATCGCCGACCGTAGTTCCGAGATGTCTCGCGATTCCAGCGACATCAGCCGATTCACCGTCGGCTCCGCGCAGCTCTTCGGGGCTTCGCCTGGCTCGATCAATCCTTTCGCAACGCATTCAGTGATGTCAAGAACGAAGTCGCCGATTGCGATGCCGACTCGACGGTCACTTCCTCTCCCCCGTGAAAACACGCCGAAGGGCAGGCTCTGAATGGGAAACTCTGCGTTCGGTTTGTTCGCCGAATCGATCCAGCTTCGAAGCGAAGGGTCGTGCGTACGATTCACGGCAGAAGCCCCATCGCTCGTATTTCAGTGACGGGTTCGACGAAGGAGCAAGACCCGAACGAAAGAAACAGGGACTCGCGCAGTCGCCGGATTTGAGGTTCGTCGTAGCGGTGGCCTCGCCATGTGAGAAAGGAGTGCGACGCTTCAATCGCGCGCTGATCGCTCTCCATCAGCGCTTCCTCTGCTACCTCGATCTCCTCGCCGCTAAGGATTGTGGCGGCTGCAAGAAAAAGATTGAGATAACCGTACATGGGTGCGCGCTCGCTTTGAGGCTCGTACGTGAGCGGATACTCCGCGCGCAACGGGTGGTGCAGTCCCGCGGTCGCCTTGAAAGCAACTTCGTCGCGATGGCACGCCGCAATGAAGGTGGTTATCTCGCGCGGCTGGGGAAACGCATCGGGCGCGACACCGCCCGTTCTGATCTTTGCTTTTGCGCCTTCGCTCGCGATCACGGGAATCAGGGTTTCGGCAGATGCAGCTGGAATCTCGACGAACATCAACGACAGATCTGAGAAGGATTCACGAATCGAACGGATCTCTGCAGCGGTTGTTGCTCGCCCCTCGACGCTGTCGCACACAACGTGGCCCAGCTCGGACATCGCAGTATGACCCGCATTGAATTCGAGTATCTGCTCTCGTTCCGAATCGATGTCGGATCCGACAAGCGCTGTGACCCGCCACGGCGTCGATTGTTCTCCGTGCGGTAGCTGCGACTCAGCGGCACGAGCAAACTCGCCTAGACGTTGCCCGGCCACGACGAACCTTCCCAGCAGCTCGTTGTCAGGACCTTTTACGTACGAAGCGTAGCACGAGACCGCTTCCGACATCGAGAGCCTCGCCGGGGGAAACAATCCGGCGTAGTCGATGCTGCGAGCGAGCAGTGTGCGGAGAACGTTCATGGGCCGCGAAATCTACCGGCCCGACCTTGGCTTACAACGCGGTGCTGGCGTCCGATGCCACTGGCAGGCTGAGAGTGAATGTCGAGCCGCGCCCCGGCTCACTCTCGACGGTAACATCGCCTCCCATCAACCTCGCGAGATCTCTACTGATCGCGAGGCCAAGACCACTGCCGCCGGCGGTACGCGTGAACCCCGTTGATGCCTGAGTGAACGGCTGGAAGATGAGCTCATGCTTCTCAGCAGGTATGCCGCTACCCACGTCGATCACTTTGATCTCCACGACTTTCCCGCGTTGCGCGCACTCGATGACGATCGGAGAGCCATGCGGACTGAACTTCACCGCATTCGAGAGCAGATTCACAACGATGTGTTGCATGCGTTCCCGATCGGCTACTGCAATCGCCGGTGGAACCGACGGACGAAACTCGTACGTGAGATCATTCGCTCGAATGAGCGGCTCGGCGATGAAACGAACTGCTTCCAGCGCGTCGTTCACGTTGACGTTCTCCCGACGAACGGAAAGGCGGCCATGCTCGGTTCGCGAGAAGGTGAGAATGTCGTTCACGACTGCCAGCAGCTGCTGCTGACTCTGCTTTATCCGATTGATGGCTTCGCGCTGCTGGTCGGTGATCGGGCCACGCATGCCGAGCTCGAGCAATTCCGCATATCCGCCGATCGCGTTCAGCGGGGTGTGCAGCTCATGGCTCATCACCGAGAGAAAGTCTGCCTTGGCGCGATCCGACTCCGCCGCGTGCGCAAGGGCCGCAATTGCTTCCTGACGCGAATTCTCGGCTTCGCGGTAGAGTCGCGCGTTGTCCATCGCGACCGCCGCACGATCGGCGAGATCTTCCGCAAACAGCAGATCACGCGGCGCATATCGCAGACCGTTGTCGGCGCTGACGAATGTGAGCGTTCCCAGTAGTTTGCCGCGCCGCTTGAGCGGCACGACCATGTATGAGCCGATGCGGAGCGCCCGGAGGATCTCGAGATGGCGGGCGTCTCTCGCTTCTCTCTCCAGCAATTCATCCGAAACCTCAGGCACCAGCTCTGGCTGTTGTGTCTCGAGCAGTCGCGGGGCGCCGAGTGCATCATCGCGCTGCGGCGGATATCGCTGCTCGAGCTCGCGCACGAGCTTCTGAAGCTTTGGATCGGGATGAATGATCTCGAGCCGCCGAACTGTTCCATTGGGCTCTAGCAGGTCCACCATGCACCAGGCGCCGAGCTCCGGCATCGCGAGCCGCGCAATCCTGTCGAGTGTTTGCTCGTAATCCAGTGAGTCGTTGAGCGAGCGGCTGATCTGAGCGAGGAATAGCGCGCGGCGTTCCGGTCGCCGTCGCTCCTGCCGTCTTAGCGGCTTGTCGAGTTGCTCCACTGCGGCACCCCCTTTCGACGGGGCATCGCCGAATAGCGTCAACACATCTTTGTGATATTCACGTTGGTTATGCACAGGACAAAAACAGGCAGGAACTGCGCCCATAAGTGAAACGGATGCCGCAACACTTCGTACGAGCCAGCAGGAGCAAAAAACGGCGAGCCTTGACAGTGTGTTGATTTTTCAGCACACTTACGCTCCAATCTGCCGACGTGTCAAGGAACGGTTCGAACGCATCTGCCGTCAAAGGACACGCCATCAACCACGCCGCTCAGGTCATGAAATCTCTCCTGGTAATTGGAATCACCTCGCTCGTCGCCTTCGGGCAACTGACAGCACAGACGACGGCTCCTATCACTCAAGCGACAAGCGCGAACAAAGTCGCGACAGCGACACGCATTCGCGGAGGAAGCATCAACGTCGACGGAAAACTCGACGAACCCCTCTGGGCGACAGCACGACCAATCACCGATTTCGTTCAGAAGGAACCGGTCGAAGGCGGCAGACCCAGCGACAGCATGGAGGTCCGATTCCTGTACGATGACGACGCTCTCTTCGTCGCGACGCGCGTCATCACTCGCACGCCGAGGACGATTCAGGCACCCATTGCCAGGCGCGACAACATCAGTCAGGCCGAGCACATCTGGATATCGCTCGATTCGTATCGCGACCGGCGCACCGCCTACAGCTTCGGCGTCAGCGCCTCAGGAGTTCGCGGCGACTGGTATCACCCCACCGATAACGAGACGAACATCGACACCGGGTTCGATCCGGTATGGGAAGCTGCGTCGCGCATCGATTCGACCGGGTGGACGGCCGAGATGCGTATTCCATTCAGTCAACTCCGCTTCAATGCAGCGGAGGTGCAGCACTGGGGACTCAACATCGACCACTGGGTGCCATCCAAGAACGAGGACGTTTTCTGGATTCCAATTCCTCGCCAGGGCACGGGCTGGTCATCCCGAATGGGCGCACTGGAAGGAATCAGCGGGATCAAGCCCTCGCGACGGCTCGAGTTGCTTCCCTACGTCGCGAGCGACGCGACGGTAAATGCGAACCGCGACGGACAAAATCCATTCGATAACGGCAGGAATGTCAGGGGTCGCTTTGGAGGCGATCTCAAAATGGGGCTTGGCCCCAGTCTTACTCTCGAAGGCACTGTGAATCCCGATTTCGGACAAGTGGAAGCTGATCCAGCCGAGGTGAATCTCTCTGCCTTCGAGACGTTTTTCACCGAGAAGCGGCCGTTCTTTCTCGAGGGGATTCAGCTGCTTCGCGGTAACGGGGCGAACTACTTCTACTCCCGCCGAATCGGAGCGCGCCCCCGCGGACCAGCGAGCGGGTCATTCGTCGATTATCCGCAGGCGTCGACGATTCTTGGCGCGGCGAAAATCACGGGAAGATTCCCGAATGGAACTTCGCTTGGCGCTCTGACCGCGGTTACGGCGAGAGAGAAAGCCGAGACCTACGACACTGTCTCGAAGCAATTCAGCAAAACCGTCGTTGCTCCGCTCACGATGTATGGCGTGAGCCGCGTGCAGAAGCAGTTCGGGAAGGATGCTTCGACTGTCGGACTGAGTCTGACCGGAATGCAGCGCGATCTCGAGACCGGAGAGCCGCTGGCACAGATCCTCAATCGTCGTGCGTATTCAGGCGGCTACGATCTTCTCTGGCGGTTTCAGGGTGGCGCGTGGAGCGTGAGACACTACCTCGGTTTCAGCCATATATCAGGCGACTCGGCTGCAATTCTTCTCGCGCAACGTTCGAGCGCGCGGTATTTCCAGCGTCTCGATGCGAAGGCGTATCACGTCGATCCGTCGCGCACTTCGCTTACCGGCGGCGCGGGAACTGTCGAGCTCGACAAGAACACCGGTAAGTGGCTCGGCTACATCTACAGTGGATTCGAATCACCCGCCTTCGAGACGAACGATGTCGGGCGGCTAGGGACGAGCGACGGCCGATTCGGCGGATTCAACCTGCGCTACCGCGATACACAGCCGGGGAAGCGGTTCCGTAATTACTCGGTCGGCGGCGGATTGGACACCGAGCTCAACTTCGACAACGATGTGCAGTACAGGGCCCCCTACGCTCAGGCCGATGCAACGTTCAAGAACTTCTGGACTTTGAGCTTCTTCTCCAGCTACAACGCGCGGGCTCAGGATGAGCGACTCACGCGTGGCGGACCTTCAATGGGTACGGGTTCTTTCCTCTACGGCATCATTCAGCTGAGCAACAGCTTTGCTTCGAAAACGCGTTGGTCCGGCCGCGTTTACTACGGGAAGGATGAGTATGGATCTCCGGTCAATCGGATCAGCGGGTTGTTCTCGATTCGGCCGGTTCCTCAGTGGCAGCTGTCGCTCGAGCCGAATTATCTAAGGGCAGTCAACTCACGGCAGTATGTCGCCACGCTTCAGAATGGTCGGACAGAGACGTATGGTCGTCGTTACGTCTTTTCGTTCATCGACCAGGCGACTTTCTTCACCGACATTCGCCTGAATTACACGATCAAGCCGGATCTGACACTCGAGTTCTGGGCTGAGCCGTTCGCGGCAAGCGGACACTATTACGATTTTGGCGAGCTGCTCGCACCGCGAAGTCGAGACTTGCGGACATACGGCGACGACGGCACAACGATCGTTCGCCAGACCGATGGGCGATACCTGATAACCGATCCTGCGGTGCCAGGAGCTGGCGGTGCCCCGAGCACGTTCACAATTCCCTTCCCCGACTTCAACGTTCGATCGGTGAGAAGCAACTTCGTGGTGCGATGGGAATACCGGCCGGGAAGTACGATGTTCTTCGTCTGGCAGCAGAACAGGTCAGGCTTCGAGCCGAATGGCGATCTCGTTCGAGTGACGGACCTGTTCAGCGGATACAAGGAGCGAGGAACCAACTTCTTTGCGGTGAAAGCCAATTTCTGGATTCCCGCGATGTAAAACGATTACGAACTGCGAACTAACTACGGTCTGAGGAGGAGTCCACTTGACAGCCTCAGGCCTGATGCTAATTTTTTGGCATAGTGCCAAACCTTTAGCACCCAAGCTGATTAGACCATGCCGCCACTCGCCAACCTTTCGCGCCGCGAACGCCAGATCATGGACATTGTCTACCGCGCCGGCTCGGCTACTGCCGCCGAAGTGCGTGACAATCTCCCGGATGCACCGAGTTATTCGGCGGTGAGGTCACTGCTTCGCATTCTCGAGGAGAAAGGGCATCTCACTCACAAGTACGATGGACCGCGCTACGTTTTCACTCCTACTGTATCGCGGCCGGCAGCGCAAAAATCCGCGCTCAGACAGATGGTGAAGACATTCTTCGACGGGTCAGCGACGCAGGCTGTTGCCGCATTGCTCGACCTTTCCGCGCGGGATCTTTCAGGCGAGGAGCTCGATCGATTGAGCGAGCTCGTCGAGCAGGCGAAGAAGGAGGGCAAGTGATGAGCACCTCGGTTGTTTTCCTCATTGATCTCGCTCTCAAGAGCATCGTGGTTCTCGCCGCCGCGGGAGTTGCGACGCTTGCAATGCGGCGATCCCCAGCGGCCTCGCGACACCTCGTCTGGACTTTCGCAGTTGTCGGAACACTTGCGTTGCCCCTGTTGATGCGTGCGCTCCCTCCGCTCCGAGTATCGCTTCTTTCTCCACCGAGTGGTGTGATCGTCGATGAGCCGATCGTTCGTTCTGCCACGGTTCTGCCGCCGGTAACTGGTCCTGCGGACAACCTTGCGCGTCGTGTTCCCGCGCTTGATCAGCAGTCCGCAGTCAGTCTGCAATCCGCAATTAGTCGTCGATCGTCGATGGCCGTTAGTCCTGAGTCCGGAAGGGTTCTCGATCCGCAGCCGGTTCCCTTGTCGATGCGTCTCGCCCTTCTCTGGTTTGCCGGTTTCATCGCCGTATTCGTTCCAATTCTCGTCGCTCGCATCCGGCTTTCGCTCGTCGCTCGCCGAGCAGTCTCGATCGAGTCGGGTCCGGTTGCCGAAGTCGTTGCGGTAGTGACCGCGCTTTACGGAATCACGCGCAAGGTGCGCGTCCTCGAGAGTCATGCTGCAGCGATGCCAATGACATGGGGACTCGCTTCACCAGTGCTGCTTCTCCCCGCTCGCGTCAGCGACTGGCCAAGATGGAAGATTCGAAACGTCGTAATGCACGAGCTTGCGCACACGGATCGGTTTGATTGCCTGACACAGCTGATCGCCCAGGTTGCGTGCGCTGTCTATTGGTTCAATCCACTGGTCTGGGTCGCGGCGCGGCGGATGCGTGTCGAACGTGAGCTCGCCTGCGATGATCGAGTCATCAGCGCAGGATCTCGTCCGTCAGACTACGCTGACCAGCTTCTCGACGTCGCTCGGTCGTTACGGGCAATCCCGGCGACGGCGCATGCAGCGATTGCAATGGCTCGTCCGTCACAGCTGTCCGGTCGCGTGATCGCAGTGCTTGATCCATCGCGGCCGCGCAACGGAGTCTCGCGCCGCTTCCGCTCTCTTGCCGGTACGGCAGTAACGCTGCTCATCGCTCCCTTGGCCGCACTCGCGCCGTGGTCGGTTGCATCCCCGGCTCCTCGAGAAGTCGGAACCCCTGTGCCCGGTTCCGTCACTAAGGGAACTGTGTCCGCGGCGATGCCGAGATCGGTCTCCCCGGCAGTTCCTGCAAAAACGGATGCGCCCGCAGCTACTGCTGCGACCAACGGCGTGCCCTCTCTCAGCAGCACGTTCATCACCGCTGCCGTTCCCTTCATCAAGGCGATGCAGGCACCGGCTGGATTGGTGACGCTCGCAACGCCCGATCTCACGATGACTGTGTCGTCAGCGCAAGTCTGCTGGCAAACGCGAAGCAAAGAGGGCGAGAAGGGCTCGACCAGCATCAGCAGCAACGACGACGATTCACGTCGCGGCCGGCGTTCATTCTCCGTCAAATTCGAGCGCGGCGGATGCCGGATGGAGATGCAGATAGATGGCAAGTTCACGCTGCGCCCCGATCTCACTGACGTCGCCTCGCTCGAATCCGATGGATCGTTCTGGATGGAGGAGCGCGACGGCGGCACCACCCGGCGAATCGAGATTCGGCCGGCACGCGGTGGCCTGGATCATGTCTACTATGTCAATGGCAGGCGCAGTGAGTTTGACGCTGGGGCGCGGCGCTGGTTAGCGGATGCATTGCTAGCACTCGAGCGTCGAACCGCGTTCGCTGCCGACACGCGAGTGCCAATGCTGTTCGAGCAGAACGGCATTCGTTCCGTAACTGACGAGATCTCGCGGCTCGAAGGTGATTACGCGCGTCACCGATACTACAGCGTCCTCTTGAGCATGGGGATGAATTTCGACGCGCCGACCCTCGTTCGTCTGATCAATCAGGCAGCGAGCGAGATCTCTTCCGATTACTACCTGTCGGAGACACTGGGCAAGCTTTCCTCTCAACGATACGCAGACGAAAGCGTCTGGCGTGCGTTTGCCGAAGCGACCGGCCGGATGACATCCGATTACTACAAGTCGGAGGCGATCGGAAAAGTGCTCGTGAACGATCGCCTGAGCTCGACGACTCTGTCGTTCCTGCTGCGCACCGCAGGTACGATCAAATCGGATTACTACCAGGCGGAGATTCTCAAGGGTGTCGCGCGGAAGTACGCGATCAATCCGCAGACGCGGCAGTACTACATGGACGCGCTCGACAAGATCGGATCGGACTACTACAGGTACGAGGTGATCAAGACGCTCGATACCGGAACCGAATGGGACGAAGGGATTTCATCGTCGATCATCAACGCGATCTCCGGAATCAAGTCGGATTACTACAAATCCGAGTCGCTCCAGGCGCTCATTCAGCACGGGCGACTCAAGGGATCGAGCCGTGACTGGTACTTCAACGCGGTCCGCAGCATCGGCTCGGACTACTACAAGGCCGCAGCAATGTCACAGGCTCTCGCCGAGCGTCCGCTCACACGTGAGACTGTTGCAGCGCTGCTCGCCGCGGCGCCGACGATCCGATCAGATCACGAGCTTGCCGGTCTTCTCACTCGTGTTGCGCGGAGCTACCGGCTCGACTCCGGGCTCAGAACAGCGTACGAGCGCGCCGCGAATTCGATCGGATCGGATTATTACCGTGGGCAGGCCTTCGCCGCCCTAGGGAGAACTAGCTCCGATCAGTAAGCGAATGGCATCGAAGCGTTACCGATGCAGCGCCCGGAACTCTAAAGGGTGCGCCTGACAACTCCACACGCGATTCGCGCCCCACTGTTCCCCGCCGGCTGAGATACCTGATCGTCCGCGGCGGCGTGGATTACCATCGCCGTGCCGTCGGCATCGAACAAGGTGGTGGATCCTGCGGTGAGCGACACGCGATCGGTCGCTAGTCCGACGCTCACGCTGCCGTCATTCGAAGCCACGATGTTCGGCAGATCTCCGCCGTGCGGACCAGCAGGATTTTCCAGTCCGTGCTGGCGTCCGAGCGGATTGAAGTGCGAGCCGGCCGTGCTGAACGGCGTCGTGCCGCTTCCCTCGCACCTTCCCACCGCGTGAAAGTGAATGCCGTGCGTCCCGGCAGGCAGACCGAGTAGCTGCAGCTGGACGTGGACGACGTTATCGGTATCCTGCCACAGCTCGGCCGTGCCGCGCGGCGCTCCGGCTGCATCGGCAAACGTCACGTAAGCGACTCCTACGCGATTCAGCGGCGACGGAGCATGCGCACAGCTCGATACGACAAACAGAAACGCGACTACGACAGCTACACGCAGAATCGACCTCGTCATCGTTTCTCCTTTCCGTTCACGACATTCCATGTGCGGTGACTGCCATTCAAAACGTACTACCGTTGAGGCGACGGCGGAGCGATGCCTAGCGTAGTCAGCCATTGACTGAGCCCCGGATAACTGGGCGCGACCTGTGCGAGCCGGAGCGCTGCGCCTCGTGCTGCATCGAGATTGTGCGACAGTGCATACGCGAGCGATAGCTCGTATAGCGTGGGAGGATTGTCAGGCTGAAGCCGCAAAGATTCCTCGAGCATCACCATCGCGCGCGGAAGGTCCTTCCGCCTGGAGGCGATCAGGCCGAGCGCATACGCGGAAAACCCCGAAGGTCGAATGTTCTGCGCGCGTGTGAGGTAAGTCTCCGCTGAATCGAGCTGTCCGGCTTCGAGGAATGCACGACCAATCAATCTCCAGGGTTGCTCTGATCGCGGCTGATTGTGGAGAAGCCCGCGATACTCCGCGAGGGCGCGCTGAGGCTCATGATCTTTTTCGAACCTTTCGCCGGCCGCTGTTTTTGCTGCGACCCAGGGCATCCCGCCCCGAGAGACCGAAAGCGCAAGCGAGTCGATGAAGCCGACAGGATGGTACGTCCCGCGATAATCGGCTTGTGCCCGAATCGGGACGAACGGCCAGCGAAGCATGATTGTCCGCACAGTGTGAAACGCAATCCGCTCATCTAGGTCGGTCAGACTCATTCGGCGCTCGTACTCGGGCCACGCCGCAAGCCGCAGCGTATCCGCGCGGTGACCGAGGAAATTCCTGCGCGCGATCGCCTCATAAAAGATCCGCGCAAGCAGCGCGTATCCGGTGTGATTCGGGTGAACGTGCTCGAGGAAGAGATCGCTGCCCGGAATTCCGAATTTCGACGCGCGGCTTACCAGCTCATCCGCGGGTACGTACGTCGATCCTGACTCAGATGCGACTCGCTGAACGATCGTGCGGAACTCGCCGGGCGCGCGAAAGCGAATTGCATCGAGATCGCGCGCTCTCTCGTACAGTCTTCGAGCGCTCGCCGAATCCGACTTGGCGAGCGCCGAGTTTGCCGAGTCGAAAACGACCGCCGACGGTCTGGCGTTTCCGTTCTGAACGGCGTCAAACGGCCGCAAGTCTCGAAGATTGCTTGGCGTGCTCGCAACGAATACGGGCACGCCGGCGCGACGAAAGACTCCGATCGCATACCGCAGATTGCTCTCGTACTGTCTCTTCCCGGCGTCGAAGGCCGCACTTCCAAGCGCGATGTTCTGATTGGCGACGACGCTGGCCATTCTGCTCGGATCATCCTCGGTCCCTGGGACTGGTGACCCGCCGCGAAATGCGGAAAGGATTCTTCCAAGACCTGCCCGCACCAGGTGCACAGTTCTAAATCGCTGAAGCCGCAGGTAGAGCCGCACGAAGCCGGGAAACTGACCGAGTGTTTCGGTCGACCCCACACCAAGCGCGCCGTAGTACTCGTTGTGGCCGGCGTAGATGAGAACGGCATCGGGATGCTGCTCGACTACTTCGCGCGCGAGATCAGCAATGGTGTAGCTGTTCGTCGCTGCGATGCCGAGGTTGATCACTTCGACTGTGTCGTTCGGCAGTACATCCTGCAGCGCATCCTGAAGCACGCGCGAGAATGTTCCGTTGCGTGGATATGGGAATCCTGCAGCGGCGGATTCTCCCATCAGGAACAGCCGCAACGCATTCGGCGGCTTGTTCGCTAGGAAAAAATCGCCCGGTGGTGATGGCGGGAATTTTTCGCGTGGGAAATAGCGAGCGCCGACATCCTGATTCGGAACGAGCAGTGTTCCGCGGACGAATTCGGGCGAATCGAACAGCGGAGGCTGAGCGCCATACCCTGCGATTCGCAGTCCAGCCTCGAGCAATCCAAGGACGATGAACGGGAAAAGAAGCGCAATCGCAGTGAACGCAGCCTTCTTTCCGGTGCTGAGTTTTTGCGAGTTCGGTGCAGGCTCCGCTGCAGCACTGGGGCGCTCTTCGCGCTCACGCGTCGCGTTCCTGTTCTTCGACGCCTTGCGGCGCGCCACTAGAAGATCGTGTAGATGAACGGAGCCAGTGCCGACCCCTGCGCGAGCACGAGCAGGCCGCCGACCAGCACTAGAACGACGACGATCGGAAGGAGCCACAACTTCTTCCGCTCACGCATGAATGCCCATAGCTCTCGCAACAGTCCGCCGAATCCCATCGCGCTCTTCCTTTAGAACTGACGCTCGAGTCGCTGCCGTTTCCGGTCCTGAGACAGCCGGTCGCGCTCGACCCAGAAGCTTCCCGCTTTCGCGTCGCGCACGAGCGGATTCCCTCCAACTGTCCGTCTCATGAATCCCGCTGGAGTGAGAACCAGAAAGTACACGATTGCCAGAAATATCGGCGTTGTAACCCTGGAGATCGCGTGCGCGAGTCCCATCCAGGCGCGCTGGACCGGTCCGAGCCGCGACGGGACAAAAGCTCCGGCCAGCAACATTAGAAGAGACAGGCTCGCCGCGACAATTGCCGGCGTGGCGCGATGTCTCCACCAGAGGAGCGCGCCAAGTACGGCGAACGCCGCCGCCAGAGTCCACGCGAACCTCCGTCCCTCAGCGCTCGTCAATCCAGCTGAACTGGCTGCTTCCAGGCGCCCTCCGCTCGTTGTGGTTGAGTCGATTTCGCCAGCAGAAATGAACCGATCGCCAGATAATCGAGCTCCGTTCGCATGAAGCACCGATACGCGTCGCGCGGTGTGCACACTATCGGCTCGCCTCTCACATTGAATGAGGTGTTGACGAGTACCGCACATCCCGTTTGTCGCTCGAACGACTTGATGAGGCCGTAATAGAGCGGGCTGCGGTCGCGGGTGACGGTCTGAATTCGCGCTGAATAATCGAGATGCGTAACGGCAGGTATGTCTGACCTCGGCACGTTCAGCTGATCTATTCCCCACAGCTCACTGATATTCTCGGGCGGCGGCAGCCGTCGCTCTTCGCAAACCGGCACGACGATGAGCATGTACGGTGACTCACCGTCCAGATCGAAGTACTCCTTCGCGCGCTCGAGCAGAACACTCGGCGCAAACGGCCTGAAGCCCTCGCGAAACTTGATCTTGAGATTGATCAGCGCCTGCATCTTCGGGTTCCGTGGATCGGCGAGAATGCTGCGAGCTCCCAACGCGCGCGGTCCGAATTCCATCCTGCCCTGGAACCAGCCAACGACCGCTCCGGCGGCGATAAGCGATGCCACACTCTCGATCATCTCATCTCGGCCGAGCTGCTCGAATGTTGCCTTCTCGTCCGTAAGTGCTCTCTCTATTTCGGCATCGCTGTATTCGGGGCCGAGGAAGCTTCCCTTCATCGCGTCCGTCTGTAGAGCCTGGACGTCACGCCCGCCGTTCAAGTAGCGGTGCCACACTATCAGAGCCGCACCAACCGCTCCGCCCGCATCGCCTGCAGCCGGCTGAATCCAGAGACCATCGAATCGTGATTCGCGTAGAACTCGTCCGTTCGCGACCGCATTGAGAGCAACGCCTCCCGCGAGGCAGAGGTTCCGCTCTCCGGTCAGTGAATGCGCTGACCGCGCCATCCGCAAAACGATTTGTTCGCAGACGTGCTGGATACTGTGCGCCATATCCATCTCACGCTGCGTCAGCAGCGACTCAGGCAGTCTCGGGGGTCCGTCGAACAGCCGACTGAACGCGTTGTTCGTCATCGTCAGTCCCGAGAGGTAATCGAAGTATTCCTGATTGAGGCGGAACGAGCCGTCGTCACGGAGATCGACAAGCTCGCTCAAGATCGCGTCGACGTAGCGCGGCGATCCATACGGTGCGAGACCCATCACCTTGTACTCGCCGGAGTTCACCTTGAATCCGATGTGATAGGTGAACGCGGAGTAGAGCAGTCCGAGAGAGTCAGGCCAATCGAGCTCGCGCAGAAGCTCGAAGTCTGCGCCCTGACCGACGCCGATAGACGCCGTCGCCCATTCCCCAACCCCGTCGATCGTGAGTATCGCTGACCGCTCGAACGGTGAAGCGAGGAAAGCACTCGCTGCGTGTGACTCGTGGTGCTCGGCGTACAACACGCGACCTTTGAATCCGCCGAGTCCTTCACGAATCGCGTTGTCGGTGTAGAGCTTCTCTTTCATCCACAGCGGGCCGGCTTTCCTGAACGACTGAAACCCGCTGGGGGCCACGCTGAGGTAGGTCTCTATGATTCGCTCGAATTTGAGCAACGGTTTGTCGTAGAATGCGACGGCCGTCAGATCCTTGATCTCGATTCCGGAAGCGGTCAGGCAGTAGCGCGCCGCGTTCGACGGAAACGATTCGTCTCCCTTCTTTCGCGTAAATCTTTCCTCCTGCGCGGCGGCGACTATTTCACCGTCACGCAGCAGGCACGCGGCACTGTCGTGATAGAAGGCGGATAGACCGAGGACGTAGGTGCTCATCTGAGAATGGCAAACTTCGAAAATCAGAGATCCGAGATCACAGAAGCTTAGTCAGCAGATGCGAGAAGTGCTCCGAAGTTGCTTTCATTGAGGTGCCGGCGAGCTTCGTGTTACTGTTCGCCATGATTCATCCGCTTTTTGGAGATCGTGAGCGCAACGACCACGACGTCGGTCGCACGCGCGTAAAGATCTGCTGCATGGGAAGCGTCGCTGAGGCCGAGCTAGCAATCGCTAGCGGCGCAGATGCAATCGGACTCGTCTCGGCAATGCCAAGCGGACCCGGCGTGATCGACGACGATCTGATCGATCAGATTGCGCGGAGCGTGCCTCCCAGCATTGCAACGTTTCTGCTTACGTGCGAAACGAGCGCCGAGTCGATCGCTCGACAGGTGCGTCGTTCCGGCGTCAACACGGTCCAGCTGGTCGACAGAATCGAGCCCGATGGCCATCGACGGCTCCGCGAGCTCTTGCCGGCTGTCGCAATCGTTCAGGTGATTCACGTAACGGGTGAAAATTCGATCGACGAGGCAAATGCGGTGAGCTCCCACGTCGATGGCATTTTGCTCGATTCGGGCAATCCCTCCCTCGCCGTAAAAGAGCTTGGCGGAACGGGAAGGCGCCATGACTGGCAGATCAGCAGGCGCATTCGCGACGCGGTGCAGGTTCCCGTATTTCTTGCGGGCGGACTCAATGCCTCGAACGTGGCTGAGGCTGTCGCAACTGTTCGTCCATTCGGAGTGGATATTTGCAGCGGCGTTCGCACAGGCGGGCGCCTAGATGGGGCGAAGCTCGACGCGTTCTTCGCCGGAATTACAGAATCCGCACAATGACGGCGCGCTCACGCGCCACTCGCCGACGGCGAGCGGCAGCCGCCAAACCGCAAGCGACGGCCGAAAAACAAACGGCGACGCGCCCGTGGCCGTCGTGGGCGTTGCCGGTCGCGCTCGCCGTGCTCCACTTCTTTGTCCTCCTCGCGGCATACAATCCAGCACCGCCAACTGGCGGAGATGATGCGACGTACCTCGCGCTAGCGCGGTCGCTCCTGACAACTGGGACATACAGAGACATCTGGGATCCGCTCACGCCGCCGCATGTTCAGTATCCGCCGGTCTTCCCGCTGATACTCGCCGGCGGTCTCGCTGTCGGACTTACTCCCGCGTTTGGCCTGAAGATGATCATCATCGTTTTCTCGGCGTGTGCGATCGGACTCTCTGTCGCCTGGATGCGGAAAATCGCAGGCACAGTGATCTCGGCGGCGGTGGGTTTCGCACTCGCACTGTCACCCGGCCTTGCGACGATCAGCCACGCGGTATTATCGGACGTTCCGTTCTGGGCGATGACGATGCTCGCCCTGCTGTTGTGGCAGCGATATCAGGAAAATGTCGATGCGGGCGCATTTGTCTCGCCGCGAGACGAAAAACTGGATGTTGCAGTTGCCGCTGCAGCAATAGTGCTGGCGAACTTTACGAGGTCGGCGGGGCTGCCGCTCGTTGCGGCCGCAGCGATCTGGGTGCTGTATCGCCGTCGGCCGGCCGCACTCGCCGTGCTCCTCGCAGTCGTGCTGCCCCCGATCCTGCTTTGGTGGATACGCACACAGTCAGCTGGTCATGGCGGTTACGTCGCACCATTCATGGCACGGAATCCGTACGACCCGTCGCAGGGAACGATTGGGCTTTCCGATCTTCCCGAGCGAATCGGACGCAACCTGACCTACTACCTTGGAACAGGCATTCCGACGAGTCTCACCGGACGGAGATGGCCTGGGATGTGGCTCGGAATTCCCGTGGCCGCCTTGGCGGTCAGTGGATGGATACGCCGGCTTCGAAAGCCCGCCCTTCCAGAGATCTGGGTTGTGCTTTACGTCGGATTGATTCTGCTCTGGCCTTCGACGTGGTCGAGCGAGCGATTCATCCTGCCGCTTCTGCCCCTTCTCCTGTTGTACGCGTGCCAGACACTCCCGTGGATGCTGCGTCCGGTGCCCAAGGCGGAAGCGCTGGTGCCAGTTACTGCTTGCGCCATACTGGTGGTGCTGCTGATTCCCGATCTGTCACGCGAGTTTCGCAACAGCGCAGGATGTCGAGCTGAGACGGCAGATGTGACCTTGGCATGCACGGATTCGACCTACGCTGCCTTTTTCCATCTTGCCGACGAAACGCGCGGCAAGCTCCCGGCCGGCTCGGTCGTTCTTTCGAGGAAACCGTCGATTTTCTTCATGCGATCCGGATATCGCAGCGCACTTTATCCGCTGAGCAGCGACCCGGAACAATTCTACCGCGCGGCGGATTCTGTCGGAGCGAACTACGTCGTTGTTGATCAGATTCCAGGTCTGGGACCACACTACCTACATCCGATCCTCCTGGCGCGACGCGATGATTTCTGCGTCATCAACGAGCTGAGCTGGTCGAACGCTTCACTCGCGCAAATCGATACAAGCGCGCCTCCCAGGAAAAATGTGACTGCCCCGAATTCGTTCCGAGGTTGTCCTCTGTCGCAACGTCGCGCGCCGCCCGCCAGGAGGCCGTAACGGTGGAAGGCTCGATGGATTCTTCGCGGCTCCGAGCAATACTTCTCGCAATTGTTGCTATCGGCGCACTCGGGTTACTGCTCGAGCTGTCGCTTCTCGATCACCGCGACTCGGCGACGCAGTGGATTCCTTTTTTTGTCCTCGCATTCATTCTCGTTGCGACTGCGATCGTATGGCGCCGTCCATCGCCGAACACTTTGCGATTGTTTCAGGCTGCCATGGTGGCCGGCCTTGTTGCCGGAGTACTTGGAGTCATTCTGCACTATCGCGGTAATGTTGAATTCGAAACGGAGCGTGACAGCACGCTCCATGGACCGCGACTCGTATGGGAAGCGCTGCGTGGCGCAACGCCGTCGCTCGCGCCGGGCGCGTTGGTGCAGCTTGCGCTCGTTGGTTTCGCTTTTGCGTATCGTCACCCATCGATGAGAGCCAAGAATCGCACAAACGGAGACGATCGATGAACAGCAATTTCTGGAAGTCTGCGGCAGCGGCGGCCCTGCTTGCGTTAGCGCTGGCGTGCACAGCACAAAAGAAGAGTGTGGATAGTGTCGCGGTCGATACCGCGGCTGTAACTCCTGCCGCCACTGCGGCAGGCACGATGCCCGCGCCAAGTGCTGCAGCCGAAGCAGGAAGCGCAACGCAAGCTGCCTCGGGCGGAGCCGCCGCATCGACCGGTGCGGCCTCGACATCGTCCGGACTGGTCAATCCGAATTCAGCCACTCGCGAGCAGCTGCTGGCAATCGCGGGAATCGACGGCGCCGTCGCGGACGCGATCGTTGCCGGTCGTCCCTACAGCGACAATCTCGCGGTCAACCGCGTGCTTTCAACGCGCCTCAATGCCGACCAGCGCAAAGCCGTGTATGGGCGGCTCTGGATCCCGATCGATCTCAATACCGCAATCGGCGACGAGATACTGTTGATCCCTGGTGTCGGTCCCAGAATGCGTCACGAATTCGAGGAGTATCGACCGTATAGCGATATCGCGCGCTTTCGCCGCGAGATTGGCAAGTACGTCGATAACGCCGAGGTGGCGCGCCTCGAGCAGTACGTGACGATCAAGAGATAACGCGCTCTTTCTTGTAACTCGCCTGGCGCGGGCACCGTAGAGGTTTCAATGCAAGCTTCGACACAAGGCCAGACACCTGCCGCGCCCCAAGCGCCGTCGCCTCCCATTTCGATTACGACAGTCGGAGCGGATGGAAAACCGCTAACGATCACAGTTCCGCGAACGTCATCGGAGGTCGAGGGGTTACTCGCACGACGCAGTCAGCTCTCCGATCAGCTCACGAGCGCCACCGAGCGCCGAAGTGAGCTCTCCGAGGAAATAAAGACTGCGCCGAACGGAGTGAGTCGAACGGGTCTCGAAAACAGAATTCGAGTGCTGGATGATCGCATCCTGCAGCTAGAGACCGACATCGCTGCGGTTGGAAGCCAGCTTGCGTCTGCTCCCGGTGATCTGGTCGAATTCACCCAAACGCGTCAAGCCAACCAAAGCGACGGTTGGGAAGAAGGATTCGCGTTCGGCGGGGGGTTCGCTTTCCTTGGCGCACTCATCGTGTACTTCTTCATGCGCCGCCGCTGGCGCCGCAGCGCACCGCGCCGGGATCAGCTACCCGCCGAATCCGCTGCGCGGCTCGAGCGGCTGGAACACGGAATGGAAGCGATTGCGGTCGAGATCGAGCGGATTTCCGAGGGTCAGCGATTCGTTACGAAACTCCTCTCGGAGCACGAGCCGCTCGCCGCATCCAATCGAATCGGGCAGCCCGGATCGGCGAGTTAGGCACGCCGCAAGGCTTGAGCCCCGCATGGCGCCAGTTGACGCCCTCAAGGAACTTTTCTTCAGCTCTCGATTAGGCGCAGGCGGAAGACACTCGTGCCCAGCTTGTGCTCAGTACCGAAACGCGTACTGCGCCTTGACCAGGAGCTGATTCGACGCGAACACAAGCTCACGCCGAAGTGTTAACGGATCGCGTGTCCGCAGGTTGTGGTTATAAACAACAAAGAAATCCCCGAGTGGATTGAAGGTCCAACGGAGCCGGGTATTCGTACCGAACGATTCAGACTCGGTGTCATACTGCACGAAGCTTGTGAGCTGCAGGTCGGGCGAGACATTGAGCCCGAGACGTGTACCAAACAGATCGTGCGTGAAGTTGCCCTCCCGGAGCCGACCCACATCGTGCTCGCCAGTGAATTCCACGATTATGAGCGATGACGGCTTCCACGCGCCGGTTAATTCGTACTGATCGAGCCGTCCATCGTAGAATTGGCCGAACCACCACGTCGCTTGTGCGCTGAACCGACGCTTTGCGGCAAGTCCGCCCTCCAGCCGAAACCGGATGAATTCATACGCGCCGACAGGGATGGTGATTTTGTCGGTCAACTCGAACGGAGTAAGGAGTCGCTCCCCGGTCGGAACGAAGTTGAACTCGAATCGATCGCCGCTCTCCAAACGGCAGTTGACCGGCGCCATGAAATAGCGGTAGCTCTGCCAGCCGCCGCTAAGTCCGGCGACATACCGGAGCTGATTCTCCCAAAAGCATTGGCGAATGTGTAACCGCCCGATGGGCTGCGTTGGCCGGGGCTGCCAATCCACGCCGACGTTCGCGATGTGGACGCCAGGCCGTGGGACGAAGCCTAACGAGGGATCGAACGCGTCGCCGATGCGGTTGTATTTGAGGCTGATGTTCCAGAGATCGTTGGGATAATCGACCTTGATGCCGGCTGCTGTGCGATCGCCGCGCGTCAGATCCTCGCGCCCGACGGCCAAGCCCCACACGCCAATGAGAAAGTTCTTGTTACCCCGGAAGTGCGACGTCTGGTAGGTTAGGTCCGGGCCAAAGAGCCAGCTGCGCGAGCGGCCGACCGGGTCGCCTGCAGTTGCAATGAAGCCCACCGATGATTCACTCAGGACATTCTGCTTGACGCGGACGACCGCCATCGTGCTCGCGCTGGATAGGGTGTCCGTGTCCCGCGTACGAACCGCGAGCGCGCCGAAATTCGTTCCAGCGACTCGGCCATTTATCTTCGCACCTGCAGTAATCGGCACTTGCTCGCCGGCAATCAGGCCAATGCTGCGGCTGAAGAACGGAAGCGCATCGAGATCGGAGGTGAGCCCGAGGCCGAATTCGAAGATGTCGGCGCCCTCGAGAAAGAATGTGCGCTTCTCGGGGAAGAAGAGCGGAAAGCGGGTGAGATTCACTTGCCGAGCGTCGACCTCGGTCTCGGCGAAATCGGTGTTCACGGTCAGCGAAGCAAGCGTGTTGGCGCCGAGCCGCTGCGTCGCGTCGAGGCTCGTCTTGCTCGTGCTCTGCATTGACGCGCTCGCGCTGTCACGCACGCGGCCGCCGGTCACGGACGGGCGCACGCTAAGACCGATGCCGAGTTCAAAGTGCGGAAGATGCGTGAGCAAGCCGGCACGGCTGGGCTGCGTGACCTTGTAGTCGCGCTCTGCACTCGCCCAGCGATCCGTCTCCTGCAGCCGCTGGATCCGCCGCTGCAGGTTGAAGCCCCACTCTGTAAGACCTGGCCGAAAGAGAAGACTCTTCAGCGGAATCAGGATCTCCGCAGACCAACCGGTCGCGGTGCGCACCGTCGCAGCCTGCCAGACGGCGTCCCAGGTCGCGTTCTCACCCGCCCCCTGATTCGTGATCAGGGCATCGTACCGCGCACCATTCGGATTGACCGCGAAGACGTATCCGGATCGGCCATCGAGGTACGTGTCGAGCACGATCTTGATGTGGTCCTCGCTGTCCAAAATCGCGTCGCGCTGGCGCGCGAAGCTCACGATACGGGACGGCTCGGGATCGTCGGCCCGCACGCCAATTACCACTGCGTCCTCGGTCGTGAGTATCCGCACGACCGTGCGTGCCGAGGGACGTGCACCTTCCCGGGGCTCCACTTGGGTGAGATCGCTGATGGAATCGGCGGTGCTCCATACAGACTCGGATAGGCGGCCGTCGATCCGCATTTGGTCATCAATCTCGGTAATCCTCACCACCTGTCGGCCGATCGCTTGCTGGCTCTGCGCGGCGGCGGAATCCCCCAAGACGAGCGTGAGCGGAACGTACAGCAGCGCGCTCGTCGCGCACCAACTGCGCGCTCGGGCAGCCAGTCGGAGATAGCGAGTCGAACTGACGAAACTGGGCAACGTTTATCGTTAGCTAAATCCAGGTCAGCGTGGTTCGGGTACCATGATCCGAAGCACCGGCCGGCCGCCAACGTTTTCGAGCGGGAGATACACTCGATGCGTGCGGGGATCCACTGAGACGGTATGCGCGTGTGCGGCGCGTACTTCGGGGAGCGGCTGCAACTTGGAGCCATCGACGCGGAAGGTGCTGAGGACGCCGGATTCCGAGGCGACGTAGAGTCGCTGCCAGGCAGGGTCCCAGGCTAGGACGTCCGGATCGTCACCGACCCGATGGGTGGACAGCACACGCATCGTCCGCAGGTCGACGACGAGGAGCTTCCCATTGCCCTCGTTCGAGATGAACGCGAGGCGGCCAGGCTCATCGAGAGTGAATCCGTGTGGGTGATCGGAACCAAGCAGGTCGTAGCGTGCCACGATCTTCTCCCTCGCTGGATCGATGGCGACGAGCTGGTTACGCGTCTGCACAGCGACGAGAATGCAATGCGAAATGGAGTCGTAATGCGTGTTCCCTGCCTCGCCATCGAGGTCGATCGTCGCCAGCTTTTTGTTCGTGCGCGCGTCGATCACCACATCGGCCCTACCTGACTCGTCCGACACGAATACCTTGAGCTCGGATGGTGCGTAGGCGATGCCGTCCGGGAAGCGGATGCCGCCAATGCGAGCCGAGATCCTGAGCGTTTGCTCATCGATGCCAACCACCTCGTGGTTGCCGGCGGCCGAAGCATAGATCATGTGGTGCGCCGGCAATGCCCATATACCCGTCACCCGTGGTGTTCCGGCGACCTCGCCGACGACGCGCGAGGAGTCGAGGCCGAAGACGACGACCCGTCCGGCATTCATATGGCTGATGTACAGCCGCCGCCTAACGGGATCGATGCTTTGGTAGTCGAATCGATTCGCTGGACCGGGCAGCGAAATGTCCTGCACCAGCCGCAGGGGTCCGCCGGCACTCGGGGGCGCAGCCGGCGCCCGCCAACCGGCAGGTGTCAGCGAGTTCGCAGTCGCGACACAGTTGTTGTTTTGCGCGACGAGAAACGTCGGTAGGATGCACGTGACTACCGCTGAGGTAGTCGAGACTCGCAAGACAGAGTGCATCTTCATGTGTCTCATGGCCTCTCTTGAAGTTCGAGCTCTAGCGACGCATAAAGGGCGTCGTAGAGGTACGCCGCCCGAAGAGAACTGGGCGTCACGATTGAAGAAACGCCTAACGAGCCCATGTGGGTAGCGCCACGCCACGAATCGCAATCACTGGTGACTTCGTCCTCATCGGGAGCGAAGTGAATCCGGTGCTCCGCACCTTCCACGAGAATGGAATCCAGGTGACAGCCGTCCACAGCCACATGCTGCAGGACTCTCCGCGACTTTTCTTCATGCATTTCTGGGCGAACGATGACGCGACCAAGTTAGCCAGCGGCCTCCATGCGGCACTCGCCCGCACGAACGTCAAGCGAAGCTGAGCCACAGAGGTCGGCATCAGTCGCGGGAGACAACCGAAAGCGATTCTCGCCGAGCACGCGCGCGGGCATTCTTCGGCCTAACGCCTGAAATCATTGCCGTTTCGACGGCAATGTTGCTCATGAATCTCGGCGAGAATCTCTGGCGCCGCTTCCTCCCGAAGTATTTGCAAAACCTCGGCGCTCCGATTGCGGTCATTGGTCTGTTTGGAACGGCCGAGGACTTTCTGGACGGAGTGTATCAGTACCCAGGCGGTTGGATCGCCGATCGATACGGGCGGCGCGCGGCGTTGCTGCTCTTCGTATCACTGACAATGATCGGCTACACGCTGTTCGCGATCCTTCCGAGCTGGCCGCTGGCGTTTCTCGCACTCGCGTTCATCATGGCGTGGGACGCGATGGCAAGTCCCGCTTTGTTCGCCGTCGTGGGTGATGCGTTGCCGCGCGAGAAGCGAACGATGGGCTTTACAGTCCAGTCAATCCTCCGAAGAATACCGATCGTCATTGCACCGACGCTCGGCGGCTTCGCCATCGCTGCTCTCGGACTACGCGGTGGCGTTCGACTCGGGCTCGTTATCTCCATCGCCTTGGGCCTCGTGACGCTACTGGTCGCCGCGCGCGTTCGCATTCCGGTGCTTCGTGATGACCCGACGATCAACGTGCGGCACGTGTGGAAGTCGTTTCCGGATTCGCTGCGTTGGTTGCTCGCGTCGGACATCTTCATCCGCACCTGCGAAGGGATGGTTGACGTGTTTCTCGTCATCTATGCCATCAATGTCGTGCACATTGACGCACTGCAGTTTGGCATTCTCGTCGCGGTGCAAGCGGCAACCGCGATGCTCGTCTATGTCCCGGCGGCACGCATCGCCGAATACACCGGAAAGAAGCCCTTCGTGATCGCGACATTTTGCTGCTTTGCGCTGATGCCGCTCGCCGTCGTCTGGGCGTCGAACTTTGCGTGGCTTGTGGGTGCCTTCGTCGTTGGTGGCCTGCGCGAGGTGGGAGAGCCGGCGCGAAAAGCATTGATCATTGATCTCGCCACTCCCTCGCTCCGCGCGCGAGTAGTGGGGCTGTACTATCTCGTTCGAAGCCTCGCGATCGCGCCGGCGGCGTTCATCGGCGGCCTGTTATGGCGGTGTTCGCCGCAGTTGCCGTTCTACATCGCTGCCGCAGTCGGCGGCATCGGCGTCCTGGTTTTCACGCGCACGGTGCACGAACAGGTCGCATAGCATGGAGCAATTCGAGCCAACCACCGGTAAGTGATTGGCTCGCTGATAGCAGGGGCGGGACTCGAACCCGCGACCCCGGCATTATGAGTGCCGTGCTCTAACCGGCTGAGCTACCCTGCCAGACGATCAAATATAGTTAGCGGCGAGAAGCTCAATCCTCGGACGCCGTCACCAGCTTCAATCTGCCGACGCAACGAAAAACGGCCGCCCGAAGGCGGCCGTCCATGGCGGGGGCGGGATTTGAACCCGCGACCTTCGGGTTATGAGCCCGACGAGCTACCAGGCTGCTCCACCCCGCGGTAGATCACGCAATCTAGAAAGCCATGGAGCCAAGTCAAGGCGACCGACGATTACATTCGAAGTGTGCGAATTCTCCTCGTTGAAGACGACAGAAACCTCGCCGATCTCGTGCGCTTGGGGCTCGAGGAGCAGGACATCCGCGTCACTGTCGCTCACACGTTCGACAACGGAAAAACCCAGGCCGCTCTCGGAACCTTCGACGTAATCGTCCTCGATGTGATGCTGCCGGGCGGCAGCGGATTCGACCTCTGCGCCCATCTCCGCAAACGACAGATCGCGACACCTATACTCATGCTCACCGCGCGCAACTCAGTTGACGATCGCGTGTCGGGACTCGAGTCGGGCGCGGATGATTACCTCGCGAAACCGTTCGCCTTTCGCGAGCTCGTCGCGCGACTCCGCGCGCTGTCTCGACGCAAAGCACCACCTATCCCTACTGTCATCAGAATTGCGGATCTCGAGGTGAGCATCGAATCGCAACGTGTCGCACGAGGCGGACGCCGGATCGATTTAACCGCGAAGGAGTTCAGTCTCCTCGAATTTCTGGTGCTTCACGCGGGACAGGTCGTGGATCGCGCCGCGATCACCGCGCATGTGTGGGACGAGAACCACGACCCATTCACCAATGCGCTCGAGGTTCTCGTCGCGCGCCTCAGAAGAAAGATCGACGACGACTTCAATCCCAAGCTCCTTCAGACCCTGAGGGGAGCGGGTTACCGCTTTGGCCCGTAACGACGGCGGCAGCTCATCACGCGACCCTCACGTCGAGCGTGTACGAACGCGGCTCACACTATGGTATGCCGGAACGTTCACCGTAATTCTGCTCCTCCTCGGCGCGGGCCTGTTTGTCGCATTGAGACGCCAGGTCTCTCGTCAGCTCGATGATTCACTTTCCGCCGCAACCATCGAGCTTGCAAGTGTCGCCTCGAGCCGCCAGCTCCAGGAAGAAAGGGGCGATTCCGCACTGCTGGATGCGGTAGATGAGCTCCGCATTCCCGAGCGCACGATGTACCTGCTCGATGAACGCGGAACACCGCTCGTTCCGACGGAAGCCGAGGGCTGGATCAGGCAGAGCGCAACTACCGCAGTGAAAACCGGCCGTGCATCGGCGCAGTACAATACGGATGACGGTCGAACTCTTCGCCTCGAGGCGAGACGCTTTCGGACGCCGAGGGGTCGCGTTCTCGTTGCGGCGGCGATCGCGGATCAGCTCGAGCTCGAGGATCGATACGCACAGTTGATCGGCGTCTTCGCCGGCGCTGCGCTGATCGCAATCGTGCTCGTCGCGATTGGGGGCTACATGCTGGCGCGCAAGTCGACCGCACCGATCGAAGCGACGATCGACAACATGCGCAGGTTCATGGCCGACGCGGCGCATCAGCTGAAAACGCCGATTGCAATCCTGCGCACGAATGCCGACGTGGCGCTTCAGCGACAGCGGGACGCGGACGAATACCGCTCGGCGCTCAAGACCGTCGAGGATGAATCGCGGCGGCTTGGCGCAATCGTCGATCATCTGCTCGTGCTCGCGCGGGCGGATGCAGGCGACCAGCAGATTGCGCAACGGCCTCTCTACCTCGATGACATCGTCTCTGATTGCCTCAGCGTTGCGCGCGCAATGGCAACGCGCAAGGGCATTCAGTTGGATGTCGATGCGTTCGAGGAATCGCCGATAGTCGGTGATCCCACTCTCATTCGTGATCTGATCATCATCCTGCTCGACAACGCGATCAAGTTCACGCCGCAGGGCGGACGAGTCACAATGAGCCTGTCAATGAAGTCGGGTCGCCCGACGATGACTCTTGCGGACACCGGCGTTGGTATTGACTCCGACGATTTACCTCGCGTGTTCGACCGCTTTTATCGGGGCGCGCACGATGGAGCCCAGCACGACGGGGCCGGCCTCGGGCTCTCCATCGCAAAATGGATTGCCGATGAGCACGGCGCGACGATAACGATCGACTCCATACTCAATCAGGGGAGCACGGTTACGGTCGCCTTCCCTCTCGCCGTGAGGTCCTTGGCGGCATCTCCAATTACGCGCGCTTTGTAATCGTGGTGAAAGGTTCGCGGGCTAGGTTCCCGCCGTACGCAGGAGGCGAGGCGCCTCCACCATCCACGTTTCGGAGGAACCATGCTCAAACCAACCACCACCGCGATCCTTCTCTGCGCTGCGACGGTGCTCGCCGCGCAGACGCCTACCTACAACAAGCCTCAGACGCCGGCTAAGCCCACGCCCGCGAAGTCGACGATGGCTAAAACGCCCGTCAAACGCACGACCGTCGCACCGAAGCCGAAGGCGAAGATCGCCATGGCGACCGCCCGCGCAACGGCACTGAAGGAAGTTCCGAACGGCAAGGTGAAGAAGTCGAAGCTCGAGCGCGAGAACGGCAAACTTATCTACTCATTCGAAATCAAGGTGCCCGGAGCAACCGGCTTCGAGGAAGTGAACATCGACGCAGTTACCGGCGCTGTCGTTTCGAAGGAGCACGAGACGCCGAAGATGGAAGCAAAGGAAAACAAGCAGAAGAAGTAGAGCGTGGCCCTACCGGCTCGCGGAGCTGTCCGTTGGGTCCGTGAGCCGGTAGAGAATTTCCTTGTCTCCCCGCACCATCCCGAATTCTTCACGCGCGATTCGCTCCTGCGTCGCCGGATCAGTGGCGATTGCACGCGCAACCCCGCGCAGCGAGTCCACCTCTCGCTGGAGCGAATCCGTCTCGGCCTGAAGTCGCGCCTTTCGCTCTCGCTGGCGCCAGAGATCGTAGGTGCTGTATTCACCGCCGTGCACCGCGAACACGAGTGCCCCAAGAATGATCAGTGCCCAGATGATTCGCTTTGCCACGAAACCTCTCTACAATCCGTAGATCGATCCGCCCGGATACTCGGCGACGTCGCCGAGTAATTCCTCGATGCGGAGTAGCTGATTGTACTTGGCGACTCTGTCAGTCCGGCTCGCTGAGCCTGTCTTGATCTGACCCGCACCGGTAGCAACCGCGAGATCCGCAATGAACGTATCCTCGGTCTCACCCGATCGGTGGGAAATCACCGACTGGTAGCCATTCGCTTTCGCGATCTCGATCGCTTCCAGCGTCTCGGTGAGCGTCCCGATCTGATTGAGCTTGATCAGAATCGCATTCGCGACATCCTCGTGAATCCCGCGCGATAGCCGCTCGGTGCTCGTCACGAATAGGTCGTCCCCAACGAGCTGCACTCTATCTCCGAGTGACTCTGTCAGCCGGTTCCATCCGTCCCAATCGTTCTCGGCAAGTCCGTCCTCGATCGAAACGATGGGATAGTCCTCGAGCCATCCCTGAAAGAGCCCGATCATCTGATCTGCAGTGCACGTACCTGCGCCGCTCTTCTTGAAAGTGTATTTGCCATCGTTGTACAGCTCGGAGGCTGCGCAATCGAGCGCGATGGCGATCTCGGTGCCGGCAGCGTAGCCGGCGTTGCCGATTGCTTCGACGAGAAGCTTCAACGCTGCTTCGTCGTTCTCGAGGTCGGGCGCGAATCCGCCCTCGTCACCAACTCCCGTCGAAAGTCTTCGCTTGACCAGAACTTTCTTGAGGGAGTGAAAGACTTCCGCGCCCATTCTCACGGCATCAGCGAAAGTCTCCGCGCCAACCGGTACGATCATGTACTCCTGAAAATCGACGGTGTTGGTCGCGTGTGCTCCGCCATTCAGGATGTTCATCATCGGCACCGGCAGCGTTCGCGCGAGGGGCCCGCCGAGATAACGGAACAGCGGAACTCCGGCATCGTCCGCTGCTGCTCTCGCAGTCGCCATCGACACAGCGAGAATCGCATTCGCGCCGAGCTTGCCCTTGTTCGCAGTGCCATCGAGCTCGATCAGCGTTCGGTCGATCGATATCTGATCGTCCGCAACGAGCCCGGTCAACGCCGGAGCGATGATCTCCTCGATGTTCTGCACCGCAAGCTGAACGCCCTTACCGAGATATCGATCGGGGTCGCCGTCGCGAAGCTCGAGCGCCTCGTGCTCTCCGGTCGATGCGCCGCTCGGAACCGCTGCGCGTCCCCTCACACCTGACGCCAGTGTTACGTCGGCTTCGACCGTCGGATTCCCGCGACTGTCGAGAATCTCCCGGGCGCGTATGTCGATTATAGTTGACAATTGTATCTCTTGATGTGGTTGATCCCCGAACCGGTTACTCCGAGATGGCAGGCTCGGCGATTCGGCGGTCCTCAATGGTAACGACGCCATACAGCGATTCCATCGCAGCGGACATTCTTGCCCGAATATCTGCAGCGAGTCGATCACGGTCGTCGTACGTAAGACCTGCCGACGCTACCGGATCGAGAAAATGTACATCGATGGGGGTGCCGAGCGGCTTGTACGAACCGGTCGGCATCGCGTCCAGCGATCCGTGCAGCAGCACAGGAACGATCGGCACTCCGGCCGCGATTGCGAGCACGAACGGTCCCTTCTTGAACGAGCGAATCCGGTAATCGAGACCTCGCGTTCCTTCAGGAAAAACGATGATCGACGTTCCGCCACGAATGATCTTCGCCGCATCGTCGTACGCGGAGAAAGCAGCCTTCCGGTTCTGCCGATCCATCGGTACCATGTCGACCGCGCGCATCGCACGGCCGAAGAGCGGAATACTGAAGAGCTCGATCTTTGCGACGAACCGTGACTGGGGGATCACGGCGCCAAGCACGGGGATGTCGAGCCAGCTCAGGTGATTCGACATGAAGATGTGCGGCTCGCGCGGATTGATTCGCTCGAGTCCGTGCGTTCGGACCTTCGATCCGGCGCCCGCCAATGACCACCGCGACCAGGCGGCGAGAGACCAATCGAGGATTCCACCAACCTTGTTCTTCACTCCGATCAGCGCGCTTACAATGACGAGCGTGCCGATTATCAGAGTGGCGATGGTCCCGACTACGAAGAACCTGATCGTCCTGAGAAGCGTCATTTAGAGAAATGAAGGTAACCGGATGGCGAAGCAACCCGAGTGCCGCGGTCAAGCAGAGTTACACGCGCCGCCCCCTTTTCGACCATCCCAATTCGTGTCAGCTCGATTCCGAAACGCCGCTCGAATTCCTTCGTGTCGAGCTCGGAGCCGGACGTCACCGCCAGCTCGTATTCCTCACCGCTGCCCGCCGCATCGAGCTGTGACACTCCGTCGATTGCGGGAACGTGCTCGAGGTCGACTGATATCGAAACATCGCTCGCTGCCGCGACGTGCTCGAGATCGGCAACGAGGCCATCCGAAATATCGATCCCCGCCGAGATCCCGGATTGAGCGAGCCAGATTGCCTCACGCAGTCGCGGAATCGGGTGAGCGAAACGCCCGCGATGTTTTCCCTGAGGCGAAGCTCCGCTTCGAAATGCGCGCACAGCCGCGGCGGGCCCACCAAGCCTGCCCGTCACGTAAATGAAGTCTCCGATACGAGCGCCGGAACGCAGCAAAGGACGTTGAGCTGCGCCGAGCGCTGATATCGTGATGGCAAGCTCGCCTCCGCCGGACAGATCGCCGCCGAGGACTTTCGCATCACAACCGCTCGCGGCCTCGGCGATTCCATTTGCGATCTGATCGGCATCGGCAAGCCAGGTTTCCGGTAGAACGATCGCAGTGAGAATCCCGAGCGGCGATGCGGCCATCGCCGCCAGGTCGCTCAGCGCGGCAGCAGCGGCGCGATATCCAATCTCGGCGGGCGTCAACCAATCTCGTCGGAAATGAACGTTCTCGACGCTTGAATCGATGGTTGCAACCAATCGAGCATTCTTAACAGCCGGTAACACTGCCGCGTCGTCGCCGATACCGGCCGCATCATCACCCCACACGTCGAGGAACCTGCGTACGAGGTCAAACTCAGCACCGTCGCGCAATCGCGTGTGCATGCGGCTTTCTCAGTTCGCGGCAGTCAGGCTACCGCCGGTAAGCGTGCGAGCACTCCCGGACGCTCAGGTGGAATCGTCTCGTTCCATGCATCGGGAAGCGCCTGCAGCACGTCGGAAAGCGTCGTGCCTCTCACCGGCCCGCAAAGCTCGGCGGCGCGACCGTGGAAGTACGCCGCGGTCGCTGCTACTTCGGCAATTCGGTGCGCGCCAACCTTCTGATCGCGAGCACGGCGACGAGCGGGAGTATTGAGTCGCGTTCGCTTGCCCCGTCCCGACAGCAGTCGGTGGGCAAGAAGAGTCGCTGTTATTCCGGTGAGAACGTCGCCGCTGCCTCCAGTCGCCAGCGCTGCAGTGCCGGCCGCCGAGATGTAACGATCCCCGTTGGGAGCGAACACCACCGTTGGCGCTCCCTTCAGGAGTAGTGCGGCACCGCTCGCCCGTGAGAGGTCACTTCCAATTTCGAATCTTGCATTCGTCACGGTGTCCGTCTCGACGTTCAGGATTCTTGCGAGCTCCGCTGGATGCGGCGTCAGCACTGCGGGTCGACCGTGAAGCAACGCGGCCAATGACGCCGGATCGCCAGTGAATGCATTCAACGCGTCGGCGTCCACTACAGCGGGAGCGGCGGTGGCGAGAAGAACCTGTTCAACAAGATTTCGCGCGTTCCGACCCTGTCCGAGGCCGGGGCCGATTGCGATCGCGTCTGCGCGAGAAAGAATCGACGCAACAATCGCCGGATCACGGGACCAGGCGCTGACGATCGCCTCGGGAAGCCCGGCGTGCACCGACTCCACATTGGACTCGTGAACAACGAGGTGCGCCAGACCCGCGCCCGATCGAAGGGCTCCCATTCCAGCGAGGATCGCAGCGCCCGCCATCCCTTCTCCCCCGCCGAAAACCACGATTCGTCCGCGTGTCCCTTTGTGGGCGTCGAATCGGATCGGAGGAACTCTTTCATGCGCCCACGCGCCATCGATGAGCATCGGTAGATCCGCCACCGCTTCTCCCTGCAATCCGATGTCGAGCACGGCGATGGAGCCGCACCGATCCCGCGAGAGCAGCGCGCCGCGTTTCATCAGGCCGAATGTGACAGTATGGGTGGCCCGAACCGACTGGCCGTTCGCCCCCAGATCCGCATCGACACCGGTGGGCAGATCCAGTGCGAATACCTGAGCGCCGTTATCACCTGCATCGTTGATTGCGGTGACGAGCTCGCGAATTCGTCCGCGCGGTGACCCTTTGGATCCAGTCCCGAGAAGTGCGTCCACCACGATCTGCTCGTCGGCAAGAGAGTCTGCGAGATCGATGCGCCGCGATCCTCCCGGCTTCAACGCGCGCTCTCGCGCTTCCAGGGCTTCCTGTGTTTTTGGTGGCGCCGACTCGATGACCCGCACCAGCAGGCCGGCGAGCGCGAGCTCCCGCGCAACGACCCATCCGTCACCGCCGTTGTTGCCGGGGCCGGTGATTACGGAGACCATATCAGCGTCGGTTGCACAAGCGAGAATCTCAGTCGCGGCTGCCTTACCGGCGCGCTCCATCAGCTCGATTGCCGGTGTCCCCGCCTCGATCGTCGCCCGCTCGCATTCCGCGGCGTCGGCCGCAGTTACTACGCGAACGACCATCGCTTCTCTCGAGCTCTCGTGCTACGCTCGGACGGCGCAGCCCCAGGGATAATTGCGCTCGAACGCTTCGTGAAAGTCGAAGACTGAAGCGAATTCTTCCCGTGTGTCCGCCGGCTGCTTGACGAGCAATCCGAGCTCCACAAGCGCGAAGACTATTTCGCCGATGTCCGATGTCGCGGTTATTCCCCAACGCTCCAGCACGAGCCGGGTCATCAGGCCGAATCGCTCCAGTGCGAGCTCGCGACACGCATTGGCGAGCTCGACAGCGGAGATATGCCGCCGCACCTCGAGCCGGTTCTGGCAGAACTCGAGAGCAGCCAGAACGAACAGATACGCCTGCTCATCGTAGCGCGGCTCGCGCATTCGGATCCGGTCCATCACACCGTCGCGGAAAGCGAGCTCAGGCATCTACTCGTCCCCGCGCTCGCGAAACGAGGTCGGATATAGCGGGAACCGGCGCGCGAGGTCGCGGACATCGTCGCGAATGCTCATCGCAAGGTCCGTATCATCCGGCGCCGACAGAATGCGATCGATCATTTCCGCAATCTGCAGCATTTCGGGGACTCGCATGCCGCGAGTGGTAACCGCAGGAGTTCCGATTCGGATTCCGCTAGTGACGAAGGGAGACTGAGTCTCTTTCGGCACAGTGTTCTTGTTGACCGTGATTGCGGCCGCATCCAGCGCCTTCTCAGCGACTTTTCCGGTCAAACCGCGGTTTCGAAGGTCCACCAGCATCAGATGATTGTCGGTTCCCCCCGAGACAATGTCAAAGCCGCGGTGGCTGAGGGCGTCCGCGAGGGCGCGCGCATTCGCAACAATGTGACCGCAGTAAACCTTGAATTCGGGTTGTAATGCTTCACGCAGAGCAACGGCTTTTGCTGCAATGATGTGCTCGAGTGGACCACCCTGCGTTCCCGGGAACATCGCCTTGTCGATCACCTTGGCGTGCTCGGCCCTGCACAGGATCAAACCTCCACGCGGACCTCGCAGCGTCTTGTGCGTGGTGGTAGTGACCGCATCCGCGTGCGGAATGGGCGACGGATGATATCCGGTTGCTACGAGCCCGGCGAAGTGCGCCATGTCGACGATGAACTTTGCGTCGATTTCTCGAGCGACTTCGGCAAACGGCTCGAACTCGATGATTCGCGCGTAGGCGCTTGCACCGGCGATGATGAGCTTCGGACGCTCGGCGAGCGCGATCTCCTGCATGCGCTTGTAGTCGATGCGCCCGTCGTCGCCGACACCATAATGAATCGCGTGATAAAGCAGCCCCGAAAAATTGACCGGCGATCCGTGCGTAAGGTGTCCACCCTGTGACAGATCGAGTCCCAGCACCTTGTCGCCCGGCTTGAGGAACGCGAGATACACTGCCGCATTCGCCTGTGCGCCTGAATGCGCCTGCACGTTCGCGTGCTCCGCTCCGAAAAGCTGCTTCGCTCTGTCGATCGCAAGCTGCTCGGCCTGATCGACGAATTCACAGCCGCCGTAATAGCGCTTTCCGGGCAAACCCTCAGCGTACTTGTTCGTGAGCGGCGTTCCCATTGCTTCGAGAACCGCTTCGGACACGAAGTTCTCACTGGCGATGAGCTCGAGACCATCACGCTGCCGGTCGACTTCGCGGCGAATGATCGCCGCGACGTCCGGATCGACTTCCGAAACGTTCTGAAGTTGTAGTGCCGAGGACTGCTCAACTTCCTGCATTCACTTCTCCCTCATCGATCTTTTTCACTCGCCGAGTGTGACGACCATTCTCGAAATCGGTTGTAAGCCAACGCCGCAACGTCTCCACTGCCGTGTCGTCGCTCATGAACCTCGATGGAAGGACGAGCACATTGGAGTCGTTGTGACGTCTCGACAGCTCGGCGATCTCCGGAATCCACGCCAGGGCGGCGCGGACGTGGGGATACCGATTGGCAACGATATCGACTCCGATTCCGCTGCCACAAAGCAGAATACCGCGCCGTGCATCCCCCCGCGAGACCTTGCGCGCAAGCGGATGAGCGTAATCCGGATAATCGTCGTCGGGAATTTCCTTGTGCGGACCGAGATCCTCCGGCTCGAATCCCATCTGTCGCAACTCGGTCACGAGCCGGTTCTTCATCGCGAAGCCGGCGTGGTCGGATGCGATAGGAATTATCTCCGCGGCGGATGTATTGGCTGTCATACGTTCTTGCTAAACTGGCAACGGCGAGCCGAGCCGCTCTTCGGCCAGCCTGTCGGCGGCTTCATACGTAGGAATCCGCTCCGTCCGGGCGATCTCGTAGACGCGAAGAACCGTGTCGTAGATATCGTCAGCCTTTCGCAGCGCCCGCTTTGCATCCCATCCCGCAACCTCTCCGTAAACGTTGATCACACCGCCTGCGTTGGCGACGTAATCCGGAGCGTAGAGGATTCCCAGTTCTTCGAGCGCGCCGCCGTGCCTTTCCTCGAGAAGCTGATTGTTTGCACCGCCTGCGATAATCTCGAATTTGAATCTCGGCAGTGTGTCGTCGTTGATTATTCCGCCGAGTGCGCACGGCGCGAAGATATCGGCGTCAACGTCATAGATGGCTTCAGTGTCGGCGATGCGAGCACGCGTGTCCGCCGCTACGCGCTTCGCGCGATCCTGATCGATGTCGCAGACGATGAGCTTCGCTCCCGCTTCATGCAGCTCCAACGCGAGACAGTGCCCTACGTGTCCACACCCTTGAAGCGCGACGGTCTTTCCTGTGAGGTCGTCGGACCCCCAGCGCTCCTTCGCAGATGCCTGAATCGAGCGAAAGACGCCGTGCGCAGTGACCGGCGACGGATCACCGGACCTCGAAGCGAGTCCAGCTACGTGATCGGTCTCCATGTGAACGAAATCCATGTCCTTCGTGCTCGTTCCCACGTCCTCGGCCGTGATATACCGGCCGCCGAGACTCTCGACGAATCGTCCATGCGCGCGAAAAATCGGCTCGCGATCGCGCGTCTTGTTGTCACCGATGATCACGGATTTACCGCCGCCGAGATGCAGGCCGGCAACGGCGTTCTTGTAGGTCATTCCGCGAGCCAGCCGAAGCGCGTCGATGAGTGCTTCTTCATCCGAGGCATAACTCCAGAAGCGCGTGCCGCCGAGGGCCGGGCCGAGGCGGGTGCTGTGAACCGCGATGATGCCGCGATATCCGCATGACGGATCGCTGCACAGCATCACCTGCTCGTGACCCATCTCAGCCAAAGTTTCAAAGATTTCCATTATTTCGAAGTTATCGTTCGCAACAGCGGGCATTGTTAGTCACGCGCGTATAAGTGTCTCGCGATGACAATTCTTTGAATTTCCGAAGTGCCTTCATAAATCTCGGTGACTTTCGCGTCGCGGAACAGTCGCTCCACCGGATAGTCCTTTACATATCCATACCCGCCAAAGATCTGAACCGCCTGGTTCGTGCAGAACATCGCGGTTTCACTCGCAAACAGCTTCGCCATCGAGCAAGCCTGAACCACGTTGTGTCCGCGATCCTTCGCGGCAGCAGCCGCGTGTGTGAGAGTTCGCGCGGCTGCAACCTTCATCGCCATGTCGGCTAGCTTGAACTGAATCGCCTGAAAATCGCGAATCGCCGTGCCGAACTGACGTCGCTCCGCTGCGTATGCAGTCGCAGCTTCCAGAGCTGCGCGCGCAATTCCGATCGCCTGCGCTGCAATGCCTAGCCGGCCGGCGGACAAAGACTGCATCGCGTAGACAAATCCCATTCCCGGCTCGCCGAGGAGATTCGCGGACGGTACGCGCATCGAATCGAACGTGAGTTGAACGGTCGGTGACGCACGAAGACCCATCTTCTCTTCCTTTTTTCCGACATGGAAGCCGGGAAGATCGGGTGTGATGAGAAATGCGCCGATGCCGCGTGCCCCGCGACGTTCCTGGCGCGTGTCGGTGCGCGCCATCGTCACGATCACGCCGGCCGTGTTCCCGTTCGTCACCCAGCTCTTCGTTCCGGTCAGCAGCCAGTCATTGCCGTCGCGAACGGCCTGGGTCGTTAGTGCAGCGGCGTCCGATCCAGCTTCGGGCTCCGACAAGGCGAAGGCACCCAGGATGTCACCGCGCGCCATCGGTCTCAGAAAACGATCGCGCTGCTCCTGACTACCGAAGCGAAGAATCATCGAGGTCGGCAGCGAGTTGTGGACGCTCATCATTACCGCGACCGATGCATCGACCGCTGCTATCTCCTCGAGTGCAAGCAGATAAGTCGAAGTGTCGACGCCTAATCCATCGTATTCCTCGGGCAACAGCATTCCGAGGAATCCAAGCTCACCCATTTTCTGAACCAGTGCCGGCTCGAAGTAGGATCTCTCGTCCCAGTCAGCCGAATGCGGTGCGATTTCCTGACGAGCGAAATCGCGCGCAAGCTTCTGGATCTCGCGCTGCTCCTCGGTAAGGTCCAGCAGATCGATGCTCAAACTGACCTGCTACTTGTACGTGTAGAATCCGCGTCCGGTCTTTCGACCGAGCCACCCCGCCGCGACGTACTTCTTCAACAGCGGACAGGGACGGTATTTCGGATCGCCGAGTCCGTCTCGCAGGACTTCGAGAATCGCAACGCAGGTGTCGAGTCCGATCAGATCGGCGAGGGCGAGTGGCCCCATCGGATGATTCATTCCGAGTGTCATTACCTGATCGATCGCTTCCGGAGTTCCAACGCCTTCCATCAGGCAATACACTGCCTCGTTGATCATCGGCATCAGCACTCTGTTCGACACGAAGCCGGGATAATCGTTGACTTCGACAGGAACCTTGCCGAGCGCCTTGCTCAGCTCGACAACGCGCCTCGTCGTTTCGTCGGATGTAGCGAGGCCGCGAATGATCTCGACGAGCTTCATCACCGGCACAGGATTCATGAAGTGCATTCCGACAACCTGCTCCGGACGCTTCGTTCGGCGGGCTATCTCGGTGATCGAGATGGAGCTGGTGTTGGTCGCGAGAATTGCGGACGGAGGGGCAACACGGTCGAGCTGTGTAAAGATGTTGAACTTGAGCTCACTGTTTTCCGTCGCCGCTTCGACGACGAGCGTCGCATCATTTGCTGCATCCAGCGAATCGCTCGTTGCGATGCGACCAAGAATCTCGTCCGGCGCACTTTCGGAGATTGTCCCCTTCTTGACCTGCCGGTCGAGATTCTTCCGGATGGTGGCGCGTCCGTGCTCGAGAGCATCCGCCGACACGTCGATCATGGAGACCGGAAATCCGGATTGCGCGAATACATGCGCGATTCCGTTTCCCATCTGACCGGCGCCTATGACAGCGACCTTCTCGCTCATGCTCCTGGCTCCATGCGTCGCAAGTACCGCGAGTAGATGTAGATCATCACCACGAACATCGCCAACGCGGAAGGGAATCCTCCTTCGGGTCCCCACTGTCCGCCAGTGAGCCAGTCGGGTCCGTTGTCGATAACTCGATAGTCCGGAGTCTGCACGCGAATTCCGCTCACCGGCGTATGCATTCCCGCAGCCATCGCCCAGTTCCAGCCGAAATGAACCATGCCGGCGGCGTAGAGACTGCGCGTTGCAAGAAGAATTGACCCGAGGAAAAAGCCGGCGAGTATGACCAGCAGGATCGACTGCGCATCAGCACCCGGATTTATCATGTGCATCAAACCGAAGACGATGCTGGTGACAATCAGTGTCCATTTCCACCCGATTCCATCGCGCAACGCGGCGAAGATGTAACCTCTGAGCAGCATCTCTTCGCCGAACGCCGCCGGCAGGAGATTCGCAAGAGCGATTGCGGCTACGCCAGTGGAGCTGCCATCAGGCATCGGCCTTATCGCAAGCTGACCCGCAGCGATGAGGAGTAGCGATGGAATACCAATCGCCAGTACGCCGAGAGCCAATCCACCGATCATGAGTTGCGGACGCGCAGCCTTGCGCCCGAGCGCGACATAATCCCAGCTGCCGTTCTCGATCCAGCGCAACACGATCCAGTGAGCGACGACTAGCGACAGCGGAAAGCTCCACTGGGCAACCAGCGGCCTGTATCCGCGCGACTCTGCCATGATCGTCAGCCCGTACTCGGCGACAGCCGCGACGGTGAAGCAGAAGAGAAAAACGATAATGAAGATGAGGACGCGCCAGCCGGCGCGGATCCGCCCGTCCTCGTTCGCGAAGAGCGCGCGCGCGCTCATTTCGCTCCCGCTGTTTTGTTCAGGCTGCGCGCTCGACGCTCAGAGCGACGGCGTTTCCTCCGCCGAGGCACAACGTGGCCAATCCGGTGCGCGCGCCGCGGTTCTTCATCGCGTAAAGGAGCGTGGTGAGAACTCGCGCCCCACTTGCCCCGATCGGATGGCCCAGCGCGATTGCTCCACCGTTCACGTTCACGCGATCCCAGTCCCATCCGAGTCCAGAGCCGTTCGCAAGCGCCTGTGATGCAAACGCCTCATTTGCCTCGATGAGATCGTAATCGCAGATCTTCGTTCCTGCTTTGCCCATGAGATTCTGCACGGCGTAGATCGGAGCGAAAAACAAATCCTGCGGCTCTGTTCCGCTCGTCGCGTAAGCTGTGATACGTCCCATGATGTCGAGTCCGTTTTCCTGCGCGTAGGCTTCGGATGTCACGACCAGCGCCGACGCACCGTCGTTGAGGCTCGACGCATTTCCGGCGGTGACCGAAAGGCTGGATTGATCGCCCTTTCCGGGAAATGCAGGCCTCAGCTTGGCGAGACTTTCGACTGTCGTGTCCTTGCGCGGACCTTCGTCGGTATCGACGATGGTTGGACCTTTCTTCCCCGCAATCTCAACCGGTGTGATCTCGTCCTTGAATCTTCCCTGCTCGATCGCCTCCACCGCCTTGCGATGCGACTCGGCGGCGAACTTATCCTGCTCCTGGCGAGTAACGCCCGCCTTCCTCGCCGTATGCTCGGCGTGGCCGCCCATGTGAACGTCGCACGATGAGCACCAGAGTCCGTCCTTGATCATTCCGTCAACGATTTTCTGGTCGCCGAGCTTCACGCCGTTCCGCATTCCATAGACGTAGTACGGCGCATTCGACATCGATTCCTGTCCACCCGCGACAACGACCTGGTTGTCACCTGCTTTGATGGATTGCGCGGCAAGCATCACCGCTTTCAATCCCGATCCGCAGACCTTGTTGATGGTGACCGATGGAACCGTCGCTGGAATTCCCGACTTGAGCGCAGCCTGTCGTGCCGGCGCCTGGCCCGTTCCACCCTGAATGACCTGGCCCATGATCACTTCTTCGACCGTCGCCGGATCGACGCCGGCACGCTCGAGTGCGGCACGAATCGCGACGGCGCCAAGCTCAGGTGCCGTCAGCGGAGAAAGACCGCCGAGGAAGCGGCCGATCGGAGTTCGGGCCGCGGAAACAATTACGGGTGAACGGTCGAGGTCAGGCATACTGAAAGTTAATTCGTGTGTAAAGACATTGGATTCGTTGCCGAAGCCTCGATGATACAAAAGTTGAGCGTTGGGAGAGAAGCGCAGTCAGCCGGTGGGAGATTAGTAACGCGCTCGATTGATGCGCTGGCTCCTACCTCCGACCTGAGCTTCTCTCCGAACGCTCAACTTTTGTGTTGAACGATGTGCGGATCTTTGCCCACGCTCCTAAACGAACGGTGCGACCAATGCCGGGCTCTGCTCCGAGCATTAGGAGATGAGCGATTTCACCAGACTATGGGTGCGGGAAAAGGCGCACGCGATGGCAGTTCAGGTACATGACGTCGCATCGTGTAGGAGCGCAAAACATTATTCGTGGTTCGACTCCCACTTCCCAGCTGTGCTTCTCGCCCAACTCTCAACTTTTGTTTTCGACGATGTCTCGGTTCTGCCGATGTTGATTAATCCAAGCAGCCCAGAGAAGCAGTATCGCGGTAGCAACAAGCGCCGAAATCCATATCGCATTTATTGACGGCGGCGGAGACCCCGCCAACGAATCGGCGATGTAGAAACCGAGGAGAAATACGACAAGCGCAATGAACGCCCACTTTCCGCGCTTGTCACGCGCGCGCGTTGCGCTCGCGTACAGCCATGCGCCGACCAGGAACATCCCGATTTCGACGATCATGGTGCCGGGAACGGAGTTCCAGAGGCCCAAGCCAACCTTTGGCCCACCCGGATAAAGCGGCATGTCGGCGCGGTGCGTGATCCAGTCGAGTACCCAGTGGCTGACCACGAGTAAGCCGACTACAAGTCCCGCCCGTCCGCTCGCGGTGCGCGAACGATAGAAGAGACCCAGCACGAGACCCCACACGCACAACATCAGCAAGCTGTGCGACCACGGGTAACTGATGAACTCGAGTGGAGTATAGGCAGTGTCGCCCGGCGCTATTCTCACCTTCTCCACACCCGCGCCGACAAGTATCGGCCATAGGATGTCTGCGAACAGCGCAGCAAAGAACAGCATCTGCAACGATGCTTTCGGTGCTGCACGTTTTCCGGCAAAGCCGACGGCGAAATGTCCGATGAACATGGATAAAGGCGGGTACGGGGTACGGGTTACGAGGTGTGCGAACCCGCACCGCGTACCCCGTACCTGTCATTAGGGTTTTAACGTACGTGTCGCGATATCGTCCTGCACCTGAGCGATAAAGTCTGTAACCGGCATCAGCTCCTGCTTCTTCCCCGCACCGCGCACCCGCAACGCGAGTGAATCCGTCTCCGCCTCGCGCTTACCGACGATCGCCATGTACGGAATCTTCAGCGTCTCCGCTTCGCGTATCCGGTAATTCAACGTCTCGGCGCGGTCGTCGAGATGCACGCGAACGTTGCCGGCACGTAACCGGTCTGCTATCGCCAGCGCTGCGTCATGCGCCTCGTCCGAGATCGGAATAACGCGCACCTGCTCGGGCGCTAGCCAAAGAGGGAACGCACCGGCGTAGTGCTCGATGAGCCCGCCGACAAATCGCTCCATTGAGCCGACGAGCACGCGATGCAGCATCGTCGGACGGTGCGGAGTGTTGTCCGGACCCGTGTACTCGAGCTCGAACCGCTCCGGCAAGTTGAAATCGAGCTGCACCGTCGGCCCCTGCCACTTTCTGCCGATCGCGTCAATCAGCTTGAAGTCGAGCTTCGGTCCGTAGAACGCTCCTCCTCCTTCATCCATCTCGTACGCCTGACCGCGCTCCTTCATCACCGCGGCCAACGTCTGCTCGGCCTTCCGCCATTGCTCGACCGATCCGAGCGCTTTGTCGGGCATCGTCGACAGCTCGATCGTGTACGGATAACCGAACGCGGACAGCATCTCGTGCACGAGATCCAGCAGTCGCGCGATCTCGTCCGGCACCTGCTCCGGAGTACAGAACACGTGAGCGTCGTCCTGCGTGAAGCCCCGCACGCGAAGCATTCCGTGCAGCACGCCGCTTCTCTCGTACCGATACACAGTTCCGAATTCGGCGTACCGGATCGGGAGATCCCGATAGGAACGGGAATGCGATTGGTAGATGCAGATGTGCCCCGGACAATTCATCGGCTTCGGGCGATACGCCGCACCTTCCACGTCCATCGCCCCGAACATGCTCTCCTTGAAATTCTCGAGGTGCCCGGAGATCTGGAAAAGCTTCTCGCTGACGATGTGCGGAGTGTAGACGAGCTCGTATCCGTGTCGAAGAATCAGCTCGCGCTCGAAAATCTCGATCTCATTCCGGATGATCGCGCCACGCGGATGCCAAAGAATAAGACCGGGACCAACCCGCTGATCCGTCGAGTAGAGATCGAGCTGTTGCGCTAGGAGGCGATGGTCGCGCCGCCTCGCCTCTTCGAGACGATGCAAGTACGCCTCGAGATCTTCCTTCGAGAACCACGCGGTCGCATAGATCCGCTGCAGCATCTGTCGGCGCTCATCGCCCCGCCAGTACGCTCCCGCGGTGTGAAGAAGCTTGAAGTGCTTCAGATACGACGTGTCGGGAACGTGCGGTCCTCGACATAGATCGATGAAGGGACCGTCCGTGTAAGTCGAGATTATCTCGCCGTCGCCAAGCTCCTCGAGCCGTTCGAGCTTGAGCGGATCGTCGGCGAATCGCTTCCGCGCTTCGGCCTGGCTGACTTCCTCGCGCACGAACGGAAGCTTCTCATCGGCGACCTTCCGCATCTCGGCTTCGAAGCGCTCGAGGTCATCCGGAGTGAACGGCTCTTCGACCTCGAAGTCGTAGTAGAAGCCATCCTCGATCGCTGGACCGAAGCCGATTTTCGCATCCGGGCGAAGACGTCGAACCGCCGTCGCGAGAATGTGCGCACCGGAATGCCTGAGCACGTCGAGCGCCGTCGGATCTTTCTGCGTCAGAACGCGGAAAGATCCGCCCTTTCGGAGCGGAGTTCCCAGATCCACGATCTCGCCGCTCACTTCCGTGGCGATCGCATCGCGAAGCAATCGTGGCCCGATCGAGGCCACTACGTCGCGCGGCACAGTTCCCTCCTCGACCTCGCGCACCGAGCCGTCGGGGAGTATCAACTTCAACTTGTCTGACATCGGAATTAGAGGGCCGCGGGTGGCCTTTAACTTGCTCCCGCGTAAGGTATAGTTCACAAATACCCTTCGCCACAGGTGAGTACACGTGTCACGCTACAGCTCGCCATTCACATATCGCGATGAGGAATCGAGTGCGACGGGCGCACTCTACGTCGCGCTCGGAGCTCTTGCCGGTTTCGCGGCCGGCGTCGTAGTCGCCCAGCATTACGGCGGAATCGGCGGACTCACCGATCGAATTCGGCAGAAGCTCGGTCGCAAGGACGGCACCGATATACACGAAGAGGACTACGAAGACGCCGCCGAGTTCGACGCCGATGACGATCACCACCGACCGCTTACGCCGACGGAAGAGCTGGAGGAGCGGGTGCTCGAAGCTTTCCGGAACGATCCGATTCTCAGCGAGCGCGCAATCGACATCGGGGCCATCGAGCAGGGGATTATCGAGCTCACCGGCTGGGTCAACGCCGAGGATGAAACGGATCAGGCGGTTGTCATCGCGCGCGGAGTTCCAGGAGTCGACACGGTCGTGAACCGCCTCGCCGTAAGGAGCGAAGAGGACATGTACGACGAATTGGCCGATCGGTACGACGAAGGTGACCCGTCGCTTACGGAATCACATTGGGAGGGTCAGGGCGTGGGAACCGGGCGGAGACGCCAGGGAAACTCGAGTGAGCCGGATCGGCACGAAGACCCTCGGCAGCCGCTGGAAGAAAAAGCGCTCGGCAAGGACTATCTGGACGCTGATGAGGCGGCGGAAGTGAAGGCTGAGCGACGGCAGCGCACGGCGAAGCGCGCAACCCGTGCCGGCCGCACTGATGGATCGCCGATCGCGCCGACGGGCGTTCCAAAGGCCGATCACGTCGCGGATCCGCTCGATTCAACCGAGAGTACTTCTTCGTAAGCGACACAAAACCCCGGCTCCGGGCGTGTAGCGGACCTTTCCGACACTCCGCTACAGTGTGATTTTGGGCGGTCCTATGCCTCGGTTCACATCAGTGATCGTCCTTGGCGCACTTGCGTCTGCCTGTGCATCTCCAGGCATGCCTCCGGGCGGCCCGACGGATACTGAGGGGCCCAAAGTCGTCAATGTCGCGCCCGACAGCGGTAAGACAGGAGTCACGCCGCGCGAAGTGGTCTTCAGGTTCGACGAAGTAGTGAGTGAGCGCCCCGCGGGTGGTACGCTGGACGCGCTGTTCGTCGTTTCGCCGCGCCAGGGAGCTCCCAACGTCGACTGGCATCGGAACGAAGTGACCGTGCGCCTGCGTCGCGGCTGGCGGCCCAATACTACATATACGGTATCGCTGTTGCCGGGAATCACCGATCTGAGAGGCAATGTTCGGAACACCGGTGCGACCGTCGTTTTTTCCACCGGCTCGGCGATCGCCACGGGCCAGATCAGCGGAAGGGTTTTTAACTGGGTCGCGGGATCCCCCGCACCAAGGGCGTTGGTAGAAGCGCGACCGGCCGCTGACACGTCAGTCGCCTTCGTGGCGGTCGCGGATTCCTCGGGCGCGTACAGTGTCACGAATCTCGCTCCAGGGTCGTATCGGCTCAGAGGCGTGATCGACGACAACAACAATCATGCTCTCGACCGCCGCGAGGCGTGGGATACAACGACGGTTACGCTGACCGACAACGCGCAACGAGAGCTTCTGACTTTTGTCCACGATTCCGTCGCAACGACGTTGTCGAGCGTCGTGCTTCGTGATTCAGTCACGCTCGAGCTCTTACTCGATTCCCCCGTCGATCCGGCTCAGCAGCTCACCGACGCCAATGTCAGCGTGACGGCGTCCGATTCCACGCGCATCGCCGTAACGTCAGTAACGAGATCTCCCGTCGATACCGCCGGAGCTCTCGGATTCAAGCCGTCGCGTCCGCCGCCGGCGCGAAGTCTGCTCGTGAAGGTGGGCACACCGATTCTGACCGCGCGGGAATTTCGAGTTCGCGCGATCGAGATTCGAAGTCTGGAAGGAACTCCCACGACGAGTGAACGCATCGTTCGCCTCGCTCCAGCTCCGGCCGGAGTATCGCCGACTGTGACACCTCCGCCGCCGCCACCCGCGCCAATCAAGCGATGATCGATCCGCGTCGCCGGCTGCCCAGCGTCAACTCGCTGCTCGAGAACGATCGAGTACGCGAGCTGCTCGCACACCATCCGCGCCAACTCGTGGTCGACGCGGTCAGAACCGCGGTCGCCGAAGCACGCGCATCGAGCGCCGAAACCGACGCTGGCGAATTGGAGCGCAAGATCGAGCTCGCGCTGTCGCGTTCACTCGAACGTTCCCTCGTTCCGGTGATCAACGCCACAGGCGTCGTGCTTCACACGAACCTCGGTCGCGCACCTCTCCCCGCTGTTGCAATCGATGCTGTGCGCGACGCGGCGGAAGGGTACACGAATCTCGAGTACGATCTCGAGCGCGGAGAGCGCGGCTCGCGCTACACCCACTGCGTCTCTTTGATACGTGAGCTCACTGGAGCCGAAGACGCGATCGTTGTCAACAACTGCGCCGCAGCGCTGGTGCTGTCTCTGAGCGCGCTCGCGCGAGGACGTGAGGTGATCGTATCGCGGGGTGAGCTCGTCGAGATCGGCGGCAGCTTTCGTGTTCCCGACATCATGCAACGGAGCGGAGCAACACTGGTCGAAGTCGGGACTACCAATCGAACGCATCTCGAGGATTACATCGGCGCGATCACCGACCGAACCGGTGCGATCGCCAAGGTGCATCGAAGCAATTTCTCGATGCAGGGCTTCGTCACCGATGTCTCCATTGAGCGGCTCGTTCCCATTGCGGCCGAACATGATCTTCCGATCGTTCACGATCTTGGGAGCGGTCTCCTCATGTCGCTGGAGGATTGGGGCCTGCGCGGTGAGCCGACTGCCCGCGAGGCCCTCAACGCGGGCGCAACGATCGTCCTGATGAGCGGTGACAAGCTGCTCGGCGGGCCCCAGGCCGGCATTGTCGCGGGCCGAGCTCGTGCAGTTGCTCGGTTGAGAAAAGATCCCTTCGCCCGTGCGATGCGCGTAGACAAGATGACAATCGCCGCACTCGGCGCCACACTCGAGCTGTATCGCGATCCTGCGCGCGCAACTCGGGAGATTCCTGCATTGGCGATGATCACAGCCGATCCCGAAAGTGTGCGCCAGCGCTGCGATACCGTAGCGGGCGCTCTCTCCAGAAACGGGATCCACGCGAGTGTTGTGGCCACGGCGGCTAGCGTTGGCGCCGGAGCATTTCCGGCACACGACATTCCTTCATTCGCTGTGCGCCTCGGAGGAAAAGCACCCGAGACTGAATCGAGCCTGCGACGCGCGACACCCCCGATAATCGCGCGCGTCGCCGACGATGCCGTGCTTCTCGATCTCCGCTCTGTTCCGCCGGAATCGGACTCACTGCTTCTCGAAACGATCATCGAGGCGTACAAGTGAATGCTCTACCGAGCGCGGTGTTTGTCGACCGCGACGGCACGATAATGAAGGACCTGCACTATGTGTCGCACCCGGAACAGGTAGAGCTCATCCCGGGTGCCGCGCAGGCAATCGCCAGAGTGAACGCTTTGCTGATTCCGGTGATCATGGTAACGAATCAATCCGGGATCGGGCGGGGCTACTTCACTATCGCCGATTACGATCGCGTGAATTCACGACTTGCCGATGAGCTTTCGACTCATGGTGCACGAATCGATGCGTCGTACTATTGTCCGCACCCGCCGGACGCAGCCTGCGAATGTCGCAAGCCGGGTGATCTTCTATTCCGTCGAGCAGCTCGAGATCTCGGATTCGATGTTCACGGCGCGCTGTTCATCGGCGATCGGCGGCGCGACATAGAGCCGGGTGTCGCGCTCGGAGCGCTGGCAGCGCTGGTGCCGTCGGAGAATACGCCCGCCGATGAAATCGAGTGGGCGCGCTTGCATGCGTTCGTCGACGAGTCCCTCGGTGCCGCGCTCGATCGAAATCTCTGCACCAATTAGCGGGCCACGAATTCGACGATTGTCAAGATCATCCCGAACGATGTTCGGGTCTTACTGCGGCCGATTCGGGACAATAAAATCGCGGCGTGAAGTCGCGCATTGCAGTTCTTGCTTCCGGAAGCGGCACGAATCTCCAGGCGATCATCGATCATCTCTCTCGCAAGGGCGCGCCGGGAGCTCAAGTCGTTGTCGTCGCATCCAATCGTCCTGACGCAGGAGCACTCGAGCGCGCTCGCAAGCACGGCGTTGCGGCTGAGGTTTTTGACGCAACCGATGACGGAGCGGCTCTCGTCGAAGTCCTGGAGCGGCACTCAGCTCAGATAGTCGCGCTCGCAGGGTACCTCAAAAGAATTCCACCGCTCGTCACGCGTCGATTTCGCGGCCGGATTATCAACGTTCATCCCGGACTTCTGCCTCACTTTGGCGGTCGCGGGATGTACGGCTCCAGGGTGCATGCGGCGGTTCTCGCATCGGGTGCTACTACGACTGGAGTCACGGTTCATTTCGTCGACGACGAATACGATCATGGTGCAGTCATCGCCCAGTGGCCTGTTCGCGTCCGCGTCGACGATACGCCCGAGACACTGGCGGACCGCGTCCTCGAGGCGGAGCACATCGTTTATCCTCGCGTGATCGAGATGATCGCTGCACTCGACGATGCGGGCCTGTCGGCCGACTTCTAATGCCCACTGCCCTTCTCTCAGTCTCCGACAAGACCGGGCTACCCGAATTTGCCGCTTCCCTTAAGAAGCTCGGCTGGGATCTCGTCTCGACCGGTGGTACGGCGGCTGCGCTCCGTAATGCAGGTCTCAACGTCAAAGACGTCAGCGAGCTGACCGGGTTTCCCGAGATACTCGATGGACGCGTCAAGACTTTGCATCCAGCTGTGCACGCAGGATTGCTCGCCCGACGCGATCGCCCCGACCATCTCACGACGATCGCCGAGCACGGTATCGCGCCGATATCGCTCGTCGCAGTGAACCTCTATCCATTCGCGGCGACTGCAGCTCGATCAGGTGTGACTTCCGAAGAGGTCATCGACAACATCGACATCGGCGGTCCATCGATGCTCCGCTCTGCCGCGAAAAACTTCGAAGCCGTGACCGTCATCGTCGATCCATCGGATTACACGCGTGTCATCGCTGCGCTCGAAGCCGAGCACGACGACATAGACCTGCGACGATTACTGGCCGAGAAGGTGTATGCGCACACAGCGGCGTACGACGCGGCGATAGCGCACTGGTTCGCATGTGAGCGCGCTGAAGAATTCCCTGACCGGCAGACTGTCGTGATGGAGCGGCAGCAAACGCTCAGATACGGCGAGAACCCGGGTCAACGCGCGGCGTTCTATGTCGAGCATGGTGCCCGAGGCCTTGCAGCGCTGACTCAAAAGGGGGGGAAGGAGCTGTCGTTCAACAATCTGCTCGACCTCGAGGGAGCACTCCTGGCGACCGATCCATTCGAGGGCGAGACGTGCTGCGCGATAGTGAAACACACCACACCATGTGGACTCGCCGTCGGAGAGTCCGCGATTGACTCCTATCGTAAGGCGCTGGCGTGCGATCCAGTCTCGGCATTCGGCTCGGTGATCTCATTCACCGTGCCCGTCGATAACGAGACCGCCGAAGCAGTGTCGAGTCTCTTCGTCGAGTGCATCGTAGCACCGGAGTTCACGCCGGAGGCGATCGACATACTCGGCAGGAAGAAGAATCTGCGAGTGCTGGAGGGACATGCTGGGTGGAAGGATCATGCGCTCGATTACAAGCGCGTGCGGGGAGGCTTCCTGTTGCAGGAGCGAGCGAAGCCACTGCCGGTCATGGACGGATGGACAGTCATGACGACCCGGACTCCCACGGACGTCGAGCAGAAGGACATGGTCTTCGTCTGGCGTGCAGTGGCGAGCGTTAAATCGAACGCGATCGTTCTGGCCCGCGACGGGGCGACGATCGGTATCGGTGCGGGGCAGATGTCGCGGGTGGATGCAGCATTTCTGTCGGTCCACAAGGCGCGCCTGGCCGGTCACGAGACGAAAGGAGCTGTGCTTGGCTCGGATGCGTTCTTTCCGTTCCGCGACGGCGTCGATCAGGCAGCCGAAGCCGGCATCACCGCGATAATTCAGCCGGGTGGATCAGTGCGCGATGAGGAAGTGATCCAGGCAGCGAACGAGCACGATATCGCGATGGTATTCACGGGAAGGAGACAGTTCCGGCACTAACTGCTAAAAAACGAGCCAACAGCTATTGGCCTCAGGCTATTGGCCATTAGCACGTCGTTCCGAATTGGAAAGACTTTCAGGCTCGATTATTTTGAGAAGACTGGAGGGATAGTCCTAATTGGTAAGGCAGCGGTCTTGAAAACCGCCGCGCGCAAGCGCTTGGGGGTTCGAGTCCCTCTCCCTCCGCTGATGCCTCACTGAAACAACGAGGGAGCGCCCGCGGGCGCTCCCTTTTTTTGGTCGACTGATCGGGCAGCTCAGATACCTAACGAGAATCCCATATCGAGTGGCAGGACGCGCAGATCACCTGTAATGACGCGGCCGCCGTCTGACGTCGCGGTCACGTCCACACTTCCCTGAGCGTCGTATGTCTGAAGCAACCGTGTGCCAAGCATCGCGCTCCGGAACGTCACCCACGCGAAGCCCGGCTCGTCGTAGCGGAACTCGAGACGCGGTATGTACTTCCCGACAGCCAGCGGCTTGCCGTAGTTGTCGCCTGCGAAAACGACCTTGATCTCTCCGTCGCCGCCGGGGGTGCCGACCCAGCACGAGAAGCCATGGTATCCCATGTTCTGAATCGTACCAATGAACGCAGGCGGCGAGTCATAGCGGACCTGGCCCACAGACGTGTATGTGTGATTCTCGATCTGAACCGTGCAGACCCCCTTATCCGTCACGCTGAACGTCATCGGAATGCCTTCCGGTAGCGGAGCGATCGTCGTGTCGGTCGCCTTGCAGCCGGCAAGAGCGAGAGTCATCAGGAAAATCGTTGTGCGTCTCACTGCCGTTTCCTTCTCGAGATGATTGAAGCCATCAAGGGCGCCGTATCCGACGGGCGCCGATACCATTTTCAAGACGATCGAAGAGCCGGGAGGATAACAGCGCGGCAGTCGACAGTCACTAACGGTCTTTTACAATAATACGAGCGGTTTCGGTCCCTGCTGCGAGAGGTTTCTTCCCCCCGTTGCTTACACAAGCAGAAACGTGAGTTGCGATGGTCGTGTACAGACTCTAGTATGCGCTCGATATCATGAATCTGCGCGCAGCTGCTCTCGTTTTCGCGGGAATTTGCGCATGCACCGAGTCATCGCCGGTGGCTCGCGATACGGCTCGTGCCGCACAATCGAGTGATTTCGCATCGCGGTCAGCTCCAGTCGCCGCTCCCGTACGGTACCGCGTCCCGGCTGAATCGGAGATCACCGATTCGGTGACGCTGGCGTCGGTGCGTCGCGGCCGCGCTCTCATTCACAGCACGCGCGACAGTCTTCCCAAGCATGTCGGCAATGCGCTCAATTGCGCCAATTGCCACATGGCCGACGGCACGGTAGCCAATGCAATGCCGTTAGTCGGAGCTTACTCGAGATTTCCGCAGTACCGCGCCCGCAGCGGCAAGGTCGACCTGCTCGAGGATCGGATCAACGACTGCTTTCTCCGCAGCATGAACGGAAAGGCGCTCGATCGATCGAGCGCAGAAATGCGCGACATGGTTGCATACATCGCATTCCTGTCGACGGGATTTCCCGTTGGAATCGACATGGAGGGTCAGGGGATACCAAAGCTCGACCCGCTGCCGGGCGACACGACCAGCGGCAAAGAGATCTTCGCTGCGCGCTGTGTCGCATGTCACGGCGCGAATGGCGAAGGAACTGCTGCAGCACCGCCGCTCTGGGGACCGCAGTCGTACAACATCGGCGCTGGAATGGCGAGGGTACGGACCGCGGCGGCATTCATTCGCCAGCTCATGCCGCGAGACCGGCCGTTGACTCTCACGCCGCAGCAGGCATTCGATCTCGCGACGTACATTAACAGCCGTCCGCGACCGGATTTTCGAGGGAAGGAGAAAGACTGGCCGCATGGCGGCCAGCCGCCCGACGTTGCATACAAGACTTTGTCCGCGAAGACGTCGAGCTCCGAGCGGCCGCGCACACAGTGATTTTGTTGAACCCCCCAATTCCACCAGGAGGAAGATGTGAGCGACAATAACACAACCCGACGGGAGTTCGTCGAGAGAATGACCGCCGGCGCGATTGCAGCGGGAATGGGAAGTGCCGTGCCACTCACCGCAGCAGCGGGAATGACGGCGCCGACAGTGAAGCCCGACATGGCGTGGCTCAACGGAGTGAAGGGCGCGCACGCGCAGCTCTTCGTTTCGCCGACGCCGGGCGCCATTCCCTTTCTCCACGTTCTGAACTACGTCGACACGTTCAAGGAAGCTTTCGGGCAGTCCTATCCGCAGGTTATCGCGATCGTCGGTCTCTTTGGAATGGCGATCCCGCTCGGCGTGAACGATGCGATGTGGGCGAAATACAATCTCGGCGCTGCAACGAACGTCAACGACAAAGCGACCAAGGCAGCCGCGTCGGTCAATGTGTTCGCCAAGCCGGCGGCCGGTGGACTGCTCGGCGTCGATGCTGGCTTTGACGTTCCCGGCACAGCGAGCATTGCTTCGCTTCAAGCGCGCAACGTCCGCTTCATTCTGTGCAACAACGCATTGAATTTCTGGGTCGGCCGCCTTGCCGCGGGTAGTGGCGGGAACGTCGCGACCATCAGAAATGACCTCGTCGCCAACATGCTGCCCGGTATTACGATCGTGCCGGCGATGGTCATCGCTATCAACCAGGCGAAGGAGGCCGGCGCGAGCTACATGCACAACGGTTGATGCGGGTACGGGTTGTGTGGTACGCGGTGCGGGTAGCGTTTGCCGTTACCCGCACCCCGAAACCCGTAACCCGTACCGCTTCAACCGAGCAGCGCCTTCTGCCTCTTCAGTATCGTGGCGTAGCATTCGCACGTCACCTTCTCGAGCCCCGCGCGATCCTCGATCCTGATGCGTCCTCGCGTATGCGATATCAGGCCCGCGCGCTCCAGGATCCCGATCGCGACAGTCACTCCGGGGCGCCGTACACCGAGCATCTGCGCGAGGAAAACCTGCGTGAGTGCGAAGTCATCGCGACCTACGCGGTCGTGCGACATCAATAGCCATCTCGCGCACCGCTGCTCGATCACGTGAAGTCTGTTGCAAGCCGCTGATTGCGAGAGCACTTCGATCAGGAGCTGCGCATAACGCGCAAGCAAACGAGAGATCGACTGCGATTCTGAAATAACCTTGCGAAACTGATCGACGTCGATCCGAAGCGCGCGGCCGGCGATCTGACAGATCGCCCGACTGCACGTGGAATCCAGACCGTGAAAGATTGGGATTCCGTAGAAGCCGTCGTTTCCGACCGTCATCGCTTCGATCGCGCCCTCGCTTACGACCGTCACCAGCGAGATCACCGCTGTTTCGGGGAAGTAGATATGCTGTATCCGCTGATTCGCCTCAGTGATGACGACCTTTGGCGCGATGTCCACCATACGGCCAGCGGACTGGAGGAGCAGGGCTTCCGCAGCAGGCAGGTTCCTGATTATCTGATTGCGGACCTCCGTTTCACCATGGCTCGATTGTGGAGTCATCGCTGCGGGATGGCGTGCATTTCAGTGGTGGACGCTGACTGCGGTTCCGCGACCGATTTTTTGATCGGTCGGAGCGCCCAAATGCACAATGTGGGCCGTATGTTTCGCGCGGGGTTGAACGACCCCGCCGGCTACAATACCTTGCGTGACCTCCGGAGAGATGGCCGAGAGGCTGAAGGCACCGGTTTGCTAAACCGGCATACGTGGAAACGCGTATCGAGGGTTCGAATCCCTCTCTCTCCGTTATCAAGGGGTCCGCTCACGGTCGTGCGGGCCCGTTTCATTTGCCACGTACGCAGTCCGCAGTCGTCCCCGTGCGCAGTCCGCAATCGTCTTTCATGCCGTCCGACAGACAGCCGCGCCTCCGCTTCGCTCCATCGCCCACCGGCTATCTCCATGTCGGCGGCGCGCGCACGGCGCTCATCAACTGGCTCTACGCGCGACATTTCGACGGAAAGTTCCTCCTGCGCATCGAAGACACCGACAAGGCGCGCAGCACGGAAGAGAGCACGCGCGCGATCTTCGACGGACTCGGATGGCTCGGTCTCAACTGGGACGAGGAGGTCGTGTACCAGGGCGCGAACCTCGCCGCGCATCAGCGTGACGCGCGACTGCTTCTGGAGCGCGGATACGCGTATCGCTGCTTCTGTACTCCCGCCGAGCTCGAGGAGCGCCGGCGCGAAGCGGAGTCGCGCAGGGAGAGCTTCAAGTACGATCGACGCTGCGACCGACTCGACGTCGCACAGATTGAGCGACGCGTTGCGTCAGGCGAGCCGTACGTCATCCGCTTCCGCATTCCCGATGGAACAACGGAGTGGGACGATCTGGTGCACGAGAGAATCGCGTTTCCGAATAAGGATCTCGACGACTTCGTCATTCTGCGATCGGATGGGACGCCGATCTACAACCTGGCCGTAGTGTCCGACGATGTCGCTATGGGAATCACGCTGGTGATGCGCGGTGACGATCACATCTCGAACACACCGAAGCAGATCCTTCTCTATCGCGCGCTGGGCGTTGAACTGCCGCAGTTCGCCCATCTACCGATGATTCACGGCATGGATGGGAAGAAGCTGAGCAAGCGCCACGGCGCTACCGCCGTCGGCGATTATCAGCATCAGGGAATGCTGCCGGGCGCGATGCTCAACTTCCTCGCCTTGCTTGGCTGGTCACCCGGCGGTGATCGTGAGATAATGACGGTTGACGAGATGATCCAGCTGTTTTCAACCGATGGCCTTCAGAAGAAGGCCGCGATCTTCGATCCGAAGAAGCTCGAGTGGATGAATGGCCAGCATCTGTCACTCGTCTCACTCAGCGAGCTCGAGCCGCGCGTCACCCCTGCGATCGTCGCGGCCGGACTCGCGACGACGGAACAGCTCGCGGCTCGACACGACTGGTACTTGCAGCTTCTCGATCTCCTTCGCGTACGCGCGAGAACGATCGACGATATCGTCCGCCAGGCAGCGCCGTATTTTCCGGTTATTATTACCTACGATACGGATGTTGTAGGAAAACATTGGAAGAATCGCGCAGAAACGGCGGACCTCTTGGCGTCCGTTGCGAAAGCCCTGGAGACTGCTCGGGACTGGGACCACGCGAGCCTCGAAACCCTGCTCCGCGACCTCGCCGAAGCGAAGGGATTGAGCGGGGGAAAGGTGTTTCAACCCCTCAGGGTCGCCTTAACCGGCCTGGCAGTCAGCCCCGGTATCTTCGATGTGCTTGTCCTTATGGGTCGGGATCTAGCCCTGAAAAGGGTACGAGAGGCGACCGTATGGGTAACAGAAACGCAACAATAGCGTTGACGCTGCCCCCATACTCGAACAGATTAGTGGCGCACAACGTAAGTTCCCGGGCCTGGTGTCTCCCGGGATTTCGACTTTCTACTGGGAGTGGCAATGGCTGACGCGCTCACACAACTCGAGGGCTCAGTATACAAATACCTGCTGGATTTCACAGCAGAGAACACCTATCAGCCGAGCATCCGAGACATTGGGAAGCAGTTTCAGATCAAGTCGACGAAGACCGTTTCCGATCTTCTTCAGTCGCTGGCGAGGAAGGGATACATCGAGCGTGACCCAGCGCGCTCACGCGGTGTTCGTCTTCTTGGATTCACGGGCGGTAGCAAGACGAAGCCCGTTCCCTACTATGGGAAGATTCACGCCGGCGAGCCGGCGCTGATCCCCGAGCATCGTGAAGCATTCATCACCGTCGACCGACGATTCGTTCCCGGTGAGGAAGTGTTCTTCCTCAGAGTGAAAGGCGACAGCATGATCGGCAAGGCGATCTCTGACGGCGATTATGTAATGATAAATCCCGGCGCGAACCCGAAAGACAAAGACATCGTAGCGGCGCGTCTGGGTGATGAGGCAACGATCAAGACGCTCACCCATCAGAACGGACGGATGGTGCTCGAGGCAGCCAATCCGTCGGAGCGCGACATTCATATTCGCGACGACGACGACTTCGCGATTCTCGGAGTGATCTGCGGAGTGTTCAGGCCGTTCGTGACGATGGATTCCGTGGGCGCGACGAACGGAAAGACGAGCTAGTTTCTGCTTGCTCCCGACGCAGGGGCCGGCTGATCAGTCGGCCCTTTCTTTTTTGCCTCTTCCTGAGCGCGCTCTCTTTCCTTTCTCTCGCGAATGCTCTTAACCGCCTTGCGGAAATCAGCCTCGTTCATTCCGCGCTGCGCCTGTGACATGATGTCGGAGTGAAGCTGATCCTGCATGCGATTCCGCTCGGCTGCGATCGGGTTCGCCTGCAGGTTCAATGGAAGCAGTGCGAGAATAGCGGTTGGAATCTTGGCCTTGCCGAGGTGGATGTACTTCTGGTCGATGCCGTACTTGCGACCATCCTTTTCGATTGTCCAGTCACCGGGTTTCCGCTGTGCAGCGCGAGCTGCGAGCGTGTCGTTGAACGGCTGGATGATTGTCGCGATTACGGAATCGAGTCGCTGAGTTGGCGTCTTCGGCGCGGCGACGACGTCGCCGGGCGCCGGCCACAAGCGAGGATCAGCGTACGTCGGACGAATTCCCTTCGCCGGACCACCGGTGCCGACGAGTGGGCCGCTTCCTTCTTCAGGTGTAGCAGGAGTCGGCGCGGCCGACGGGGGCGGAAGCTCACCTGGCACTTCGGACGGCGCGACAATTCGCTGTGGAGGCTTGACGACGGCGGGTCGATTGTCGCCTCCGCTCCTCCCTTCGATCGGCTTGCCCTTCGCCTTTGGAAGAGCGAGAAATCCGATGCGCTCAACCGGTACGGGCTCCGAAGCGCGGCGGCCGAAAATGTTGAGGAACTCCGACGGCGCAACGAGGAATCGCACGAACAGCACCGCGAGAGCAATGTGCACGACGAGCGACACGAAAAAAGGCGCCGACGGTCGGCGCACCGGTCCCCGATCGCGATGCTCACTTCGACTGTTCCGCAGTGTGTTCAAGAAAGATCCCTGATCGTCAGGCGCCCACGCTCAGACGCGCAAGCACGCGCCCGGCACGCTTTGCCGCCTCGCGAATTCTTTCCGGCGACTGTACGAAAGACACGCGAAAGAAGCCTTCCCCTCCCCGACCGAATCCTGAGCCCGGCAGCACGACCACTCCCTCTTCCTCCATGAGAAACTCCACGAACTCGGCGCTGGTAATGTGCTCGGGCAGCGGGATCCACAAATACATCGTTGCCTTCGGCGACTCGCAGTCGAATCCGTTTTCGCGAAACGCCTCGACGGCGGCGTCGCGTCGCTCCTGAAAAGTCGCGACGTTGCGCGGAACGAACTCCTCCCAGCTTTCGATTGCCGCAATCGCCGCCGCCTGCACAGCCTGAAAAGCGCCGGTATCGGTAAAAGACTTCACCTGCGCCAGCGCCGTCATAACGTCTGACCGGCCGGCTGCCCAACCGCAGCGCCAACCAGTCATGTTGTAGGTCTTGGACACCGAGTGAAACTCGACTGCAACGTCGCGCGCACCGTCGATCTCGAAAATGCTTGGCGGCCGGTATCCGTCGAATGCCAGCTCGGAGTATGCATTGTCGTACACCAGCAGGATGTCCAGTTCCTTGCAACGCCGGACAACCTTCTCCAGGTAATACGGCGGCGCGACTGCGGCCGTTGGATTGTTCGGGTAGTTGAGGTAAACGATGCGCGTCTTCTTCAGGATGTCGGCGGGAATCTCATCGAGATCGACCAGAAAATCGTTTTCCGGTCTCAGGGGATAGAGGTACGGCACGCCGTCGGAAAGTACCGTTCCGCCCAGATAAGCAAGATATCCCGGCTCCGGGACGATCGTCACATCGCCTGGACCGACGTACGCGAGCGCGAGATGCGCGATCCCTTCCTTCGATCCGATGAGCGGAACGATTTCGCGAATAGGATCGAATTCCACACCGAATCTTTTTTTCATCCAGCGCGTGACTGCTTCCCGAAATGCAACAAGTCCCAACCCAAAGCCGTAACGGCTCATCGCAGGTTGAGCCGCCGCTTCACTCAGTCGTTTGACAGCTGCCGGCGGCGGCGCAAGATCGGCGTCGCCAGCTCCGAGATCGATCACGTCCATTCCTCGCGCGATGAGCTCGCGCTTTTTCGCCGGCACGCGCGCAAGCGGATAGTCCGGAAGCTCTCCGATTCGCCGAGAGAGAGGTGGCATCAGCGCCCCGCCTCGACCGGATTGGAGACCGTGCTGATGCCTTCGACTTCGACTACAACCGAGTCGCCGCCGGAAAGAGGTCCCACGCCGGCTGGAGTGCCTGTCGCAAGCACGTCACCCGGCTCGAGCGTCATGACGTGCGAGATGTACGAGAGAAGAAACGGAATCGAGAAAACCATGTCCGCACACGAAGCGCGCTGGCGCTCGACATCATTGACCCGGGTGACGACTGTCAGCGTCGAAAAATCCGAGGGCGCAGCTGCAATCGCTCCGATCGGGCAGAACGTGTCGAACCCCTTTGCGCGTGTCCATTGACTGTCCTTGCGTTGAAGATCGCGCGCGGTGACGTCGTTCAATGCGACTATTCCCTCGATGGCCGCGACTGCTTCTGCCTCGGACGCACGAGTAAGCTTTCGTCCCACTACGACTCCAATCTCACCTTCGAACTCAACCTGGTCCGACTGCGGTGGAAGCACGATTGCATCGCCGTTTCCGATCACGCTCGTCGAAGGCTTGAGAAAGAACAATGGCTCGGTCGGAACCTCATTCCCCATCTCCTTCGCGTGATCGCGGTAATTCCGACCGATGCAGACGATCTTACCTGGTCGCATGATCGGACACCGTGTAGAACTCCCTGAGTTGCCCCACGATTTCCGGCCAGGGTAACAGCAGTCTACGCGCGGGAGGCAGGGCGCGTAACAGCGTTGCACCGTAATCCTTCGTTACGACGCGGGAATCGGCGATTACGATAGCGCCTCTGTCCGTTGCGGTTCGAATCAGTCGGCCGAATCCCTGCTTCAGGCGCAGCGCCGCGTGCGGTACCATGTACTCGGCGAACGGGTCTCCGCCGCGCTCGATGATCGCCTCGCAATGAGCGGCTGTAACCGGCTCGGTGGGAACGCGGAACGGAAGTCGGGCGATCAACAATCCGCGCAGTGCATGCCCGGGGACGTCGACGCCTTCCCAGTAGGAAGAGGTTCCGACAAGCACGGCTCTGCCCGATTGGCGGAACTTCGTCAGCAGGATGTCGCGGCTCTCGTCTCCATGCACCAGCAGCGGACGATTTGCTTCGAGCCCGATAGCGCGGAGTCGCACTGCGACTTCGCGGACGTCACGGTGGCTCGTGAACAGCGCGAATAATCCGCCGTCGCTTGCGTCCGCGAAGTCTGCGACCATTCGCGTGACCGCTGCGAGATGCATTTCCGCATCTGCGTTCGGAGGCGGAGTATCCGTGGGAATTGCGAGCACCGCCTGCCGCGCAAAATCGAAGGGTGAAGGAAACGACTTGGCTACCGGTGGAATCTCGAGACCGTCTGCACCGATCCGGGCGGCGAGAAAATCGAAGCCGCCGTCCGGCGCAAGAGTAGCGCTCGTCACCACCGTCGTGCGCAGCCGCGAGAAGAGATCTTCACGAAGGATCGGCGCGAGGTCCAACGGAACCCAGGTGAGTGCGACGTTGTCGCGACCCCGCAATTCGACCCAGCGTATTCGCTGGTGCGAACCGGGCCCCGAGTCGAGAGCTCCGTCGAGAGCGATACCGAACGCTTCGAGCCGACGTCCTACGCCGCGCATCTCACTTACGAGTGCGGCAAGGCCCTCATCCTCGGCAAGCTTCGACGCCCATCGGTCGCGTATGAGCGCAAGTGCATCGACGAGTCGCGCGATTTCGGTGAGCAGGTCATTGAATGTGGCATCGAGCCCCGCACGCCACACCGGATGCATCGCGAAGTCGGGAGTCAGCCGCACGACGGGCTGCTGCGGCGATTCTCTCAGCACAGACTCCATCAGGTTGAACAGTGTCGCGCCTTTCTCACGAATCGTGGCGACAGCCGGACTGATTTTCTCCTCGATCAGCTGAAGGCTCGCGTGACTGAAGAGATCCGTTCCCGCGCGAAGCCTTTGCTCCAGAAGTGGGATCAGCCCGCGCGCCGCACGCAGTCCCGATGCCGGCCGGTTGAGCCGTGAGAGCAGACGCAGCAATCCAGCGCGCGTCGCTGTTGCGCCGAGGTGGGCGGCGGCTGCGTCCTCGAGGTGATGGCCTTCATCGATCACCAATCGATTGTACGGCGGAAGAACCGCGGCTTCCTCCCAATTCCCCTGCATGCGACGAATCGCCACATCGGACATCAGCAGGTGATGATTCGCCACGACTACATCCGCGTTCGCCGCCTGTCGTCGCGAGCGAAAAAAGAAGCAGCGCTCGAAATGCGGGCACTCATTCCGCACACAGAGATCCGGCTCGGCGGCGACCTCGTCCCATGTCTCGCGCGCAAGAACTTTCGGTAGATCGCTTACTGTCCCGTCGGTCGTAGTGGCTGCCCACGCGGCGAGCGCCTGAAAATCTCCGTTACCGTTGTCGAGAAGCGCGTCGCCGAACATCCGCGCCTGGTCGAGACGAAGCAGACACAGATAGTTTCGCCAGCCCTTGAGCAGCGCGAATCGCACGGGCTGTTCGCCCTCCAGGGCCGTAGCGAGAAAGGGGAGATCCTTCCCGACGAGCTGCTCCTGAAGGTTGATTGTGTTCGTCGATACGACTGTGCGCTCTCCCGTGAGCGCAGCCCATCGGAGCGCGGGCACGAGGTACGCAAGCGATTTCCCGACGCCGGTGCCGGCCTCGAGAAGACCAGTGCCACCGTCGTTGTAGAGCGACGTGATCGTTCTTGCCATGTCTCGCTGCGACGGACGGTCCTCGTAACGGCGCATGGCAACCGCGATCGGCCCATGCGGGCCGAGGTCGTCGGCAACTCGATCCGGATCGAGCTCCTCCGCTACCGGCTCGACTTCAGGAAACGCGATCACGTCTCGTGGGCAATGCGATAAGCGAGATTTCGCGGCGCGCCCAGCTCGACGGTCAATCGCTCGGCTATTTCGCGCGGCGATGAGCCCTGTTCGCGAAGGCGGAGCGCGCTGGAACGGAGATTGGCTTCGTCCGGCGCTTGAGCGGTAGCAGGGCCAATCAGAATCACGACCTCGCCGCGCGCTGGTTCGGCACGGAAGCGCTGAGCGAGCTCGGATACGTTGCCGCGCGCGAATTCCTCGAATTTCTTCGTCAATTCGCGCGCAACGACAGCGGTGCGCGCGCCTGCTCCGGCGTCTGCAATCTCGCCGAGTGTCGCGCCCACGCGCGATGGTGCTTCGTAAATCACAGCCGCATGTCGCGACCGCATCAATTCGGTAAGCGCTGCGAATCTCTCCTTTCCCTTTCTCGGCAGGAATCCGAGGAAGGTGAAGGTTTCGCCGGCGAGACCCGAAGCCACGAGCGCCGCGAGGAGCGCCGATGCTCCCGGAATCGGAACGACGGCAATGCCCGCGTCGATTGCCGCACCCACGAGCCGCGAGCCGGGATCAGATACCAGCGGCGTGCCCGCATCGGTGATGAGCGCGATCGATTCGCCCGCCTTGAGGCGGCGGATGAGCTTCGGAGTCTCCCGCGCTTCGTTATGCTCGTGGTATGCGTAACACCGGGTCTTTATCTCGTAGTGGTCGAGAAGACGCCGAGAGTGGCGCGTGTCTTCGGCAACGATCATCGAGGCAGACGACAGAACCTCGACCGCGCGATACGAGAGATCCCCGAGGTTGCCGATCGGGGTGCTCACCACGTAGAGCGACCCCGACTCGGCGCCGACAGTCACTGAATGGCGGCCGCGTTACGCCGCGTGCTGACGGAACTTCTGGTCGAGGTGCGCCTTCGGCACTGCGCCGATCACCTGATCGACGAGCTTGCCATCCTTGAAGAAAAGAATGGCAGGAATTGAGCGGACGCCGAACCGCGACGCGGTCTTGATATTCGTATCGACGTCGAGCTTTGCCACCTTCGCCTTACCGGCGTACTCGACTGCCAGCTGATCGAGCGCGGGCGCGATGATGCGGCACGGACCGCACCAGGTCGCCCAGAAGTCGACCACTGCCAGCCCTTGATGGTTCTCGATCTCGTTCTCGAAGTCGCTATCGGTCACGTCCACTGAATTCGACATTATCGTTCTCCGGCGTAATACGCCCTGTTCTATTGGCTAACTTTTGTTTTCCTTTCTCGAAATCTAATGCCGCCGGGAACCCCCAAGGGCGCGCGAATCGCGCATGTTGGAATCGCTCTCAGATCGCTCGACGATCTCGCGCCCTTTTGTCGCGATGTTCTGCAGATGGAGACTGTGGAGCTTTCCGATACGGACGGCGCCCGAATTACGGGCTTTGACGCCGATGGATCACTCGTCGAGCTGCTCGAGGCAGGGGAAGACGATTCTCCAGTCGGGCGCTTCGTTGCTCGCCGCGGTCCTGGGATCCATCACATCTGCTTTTCCGTCGACGATCTCGATGCGGCATTGACGCGCTGTCGATCTGCGGGTGTGAGGCTCATCGACGAGACTCCGCGTATCGGCGCGGAGGGAAAGCGAATTGCGTTTCTCAACCCGTCGTCAACGGGCGGCGTGCTGGTGGAGCTCAGTGAGCGCTAGTTAACGCGGCGGCTGTGCGCAGAACTGGGCAACCGCGGCAATCTCCATGTTATCCACGAACCAGCGATCACCAGGTCCGCGGATGGCATAGAATCGCGGTGATCGGACGAGTCTCCCGCGTGTGAGCTCGACAGTCAGGATGCGATGCGAAGCTTCTCCCGCAGCTTCCCCGAGAATGCGAAATTTGTCGTGATTGAAGTAGCACTGCAGAATGATGAGTCTTTTCTCGAGCTGCTCCCGATCCATGTTGTCGCGTGACGGTCCGCGCGAGGTGCCGAACACGGTGGACATCGCCTGAAGGTCCTGCGCGCGAACAGCGGCAAGGAACTGCTCGACGGCGCCGCGAGGCGTGGCTCCGCCGACGGACTGCGGACCGGTTGTCGGCGCGGGTGCCGCAGTGCCGCTGGTAGTCGTCGTAGTCGTAGCCGTGCGGCATGCGGCGAGCACGAGCAGCACGATTGCTAATCTCTTCACCAAGTTTTCTCCGGTAATTCGGTGCGAACCTAACGGCGGGTATCAATGGCAGCAAGACATTTGCGCCTGTACGTGAACGTCGATCACGTCGCGACTCTCAGGCAGGCGCGGCGGGGTGATGAGCCGGATCCTGTCGAAGCGGCTGCGCTTTGCGAGCGCGCCGGCGCCGATGGCATCACCGCGCATCTGCGCGAAGACCGACGACACATCCAGGACGCGGACGTGGAGCGGCTCGCAACGAATGTGCGCACATACTTCAATCTCGAGAGCGCCTGCGTGCCGGAGATGATCTCGATTGCTCTCCGGTTGCGTCCGCAACAGGTGACGCTCGTTCCGGAGCGACGTCAAGAAGTAACCACAGAGGGCGGCCTCGCGGTTGTGGCAAGACCGCAGGCGGTGCGAGACTCCGTCAGTCGGCTCCGCACCGCAGGGATTCGGACCAGTCTGTTCATCGACCCGGATGACGAAGCCGTGCGCGCATCGCGCGATCTGGACGCCGAAGCGATTGAGCTCCACACTGGCGAATACTCGCGCGCGACTGATCGATCCGCGGCGTTGGATGCAATTCGTAAAGCGGCGCGGCTGGGTCGAGAGCTCGGGCTTGCTGTTCATGCGGGACACGGGCTGACGGTCGATAATGTCGGGCCGGTCGCTGCAATCACAGAGATCGAGGAGCTCAACATTGGACACTCGATCGTAAGCCGCGCTGTGTTTGTAGGACTCGAGGCCGCAGTGCGTGAGATTCGCGAGGCGATGGACGCCGCTCGTGATTCGGTGCGGGGCGCGGCATGACATCCGACACCGCCGTGATTCCCATCTCCGATCTCTTTTACGATGACGCGGGACCACATATCGTCTCGGCCGGGGCAATCCCGCTCAACCCGGCCCGCTTCAGTCCCGCGCGAGGGCGTGAGCTTCAGGATCTCCTCGGCGCGAGCATCGCGCAGCTTGGCGCAGTCTCCGGAATTCGTCGCACACCCGCTTCCGCACTGGTGCCGATCGAGAATCTTGTCTATCGCGGTCGAGCGGCTCTCGAGCGGGCGATCGAGATCGGACAAGAGGCAAGAGACTCAGGCACGCTTCCCACGCCCGACAAAGTCGAGGAGCTCCTCGATCTCATTCAGCTCGCCGTCGAGGAGTAGAGCATGAAGGCCGGATGGCGGAGCGCGGTCGGTATCGCGCTCAGCGCTGCGCTGCTTGCGTGGGTGCTGCGCGATGTGTCGCTCAACGCAGTGTGGGGTGAGCTTTCGCGTTCGAACCTTCCCCTGTTCCTCGCATCCGCGTTCTGCGCTACAGCGATCTTCCCGCTACGGGCGATTCGATGGCGCGCGATTCTAGAGCCGGTTGCTCCCGGTCAGCCTCTCGGTGCCCTGTGGCGGTCGATTGCAATCGGAATAATGGTCAACAACGTGCTCCCCGCGCGCGCAGGGGAAATCGCTCGGGCGTACGCGCTTACGCGGGAGACGTCGGTTTCATTCGCGACTAGTCTCGCGTCACTTGCCGTTGACCGTGTGTTCGACATGCTGGTTCTACTTATGCTCGGAGCCCTCGGCTTACTCGATCCGGCGTTCCCGCATTCGGCGAAAATTGCCGGGCAGTCGATGGGAAGCATCGCCCAGGGATCGATTGTCCTGGTCGTCCTGCTCGTGGGGGCACTCTACGCGCTGGCTGTATTCCCGGTGCAGCTCGTTCGCATTTTTGAGATTTTCGCGCGACGAGTCTCACCGTCTGTGGAGGAACGAGGGAAGGCCGTGCTGCTCAAGTTCAGCCAGGGTTTGAGTGTGCTGCGCAGCCCGCGACGCTTCACGGTGGTGCTTGGCTGGACGATTGCTCATTGGCTGCTGAATGGTTTGGCATTCTGGCTCGGCTTCTTGGCGGTAGGCATCAACCTCTCTTTCGCCGCCGCGCTTTTCCTCCAGATGCTCGTCGCTATTGGTGTGGCCGTGCCGTCAGCGCCTGGTTTCTTCGGTGTGTTTGAGAAGCTTGCGACCGTCGGTCTTGCGATCTACGGGATTTCCGCGACTCAGGCCACCAGCTGGGCGATTGGCTTTCACATTCTCTCGTTCATCCCGATCACCGCGATCGGGATGTACTACTTCTCGCGCCTTGGATTGCACTTCAAGGAGCTGCGCACAGCTCCGGAGACCGCGCAATGAGCGGTCTCGCAGGGCGCATCAAAGCGCAGGGAAAGATCAACCTTCACCTGCGTGTGTTCGATCGCGATTCGTCCGGGTATCATGCGATCGAAACTGTTTTTCAGCGTATCGAGCTGAGCGACTGGTTGACGCTCAAAGTAACTGAGGGGCGTCAAACGCTCGATGTGATGTCGTCGCTCGGGAATGAAGCGCTAGATCTCGGTCCGCCGGAGCAGAATCTCGCTTACCGGGCAGCGGAGGCGTACGCAGAGGCAGCGAAATGGCCGCCCGGGTTCGAGATACAGCTGACAAAATGGATCCCGGTCGGTGCCGGCCTTGGCGGCGGCAGTGCTGATGCCGCCGGCGTTCTCAGACTCCTCAACTTTCTTGCTGTTCGGCCGTTGTCAGCCGAGAAACTGCACGGGATTGCCGCAACTCTCGGATCCGACGTCCCGTTTCTCGTCAGCAATGAAGTGATCGCAAGCGCAACCGGACGCGGCGATCGGATCTCGCCGCTGCCTCTGCTGCTGCAACGAAACGCACTGATTGTCGTGCCGCGTTTTTCAGTCCCGACAAAAGACGCCTACACGTGGCTGGACCAGGATCGCGAAGCCGGCCTCGTTGCCGCCGCAGGGCAGCCAAAGCCCATTGATCCGTCGGCTCTCGCCAGCTGGAGAGACGTCGCTGACTTCGCGCGCAACGATTTCCTGGAGTCGGTGACTCGACGTTATCCGGCGCTGGCCGGAATGCTGGCGGCGCTTCGCGAAACCGAACCGGTATTCGCATCAATGACAGGTTCGGGTTCCGCACTTTTTTCGGTATACGATATCGACCCACCGATTCCGCACGACACGGCGCTTCGCGACGCTCAAATCACTCCGACGCGTACAGCGACGAGCGTTGTTCAACCCATTGGACTCGGATAGCTTTCGACCACCTTGCCCCCTCGTCCAATGGCAGGACATCGGTCTTTGGATCCGACAATGGTGGTTCGAATCCACCGGGGGCAATTGAAGTGATTGGTCGGTACAACTAACTTTCACGGTTGCTGCGACATGGACGGACTCTCCGTACC
>DATBRZ010000258.1:0-4980 GCA_036560025.1 Gemmatimonadaceae bacterium | reverse complement strand
GCGATGACATGCTGCGCACATCGATCATCGCGGGCGGAAGACAGGGTTCGATTCGCTACCAGGGTGACATCGCGCACTTTCGGACGGATGGATTTCGCGTCCACGCGCGACAGCGAGCCACTAGCGGATTCGGCCGCGCAGGAATCACACTCGGCGGCACTGATTACGCGATTCAGTATCTCGGTCTCGATCAGCCACTCGCCGAGAATCCGGGGGCTGTGACGAGAACGGAGCTGGAAACGAATCCTCGAGTTGCAGATGCGCCATCGGTGCGACGAAACGCGCGAAAGGTGGTTCATCAGGGGCAGCTTGGCGTCTCTGCCAGTCGGGAAACTCACGGGGGAGATGCGTCGGTTCTGGTATTCGGCGGTCGACGCTCGCTGTACAATCCGCTCACGTTTGGAATCGTCGACATCGGCCGGACGACATCAGGAGCAAGCGCGCGATTCGGCCGGCGTGTCAGCTCGGCGCAACGCATCACTGTAGGTGGAGACTATCAACGTCAGAATGACGCGCGCCGCAACTACGTCACATGCGCCGATACTGTTCTGATTGCTATCCCAACAGTGTCCTGCCCGACACCCGGCAGCGAGAAAGGAGCACTCACGCTCGACCAGAGGGAGATCGTTTCGAGCACTGGAGTGTTCGCCAACGATGAGATCCTTCTTGGACGCAACTTCCGCTTCACGATCGGCGGCCGGATGGACGAGATCAAGTTCGATGTACGCGACCATTTCATCACTGCTAACAACCCTGATGACTCGGGAGATCGCACGCTGCGCGCGTGGACGCCGATCGCCGGCATTGTCGCCCGAATCGCCGAAACGTCATCTGCGTACGCCAACTTCTCGTCTGCATTCGAGACACCGACGGCCACGGAGCTCGGCAATCACCCCGACGGAACCGCGGGAATCAATCAGGATCTCGATCCGCAGCGATCACGCACAGTCGAGATCGGATACCGTGAACTTGGGCGAAGTGGAATCGCGTACGATGCTGCCTTGTTCGAGACCCGCGTGAGGGATGAGCTCGTGTCGTATGAGATTCCGGCGAGCAATGGCAGGCGATTCTTTCGGAATGCCGGTCACACTACACGACGCGGCGCCGAGCTCGGGTTGACCGCGGGCGTCGGCGCGGCGGTTCTGAGAACCGCGTACACGTGGTCCGATTTCATCTTCGACCGGTACGTGACCGATTCCGCAGTTTACGATGGCAACCGAATTCCGGGACTGCCGCAGCATCGGCTGCAGCTGAGCGCACTTGTTGGTCACACACGCCGCTTTATTGTCATCGAGGGGGAGGGCGCTTCGTCCAGTTTCGCCGACGACGCGAATACCGTTCGCGCCCCGGGTTTCGCGGTTGTCCATGCGCGCGCCGGCGTCGCGCGGTTACCGGCAGGCTTATCCCTGACTGCCGGAGTCCAGAATGTTCTCGATCGGCGGTACGCACCGTCACTGATCGTGAATGCAGCGAGAGGAAAGTATTTCGAACCTGCCCCCCAGCGAACTTTTTATGTCATCGCTGGAATTGGGCGGCGTTGACCAACTCTCCGAAATTACGCCGAGAGCAGGAACGACGGAAACGCGCCTGATTACGCGTGGGCGTCGTCGAGAGCTTCGACGTACTTCAAACCGCTGCCTGTGTTGAACAGCACCACACGCTCATCGCGCTGCACTGCTCCGGATGCGAGAAGCTCGCGAAGAGCCGGGACGCACGCACCACCTTCCGGCGCTGCGAAGATTCCTTCAGTCGAGCCTATCTCGTTGACGCCCGCGAGCAGCGCCTCGTCGGTGACCGATATTGCCGTTCCACGCGATTCACGAACCGCGTCGAGAATGAGAAAGTCTCCGATCGCTTTCGGAACTCGCAGTCCCGACGCAACTGTCGAACCATCCACGAACTCTTCCGCATGGCGAGCCCCGCTCTCGAATGCGCGCACGATAGGAGCGCATCCCGCAGCCTGAACGGCGACCATGCGCGGACGCGCGGCACCGATCCAACCCATTTCTTCCATTTCCTCGAACGCTTTCCACATTCCGACGAGTCCCGTTCCGCCACCGGTCGGATAAATGATTACCTCCGGCAACGTCCAGTTGAGCTGCTCCGCCAGCTCATACCCGAGCGTCTTTTTCCCTTCGAGGCGGTACGGCTCCTTCAACGTCGACACGTCGAACCAGCCTTCAGAGTCCTTTCGCCGCGCAACCTCAACGCCGCAGTCAGTGATCAATCCATCAACCAAGGTCACGTGCGCTCCGGTTCGCACGCATTCGACGATGTTCGCGCGCGGCGTGTCGCGGGGCATGAACACGTACGCTTCCAGGCCGGCGCGTGCGGCGTACGCCGATAACGCGCCCCCTGCATTTCCCGCGGATGGAGCAGCGAGCTTCGTCGCACCAAGACTTCTCGCCATCGTCACTGCGACGGACATCCCGCGCGCCTTGAAGCTCCCCGTTGGATTGACCGACTCATCCTTGATGTAGAGCTCAGGCATATCCAGCCGCTCGCCGAGTCGTTCCGCATGAACGAGCGGCGTCCATCCTTCACCAAGTGAGACAATCTGTTCGGGGTCGTCCATTGGCATCACTTCGGCGTAGCGCCACTGGTCTGCGCGGCGTGAGCTGAACGCATCGGGGCTTACGTCTTGCGCAATGCCGGCGAGATCGTAGCGCGCCAGAAGCGGACGGCCGCACTTTGTGCAGACGTTGATCAGCTTTTCAGCTGAATGCCGAGTTCCGCAATAGCCGCATTCGAGATGAGTGACGTATGACATCGTGTCCGCTAAGTTAAGCCGCTCGCGACCGCGCTTCTATTTTTGGGGCGGATGCCACCTCTCGCCTCACTCGCCGCCTCGTTGTGATGCGCTCCATTCTTGAATCGCTTGCCGGCACAGGCGGAAGCTGGCGTCTGATCGCCGCGATCCTCGGCATCGCGCTCATAACGATCTATCTCGACCGGGAGGCGCGCCGGTAAGTGTACGCCGGACATATCGGCGTAGCGCTTGCCGCAAAACGCGCGTGGCCGCTCGTGCCACTATGGTTGCTCGTCATTGCGTCGGAGCTTCCCGACTGGACCGATGCAGGATTGTGCATCGCCGGTGTGCGCACGCCGGTATATGGAATGATGTCGCACTCGATTCCCGCGATACTCGTCCTCGCTGTTACCGCCGCGACATTGGTGATAGTCGTCGAGCGACCGCATCCTCAGGTGGTGCGCACAGCGGTGGTTGCCGTCGCGCTTATGGTTGTTCTTCACATGGTCGCGGACTGGCTGACCGGGCTCAAGCCGACGTGGGCCGGGGGTCCGATGATAGGACTCGAGCTGTATCGCTGGCCCGTTGCCGATTTCCTTCTCGAAGCCCTGGTTGTAATACTCGGCTGGCTTGCATATCGATCGACGCTTCCTGTCGGACCGCGCGCGTCGCGATCCTCTTCCCTCTTGCTCGCATCGCTGCTCGTTTTGCAGCTTGCCGCAGACGTGAGCTTCGCGCTCGTCCCCGGATTGAAGAAGTGTTGACCGAAAATCAATAGAACTCGGGAGTCCAATTGGCCGACGGACGATTACCCTCGCGCGAGGATGCGCTGGCGCTCATGCAGGAGTACACGGCGAGCGATTCTCTTCGCAAGCACATGCTTTCAGTCGAAGCAGCGATGCGAGCGTACGCCGAGAAGGGCGGCGAAAACGCAGAGAGGTGGGGACTCGCAGGATTGATTCACGACTTTGATTACGAGCGCTTCCCGAACGACGCGCATTCACCGACCGAGGAGCATCCCGCCGAGGGTGTCAGGATTCTCAGATCGAAGGGATGGCCCGAGGACATACTGGAAGCGATTCTCGGTCACGCCACCTATTCCGGTGTGCCGCGGCGGAGTCAGATGGCGAAGACGTTGTTTGCTGTGGACGAGCTGACGGGGTTGATCACCGCGACCGCGCTGGTGAGGCCAAGCAAGAGCGTCCACGAGGTCGAGGCGAAGTCGGTGCGAAAGAAGATGAAAGACAAAGCCTTCGCGCGCGGTGTGAACCGCGACGACGTTCTCCTCGGTGTGTCAGAGCTCGGTGTCGATCTCGATGAGCACATCGCATTCGTTATCTCGGCGATGCGGCGAGTAGCTGCTGACATCGGACTTGCGGGAGAGACCACTTAGTCGGTCGGGACCTCGGGTGTCCTGCTCCGTCGGCTAGGTCCTCGCATCGAGTCACGTGCCACAGAACGAACTCGCATTTGAGGTGTTGCGGGCGCGTGCTCGATCGCTGCGAGACGCACTCCGTCGCAGGACACCCGAGGCCCCTCCCTCCCAACCTTCCTCGCGCACGGAATGGCGCCGATCTCGCGCGCATTTCCTCGCCGACGAAGCATGGAGGAACGCCGATGCGATTCGCGACGGACAACTCGATGTGCGGTCGGTTCACACCGTGCGCTCAGTAAATAAGGGAACCAGGGGAGGAGGCCGGATTGTGTCCCTTCTGAGGAGCGTCTCTGCCCTGCGAGGAGACACCCGGGTTACGAAGCGAGCCGCACGGCGAGCGGCGAGCGGAGTGGGTGGCTCCGGAGACAGCAGAGTTTCGCTCCGAAGAAGGGATGCAATCCAGCTCCCGACCTGTTCGATTTTCACGAGCGCGCTCCCCGATGAATCGGATCGCAGGGATCAGTCCATCGCGAATTCGCGACGGAAGACTACGTCGAAGGAGAAGGTTTTTGGCTTGGACTTCTTCTCCATCACCTCTGCGATCCGCTCCAGCCGGGCCGGAATTCCCATGATCTTCTCCTGAGCCTTCCGTCCCACGTCATTGAGGCCGCTGAGTCTGTCGATCGCCCAGAACTTGATCTGCTCCTCGACAATCTTGAGGTAATCACGCGGACCGTAGATACCCGCTCGTCTCACCACGTCGGCCAGCTCCCGGAAATGCGGCATGCTCACGCCAGGCATGTCGATCGCCGGCATTATCTTCGCTGCCGACTCGAGCCCCTGATTCGGATCGCGC
>DATBRZ010000257.1:0-3142 GCA_036560025.1 Gemmatimonadaceae bacterium | reverse complement strand
CGGCAAATCCACGATCTCGGCGATTACCTTTGCGTTATTCGCGTCGAAGACGATCGTACGCCCGGCGTTCATGTGGTTCATGTATATCCGGCCGGTTGCAGGATCAATGCTTTGATAGTCGAAGCGATTCGCCGGCCCAGGCAGCGGGATCTCGCGTACGAGCTTTAGGCCCGGCTTGGGTTGCGGTGTGGCACCCGCGACAGATGATTGCCAGCTGCTCGGTGTGAGAGATGAAGCGGTGGCAACACAGACACTGCGGTTTTGCTGCGCCGAAGCGCTCCCCCCAGCGGTCGTAATCGCAACCAGGAAGATGCCACAGCGCATGCTAGCGAGCAGCCTTTGCTTGGGGAGCGGGCACGAACAGAAATTCGGCGTCTTTGTCTATGAAACGCTCGATAAGCCAGGGGCAAGCGATCCGGTCGATCTTCGGTCGCTCTCGTGTAACCCATTTCATTGTGACCTCCTGAAACAAAAGTCCCCGTCCCGGCTCAGTCGTGTGCGTGCCTGTGGTGGATGTCCGGGTAATGCGGATGTGAATGCACCATCGGCTCGTGTCGATGCCGATGAGTATGGGGCGTTGGATCCGTCACCGCCGGGTCGCTCGGCGCATGGACGTGCTGATGATGCTCATCGTGCACGTGCGCGTGATCATGCTCCGTCATCGCGTGTCGGTGCTCGTGCTCGTGACGCTCACTGAAATGTAGCCACACGCCAACGCCCATGAGCGCCGCGGCAGCGCTGAGCAGCGTCGTCGGCTGCTCCCGGAAAACGATTAGCGACAACAATGCGCCGACGAATGGCGCCGTCGAGAAGTAGGCACCTGTGCGGGCGGTACCAAGATGCCGGAGTGCGAGGACGAAGAATACCAGACTTACCCCATAGCTCAAGAAACCGAGACCGAGAGCCGCAACGAGAACAAATCCAGCAGGCCAGCTCACGCCGAGTAGAAAAGCGATGGCAGTGTTGACACTGCCGGCAGCTAGTCCCTTCAGCATCGCGATCTGCACTGGGTCGCCGGCCGACACTTTCTGCGTGAGATTGTTGTCGATTCCCCAGCAGAGACAGGCGGCCGCAACGGCAAGTGGTCCTGCCAGCGCACCCGATGAGACCCTTCCCCCCCACGAGAGTGCGACACCTCCTACCACGATAGCGAGCATGCCGAGTGCGATGCGTCGGTCGAAGTTCTCGCGAAACACGAACCACGCGAGAAGCGCCGTGAAGACGCCCTCGAGGTTGAGGAGGAGCGATGCCGCCGATGCCGGAGTGCGTGTCAGCCCGATCATCAGTAGCAGCGGGCCAATTACGCCGCCGAAGGCAATCGCCCCAGCAAGCCACGGAATGTCTCGCTGAGTCAGTGGGGTCTCGCGCGCAACTTTCGCGGAGTGCCGCCGGCGCAGCCACACGATGCCGAGACCAATACCCGAGCCGAGATAAAGAAGTCCGGCCAGGAGCTGCGGTGAGGCGTTATTGAGAAGGACCTTGGCGAACGGAGCGCTCGCGCCGAAGAGAACAGCCGCGCCGAGCGCCAGTCCAACACCACGACCTCGCTCGGCAGGGCTTTGGTGGGTAGTCTTCAGCTCCGTGGCCAACTGTTGTTCGCCCTCTCCATCTCTGGAAGCGTGTGTCGCGGATCCACCACCGCGCGCGTTACTCGTTTTTTCTCAGGAACACGATAGACGAACCGCGAGCCGAGGTTCCACATCTCAACGGGCAACTTAACGGTGGATCGAGTTCCGTCAGCGAAGGTGAGCGAGATCTCGGCCGGCATCACCATCGTCCCACGAGTCGAGAGATGCACGTCAGAGCCACCATCGACACGAGTGGTGACTGAATCGATGGCTTGGTCGAGTCGAGCGGTGGAGAAAATCCAGCCGCGCCAGAACCAGTCGAGATCCATTCCGGACTCATCGCGCATCATGCGGAAGAAATCGGCGGGCGTCGGATGCTTGAATGCCCATGCTTTGATGTACTCGCGAAACGCGGCATCGAACCGATCCTTGCCGAGTACTTCATAGCGCAGCGTCTGCATCATGAGGGCGGGCTTCTGGTATCCGACCCAGAAGAGATCCCACACCTGTGTTGGGTTCGCAATTAACGGCTGCTCCTCACCTGGCTTGGCGTGATCGGAGTAGAGATGAAGAGGATGCACTTCGATCGTGTCGCCGTACGGTGTGCCCTGAAAATATTTCGCGGCGTTGGCGAGATCGATGAAGGTGTTGAAGCCTTCGTCCATCCACGGATAGAGTCTTTCGTTGGAGCCGACCGTCATCGGGAACCACTCGTGCCCGAACTCATGCGCGATCACCCACTGCTGATCTTCGCGACTGGGACTGTTGGGCGTGAAAGTCAGCATCGGGTATTCCATTCCTTCGATCGGACCTTCGACGGTGGTGGCGTGCGACCACGGGTAGCGGTACCACTGCTCGCTGAAGTACTTGATCGCCTCGCGTCCCATGCGATTCACTTCTGTCCACTTGTCTGCCGACGGACGGTAGACACTCTCGATTAGGATTCCGTTGTAGCCGCTCGCATCCCAGCGGAAGTTCGGTCCGGCGGCGAACGCGAAGTCGCGCACGTTCGTCGCCGCGAAATGCCAGGTCAACGATGGAACCGGATCGAGCGGCGAAGCGGCTCCGCGTGCAAACACGCGGGGCCGCGAAAGCTCCATCTTGCCGACTTCGTCAGCGGTGATGATCGCGACCGCTGTCTCCGATCGTCTCGCTGCGGCGAGGCGAGTGCGTTGAGTCGGAGTCAGCACCTGCTCGGGATTGGCGAGCTCACCCGTGGCGGCGAGGATGTACGACGCCGGCACTGTAAGGGACACGTCGAAGTTTCCATACTCGAGATAGAATTCTCCCGCGCCGATGTAGGGCTCGTGGTTCCAGCCATGCACGTCGTCGTACACAGCCAAGCGCGGGTACCATTGTGCCATCTCGTAGAGCGGACCGTCGTGACCCATCCGACCTCCGCCTTGCGCCGGAACGTTGAAATGCCAAACCGCCTCAATGTCGAGTGAAGCCCCGGGAGCAACCGGCGTCGGCAGATCTATTCGCATCGTCGTTCCGTAAATCGCGTACTTCGCATTGGCGCCGGCGATGCGGAGCGACTCGAGCGTCAATCCGCCGTCGAACCCCTGGCACGA
>DATBRZ010000256.1:0-2307 GCA_036560025.1 Gemmatimonadaceae bacterium | reverse complement strand
GACGAAAGCTCAAGGTGTCGACGGTGCTCGAGGGAAGCGTCAGGAAGATGGGCAATCGGCTCCGCATCACCGCACAGCTCGTCAACGTCGCGGACGGATATCATCTCTGGTCCGAGCGCTACGATCGCGAGATGGAAGACGTGTTCGCGATTCAGGACGACATATCGCAGGCGATCGTGAAGGCGCTGCGTGTCATTCTCAGTGAGGGCGAGAAGAAACAGATCGAAAAAGCTCGCGCCGTGAATGTCGAGGCGTACGATTTCTATCTGCGCGGCCGCCAGTATTTCCACCAGCTGAGAAGAAAGAGCCTCGAGTATGCCCGGCAGATGTTCAACCGGGCGATCGAGATCGATCCTGAATACGCGCGCGCACACGCCGGCGTCGCTGATTCGTGCTCGATGCTCTATATGTATTTCGACGCCCGCGAATTCAACATCAGACAGGCGGACATAGCGAGTCGGAGGGCACTCGAGCTCGAGCCGGAGCTCGCTGAGGCGCACGTTGCACGCGGGCTCGCGGTTTATCTGAGCAAGCATTTCGAGGAAGCTGAGGCGGAGTTCGAGACTGCGATGCGGCTCGATCCAAAATTGTTCGAGGCGCCCTACTACTACGGTCGCGCGCTCAAATCACAGGGACGATACGAGGAATCGGTCAAGATGTTCGAGCGTGCCTCGACGCTGCGGCCCGAGGATGTTCAGGCAGCGCCCTTGATCGCGCAATCCTATCTGGCTATGGGGATGAAGACTGAGGCCGAGGCCGCAATGCGGCGATCAGTGCGACAGATCGAGCAGCGGCTTGCGATCACTCCCGACGATGCGCGTGCATCCAACCTCGGCGCCGGCGTCTACTCCATGCTCGGAGAGAACGACAAAGCGCTGGAGTATGCGGAACGATCACTCGCCATTGACCCCGAAGATCCGATGCTCCTGTACAATGTCGCGTGCACGTACTCGAACGTCGGCAAAGTCGACGACGCCCTGTCATGTCTCGAGCGGGCGGTGGACAAGGGATTCGGTCACAAGGAATGGATCGAGCACGACTCGGATCTGGATTCGATCCGCGACCATCCGCGCTTCAAGGCAATCGCGCAGGCGATGTAACTGATGACGCTACCGCGCGAACAGCTCCGCAACGCTCTCTCTGATTCCTACTCGGTCGACCGCGAGCTCGGCCGAGGTGGGATGGCGACCGTCTATCTCGCGCAGGATCTAAAACACGACCGTGTCGTAGCGCTGAAAGTGCTTCATCCAGAACTGGCGGCGTCGCTCGGACCAGATCGTTTTCTCCGCGAGATCAAACTCGCTGCACGATTGAATCACCCGCACATACTTCCGTTATTCGACTCGGGTGAAGCAAAGGGATTTCTCTACTATGTAATGCCCTATGTTGAGGGTGAATCACTTCGCGAGCGGCTCGATCGCGAGCGGCAGCTACCTGTAGAAGAAGCGGTTCATCACGCGCGATCTATCGCGTCTGCGCTCGATTATGCGCATCGCCAGAACATCGTCCATCGCGACATCAAGCCCGAGAACGTGATGCTGTACGAGGGCGAAGCGATGGTGATGGACTTTGGGATCGCCAAAGCGCTGAGCGCAGCCGGCAATGAAAGCCTTACGCAGACCGGCATGATGGTGGGAACTCCGACCTACGTTAGTCCCGAACAGGCCGCTGGAGAAACGGATCTCGACGGACGCAGCGACCAATACAGTCTCGCCTGCGTTCTCTACGAGATGCTCACTGGCGAGAAAGCGTTTACTGGTCCGACCGCGCAGGCGATAATGGCGAAGCGGTTTACGGAGACAGTGAAGCCGGTCCGCTCACTGCGTCCGAACGTTCCGGACAACGTTGATCGGGCGTTGACCAAGGCGATGTCCACCGACACCTCGTCGCGCTACAAGACATCCGCGATGTTCGCGCAGGCGCTCGCGTCCAGCTCGGCGACGACACCAACCGATACCGCGACGCTGCCCCAGCCAACAGTATCCGCCGCCAAATCGGTAGCAGTGCTGCCATTTGCGAACATGAGCAACGATCCCGACAACGAATACTTCGCTGACGGGATGGCGGAGGAGATAATCAACGCGCTGTCAAAGATTCAATCGCTGCGGGTCGCATCGCGCACAGTGTCGTTCGCGCTCAAGGGGAAGAACGAGGATCTCGGCGATGTCGGCCGAAAGCTGCACGTGTCGACCGTTCTCGATGGAAGCGTGCGACGAATGGGGAACCGGCTCCGGATCACCGCACAGCTCGTGAATGTCGCCGACGGTTATCAGCTCTGGTCGGACCGCTACGATCGCGAGATGGAAG
>DATBRZ010000255.1:0-4246 GCA_036560025.1 Gemmatimonadaceae bacterium | reverse complement strand
CGCAGCGACAGGCCTTCTCTGCTTCTGCAGATTCACCAGCACTTCCTTGGTTTGCGTCAGCGTCTGACGCACAGCGCCGTTGATCTCTGTGAGGTCTCCGCGTGCGCTGTCGAGCGACTTTTTTGCGCGCGCCTCGAACGTCTTCACGTCGAAACCCCATTCGCGCAGTGCGTCAGCAACAGGATTTTTCTCAGGTGTCGGATTGCTCATGTGGTCCTCCGGGGCGAAGCAGTCTAGCACGACTTGTGATAACATTTACGCGCAGAGTGTTATCACGATGATTCGTACGCAGATCAGCCTCAGCGACGAAGAATACGCGGCGGCGCAAGAAGAGGCGGAGCGATTGGGAATCTCCCTTGCCGAGCTCTTCCGGCGGTCGCTGCGTCCGCTCTTGCCGGCCGATCGCTCGAAACCGTGGATGCGGTACGCGGGGATGATCGAATCCGGCGATTCAGGCTCGAGCCAGGCCATCGATGGCGTCGTCTATGGCCAAAAGGAATGAAGCCTACGTCGACACATCGGCGCTGATCGCCTTCGCCGATCGTTCCGATTCGTTTCATCACCTCTTCCGCCGCGCTTTTGCCGATCCGCCGTCTCTGGTTACCACGACGCTGGTCATCACCGAGGGCCACGGCTGGTTCCTTCGGCGCTTCGATTCCTATCGCGCTCTCGATTTTCTGGCGCTGATCGAGCTCATGACCCCGCTGAAGATTCTTGCGGTCGGTAAGAATGAGTGGAAGGCGGGAGTGGAGTTACTCAGAAAGTTTTCCGATCAGGCGCTCACGCTGACGGATGCCGTTGGTCTTCACGTGATGAAAACGCGGCGCGTTCCAGTCTGCTGGTCCACTGATTCTCATCTCGGCCTCACCGGCGTGCCGTTGGTAATCCATGAGACCTAAGAGCAGCCATTGCCACAGTCAGGCTGGAAGCTTCGGCAGCCGCCTCAGCTTTGCAACATAGGATGCTTCATCGTAGTGGCGGCCGGTGTTCAACGTCTCCAGCAGGTCGGCGTGCAGCGCGACGCAGATCATGTCTCTGGCCGCAGTTCGCGGGATTCCTTCCCGCTGGAGACGCTCCAGAGTCTCGCGGACCTGCGGCGGCGAGGAGTGCCGCATCTGATTCGCCACGATCTTGCGCAAGATTTTCATCATTTCGCCGGCGCTCGACTTACCCGACTCTACTGCCTCCACGATTGCATCCGAGGTGGCCGACATCTCCTTGCGCGGGATCGGCTTATGAAGTCCAACTACACGTTCGAGCATCGCTTTTACCAGCGGACTGCTTTCGAATCCCTTGTTGAGATCCGCGGAAAGTCGCGCCATCAGCGAGGCTTCCGTCTTCTCGCCGCGAAGGAAATGCCAGCGGCTCATGTACTCGGTCTGACTCCGAAGACGCTGCCGGATCTTCGGCCGGTTCAGCTTGGCGATCGTCCGTTTGTACCAGCGGCGGTCGGGCTCGACCGTCGGAATCAGAATCTTCGCCGATCCCAGCTCCTCGTCCACGAAGAACCAGGTCTCGTACTCCTTACGGGCGAACAGGGCTTCAAACGCATCGCGATCGATGTTTGCCGGTTCAGGAGAGGGCACCGGCTTGACCGGTACCCGTTGAAAAACGCGAATCGCTGCCTCCGTGGCGCCGTCGTGTTGATCGGCACGAACTCGGTTCCGCAGCGCGTGACGAACGAGAGATGCAGCAACTCCCGCGTCGGTCCGGGCCACCAGGTCATCCGATTCGAGCCTCGCGACGGTGTCCTCGGTTTCGAAACCAGCGCCTCCGATCGCCGCGCCTCGGGAATCGACGATCAGCTGAGCGGCGAGGTACTCGTTCGCCGACCACTCCTGTACGACCGTGGCACCAAAGTGGCCAAAAAAATCGAACGGCTCGAGAATCGCGTATCCCTCATAGGAGAATGGGGCCGGTTGCCCGCCGGCGATCGCTGTTCGAATGCGAGTCAGAGCGCCCTGCAGCCGGGCGCGTTCGCCGCGATCTTTCGTCTCTTCGCGAAGCTGATCGATGAGCAGCGCTCCCAGCTCGCCGCCCTCCGCCGTCACCGCGTCGAGGATCTCGTCGCGCATTCGTGAAGATAGCCATTCCGCGCGAACCAGCCACTCGTAGAAGGTGGCGGCACTTACTCCGAATTCACACCGAAGCGACTCCACGCGATCGAAAGTTCGCTCCCAGTCCTCGCCGGATTCGCCAAAGAAAGAGACCGGCATCGACGCGAAGTCTGCATCCGTGAGAATCATCTTCATCATTTCCCGTAACGGTTCCTCTGCCAGTCGCTTCGCTTCCTCTGGTCCCAATTGATTCATGAGGCGATCGGCGAGCGGTTCGTCTTCGCCGCTGACGACATTGAGGGCCGCGGCTCTTGCGCCAATCGGCGCGGTGGAATCGAGAACCAATGCCGAGAACCGCTGGAGCTCCGCGCCGACACCAATCCGGTCGAGAATCATCAGTGCGGTAAACCCATCGGATACCTGGTAGTCGTCTCGAAGCTTTTCCAGGAGATAGTGGCGCGCTTCGAGAGGATCGGCTTTGCGCAACAGATCGCCAAGTTCCTCGTTTGCGTCTTCTCCAAAAATCGCGTCAATGATCCGGCGTGTCTTCTCTCGCTTTCCGTGACCCGTTTTCTTGCGGGTGACTTGTGCTGCGGTCTGTTTCCTGCGATCCATTCCGAGAGCTCCGTAGAGTACATTCACATCAAATCGCTGGGATGGCGGTAGTCGGCCTTCTATGTGTTCGAGATCGCGCAAGAGCAGTTCCAGCTCTTTCCGGTGGCGCTTGCTCTTCACCGCCTGGCGCGGAGTCTTTCCTTGCAATGCGGGCACCGGCTCGTCCAGCCACGATGCGTAATGCTTCTCTTTCTGCTGACGGATGACTTCGTCGAATTCTGGATCGGGCGGGAGGTCTTCGGTGATCGCGGTTCCTGCTTTGCCAAATTCGTGGAGAGGGTCCGCCAGCTCACGGGCACGATGTTGAATCATCTGTCCGGCCGCCTTTTCCACTCTGATCCTCAAGTCATCTGCGCGCCGAACGGAATTCGTGGATGCGCGCAGCGATCCGTCGCCGACTGTCAGTGATCCGATGACCGTTTCATCCGGCCTCAGGATGTGGAACTCTGTCGCATCTGCGTTCGCTTCTCCGGCGCTGATCCCCGGTAGCGCTGAAATCGCGTGCTCGATCTCGCGTCGGTGCGCTGGATCAAAGCGGAAGTGGTCGACGACGAGTATCAGAAGATCTCCATCAGTGTTCTGGAGGTCCGGCGGCCGGCTGTGTCGTTCGATGAGACGGTTGACAGCTTGTTCCCAAAGGCGGAGCAGAAGTGAAGCGCTCTCGTAGTTGCGAAGAGTCTCGATCGTGTTCGCCTCTCGTGGCATCGCGGCGATTACTTCCTCGACCGCGCGTGGCGGGAGCGGGTACGGATGCATCCCGCAGAGGAGGGAGCTGTTCTCGAAGTCAGTGACGCGCCCGAGGACGTGGTCGAGTGGTCTGAGCGAGCGTGAGGCAGAAACCTCCTCGACCTCCCGCGGTTGACCGGTGATGCGATCGACTAGCGAGACGGTGCGGCCGGGATTAACCGCGGTGACTTCCCAGATTGTGAGCCACGCCTGGAGCTGCCGCTCAATCCATTCTCGCTCCCGTTCCGAGAGCATCCGTGCCTGCTCTTTGAGAAACGTCTCCGCGACGAGACGGCCATCAAGAGGGGCTTCGTACAGCAGGAATGGGAGTGCGAATCGCTGAATCTCGTCGAAAGGAAGCGTGCTGGGCAGCGTCTTGACGTGCCGCTCGAAGTCCTCGCCGAATCGTGCGGCGCCGAAACTGAGCATGGATGTGGAGACTCGCTCGTCGAGATCGTGCACCGGTGAGCGGGCGGCAGTAGCTTGCTCGAGAGCAAGATGGCACTTCTTGTACTTCTTCCCGCTGCCGCAAAAACACGGATCGTTTCGCCCAGGCATTGGCGTGCCTGATTTTATGGGATAGGAAGGAGGGGAGGTTTGGGGGAAAACGACAGGCCCCGCTCTTGCACAGCCCGCCATGATTTAGCGTGACCATCACCTGTGCCGACTGCGGCGCGACGCAGGTCATCCCCTCCCTTCCGCCCGGTGGGATCGCCGAGTGTCACCGGTGCGATCGGCTTCTCGCCCGGCATTCGGAGACGGGAAATCCCATCGCGCTCGCGTCTGCGGCGGCGATCCTCGTCCTCCTCCCGCCCGCGGCGTTTCTGCCGCTGATGGACTCCACGATC